>NZ_JBHXLU010000033.1:0-102569 GCF_042720695.1 Streptomyces sp. NPDC058457 | reverse complement strand
GCGACGCACAGCCGAAACCGGATCCTCGTCGCCGCCCGACCTCCACCGAAAACCCCGACGTTCAGGCCTTCGCCGCTTCCCGGAAGGCGTAGTGCATGGCACTCGCGCCCTCGGCGATCCAGGCCTCGAAGCCCTTCTGGTCCATGGTGCTGTAGTCGGGCGCGTTGAGGACCTGCTGCGAGCCGAAGGCCTGGCCCACCTTCACCAGGGCGGCACCGGCGGCGGGTCGCTCGATGTCGTAGGCGGCGAGCGCCTCGTCGAGGGTGTCGGACGCCGCGACCAGGCGGGCCAGCGCCAGCGCGTCCGTGATCCCCTTGACGCCTCCGCTGGCCGTGTGCGGACGGGCGATGCTGCCGGCGTCGCCCGCCAGACAGGCCGTGCCGTTCACGTAGTGGGGCAGCTCCAGGTCCCAGATGCCCTGCATGGCCGGGTCGGGGGTGTTCATGATGATGTCGCGGTGCCACGGGGGAAGGTACCTGGCGGCTGCTGAGTGCAGGTACTCCAGCATGGCTTCCGGCATCTTCTCGCCCGCGCTGACGGCCTGGAGGCTCGTGACCCGGCCCTCGTCGTCGTACTCGGCGCCGAGCACATCCAGCGGGGCGTTGCCGTCGTACCAGGCCCAGTTGAGCCGGCGCCGTCCCCTCGCGTGCTCGCCCTTGTGGCCGGGGACCAGGTAGATGGCCGTGCCACCGTTCTTGGTGCCGATGCTCTGGAAGCTGTCCTCCACCGGAGAGATGTCGGCGATCCGGTCCTCGTCCACGACCCCGCGCCAGACCGGGTACCCGCTGTAGGTAGGCCGCGCGTCCGGGAACAGGTCGGACCGGACGCGGGAGCGGTAGCCGTCCGCGCCGACGACGAGATCGAACTCCTCGACGGTGCCCGAGGGGAGGTGGACCGCGGAGGTCCGCTCGCCAGGGACCACCTTCGACACGGTCGCGCCCCGACGGATGTCCACGTCCTGGGCCCGGGAGGAGATCTGCCGGTAGACCAGGCCCCAGTGCTGCATCTCGACGATCATGGGCTGGGTGCCGACGACCCTGCCCAGCGGCAGATCCCCGGAGTTGACGGAGAACACCCGACGGACCGAGCTGCGCAGACCGCGCGCCTCGGGGTCGAACAGCCCGAGTTCCGTGAGCTCGTCGAGGAAGGTGTGCGGAAGGCCGAGGCCCGCACCCCGTTCGTCCAAGGTCCCCGTAGATCGCTCGAACACGGTCACGGCGTGTCCCTGGCGCCGGAGCAGGACCGCTGCGGTCATGCCGACGAGCGAACCGCCTACTATTCCCACACGAAGCTGGTTCTTCACGAGAAACTTCCTTGTCCCTGAGTGAATGCCGGCGCGGTCCTGCGCGCCGGGACCCACGAGGTCCCGGCGGGACGGCACCGCCGGCGTCGGTGCGGTCCGTGTCTGGTGCTCCGGCCGTCAGCGACGGCCGGTCGCTAGTCGATCGGAGGCCGGGCGTACTCCTCCGAGAACTCGGTGAAGTAACGCCTCGCCACTTCCTGGACCGGACCCAGCTGGGTGGGGTCCTTGCGCATGATCTCGGCCATCTCCCGGAACAGGCCGACGTACAGGCTCGGCGAGAAGGTGCAGAACATGACGGCCTCCTCGTCGAACGGGTTGTGGAAGCCGTGCGGCGCCCCGGGCGGGACCATGATGAAGGTGCCGGGGCCGACGACCCGTGTCTCCTTCTCGACGCTGAACTCCACCCGGCCGGACAGGACGTAGAAGCCCTCGTCGTGCTTCTGGTGCCGGTGCTGGAGTCCCGAGTTGCGGCCCTTCTGGACGGTCGCTATCCCCACGGCCAGCCGTCCGGCGGTGGTGTCACCCGCCTCCAGCAGCTTCATCTGCAGCGTGCCGTCCAGGGTGATCTCGCCGTCTCCGGCCTCGACGAGCGAGACCCGCTTCTGGATCTCCTCCGGGTCCCACACCAGTGGCCGCACTGTGGTGGGCTCATCCTCGGACGACTGGGGCGTGGTGGTCATGTGTGATTACCTCCATGGTGTGCGTATGAGACGTACTCGGTGCGGACGCGGTCCACGCCGGGTCCGATCGGCTCTGTCCCGCAGCGCGGGCGCACCGTGGCCCGTCCCCTGCATCAGGTGGCCGGGCCGGCCTGGTCACCTGCCGGACGCCCGGCACCGGTCTCGCCGGCGCCGAACGCGTGCTCGCGGTGACCAGGGGTGTGGGGGGAAACGATCTCGACCTCAGGTCTGCTTCTGCTTCCGGACGGGCGCGGCGACTCGGGCCCCCGTTGCCCGGGAGGGCAGGCCCCGACGACGAGTCGCCCTGAAGCCGGTAGGTCGTACGACCAGCCAACCCCTGCGAGGGCCGCCCTGTCCAAGTCCCATTCGGTGGGGGCCGATACCGTCCCGGTATGGGCCTGACGCGCGGTCCGTGGCTCGTTCCAGCGCAGGGACAAGGCGCATGGGCCCGGTCAGTCAGTCCAGGACCGTAAGGGCCTTGGCCGGGCACCGGCGGGCACCCTTGCGGGCCGCCGCCTCCAGCTCCCGTGGGGGCTCGGGCAGGATCACCTCGACCACCTGGTCCGGGAGGTCGTAGACATCGGGGGCGACGGCCACGCAGTTGCCGTAGGCCATACAGGCGGACTGGTCGGCTTCGATCTTCATGAGGTCACCTCTGCTTCTTGCTCTTGACGTCCTGGTGGACCCGCGTCAGGTCGGAGCGGGTCGGGGCGGCCCGGCGCAGCGCCAGGATCTCCTTGGGCACATCGATGCCGACGTACGCGACGGTCTCGTCGTACCTGTGGTAGCGGTACAGACGGGGGTCGCCGCTCCCGCCCCCGGCGGCCGTGCGGCCGTCGGCCAGGGGAACCTCGACCACCTCGTCCGCCCCGGCCGGGTCGCCGAGGACCTCGATCCGCAGCCCGAACTGGTCCGACCACACGTAGGGCAGTGCCGTGTAGGGCTCGGCCTTCTCGCGGCCCGCCAGCAGGTTGGCGGCGGCGAGCTCGCCCTGCTGGGACGCGTCGGTCCAGTGCTCCACGCGGCGCCCGACCGAGCCGTCGGCGTCCATCACGCGCACCACGTCTCCGGCGGCGACGACGTCGTCACCGGCGAACAGGGTGGGCTCGCACAGCAGTCCGCGGTCGACCCGGAGAGTGGAGCCTTCCAGCCACTCGACGCGGGGCACCGAACCGATGCTGACCAGTACCTCGTCGAAGGTGAGGACGTTCCCGTCCGCGGTGTGAACCTCGACCCGCGAGCCCGAGGCGTCGCGCGGCAGCAGCCGGGTCACCTCGACCCCGGTCCGCAGGTCGATCCCATAGGCGGCCTGCAGTTTCGCCAGGCCCTCGGCCACGTCCGGGCCGAGCACCTCGGCCATCGGACCGGCCCCCCGCTCGAGCACCGTGACGTCCAGGCCCAGGCCACTCGCGCCGTAGGCGACCTCGGAGCCGATGAAGCCTCCGCCGATCACGCCCAGGCTCCGGGACCCGCGCAGCGCCGTGCGCAGCCGGAGGGCGTCGTCGCGGGAGCGCAGCGTGTGCACGCCAGGGGCCGACACGGGCGTCCCCGGAAGTGTCCGCGCACCGGCCCCGGTGGCGATGACCAGCCCGTCGTAGGCGACTACCTCGCCGTCGGCGAGACGCACCTCGTGGGCGGACACGTCGAGCCCCACGGCTGGGCTGCCGAGCCGGACGTCGACGTCGAGCTCGTCCCACTCGTCCTGGTCGAGCAGGGCGATGTGCTCGACGGGCCAGTTCTCCGTGAGTATCCGCTTCGACAACGGCGGCCGGTCGTAGGGGAGATGCGGCTCCTCGCCCACGAGCACGATCCGCCCGGCGTGACCTTCTTCGCGCAGGGCCTGTACGGCGCGGACGCCGGCCAGCGAAGCGCCGACCACCACCACCTGCTCGGGCACCCTCACCACACCCATGGCAGCAGGCCGATCGGGATGATGGCTCCGGTGACCGCGGGCAGACCGATGACACCTTCGACCGCTGCCGCCACCGTGTCCGGGTCCAGCACCACGCCGCCCAGGTTCCGCGCGGCCCGGGCACTGTCCGTGCCGGTCCCGGTCGCTCTCGCCTCGACCAGCATCCCTGTCTCGGTGGCGCCGGGCACCACCACGTTGACCCGGATGCCGCGCGGCGCCAGCTCCGTCGCGAGGGTGCGTGACCAGCTCACGAGCGCGGCCTTGGTCGCTCCGTAGGCGCCGAGGCTCGGCTTTCCGAACGCTGCTCCGGAGGCGACGTTGACGATGGAGGCGTGGTCGTCGCGCAACCGCTGCGCGGCGGCCTTCACCAACGAGGCCGACCCCACGACGTTCACCTCGAAGGTGCGCCGCCAGTCGTCGTCGGAGACCTGGGTGGCCGGACCGGTCGGACGGATGGCCGCCGCGTTGACGAGCACGTCCAGCGGACCACTCACCCGGTCCAGGGCCGCCCCCGCGGTGTCCGGGTCGGCGATGTCACCCGTTACACGGTGCTGGGCCTTTCCGGACGTGGCTTCCGGGAAGGACTTGTCGACGGCGACCACCTCGTAGCCGGCGGCGGTCAGACGGGTCGCCACGGCGGCCCCGATGCCGGAGCCGGCACCGGTGACGATCGCGGTGCGCCGGGTCTCAGTCATGGTTCACCTCGGTCTGGTGGCGGGTGCCGGCCGGCTTCATCAGGGACTCCCAGCTCTCGCCCTGGACCACGCGGGCCCAACGGGCGTAGAAGTTGCGCGCGTTCTCCTCGGTCGACCAGTGGGTCGACTCCAGCGCCCCGTCGACAGAGGCGGGGCGGGTCATGCCCAGGCCCTGGGCGTAGTTGTACGGCAGCTCGCTCGCGCGGGTGCCGCGGCTGGCCTGTGTGGCGTAGTCCCAGTTCTCCAGGTCGTCCTGCTCGGTGAGGCCGCCCGGACCGGAGTAGCGCAGGTAGTAGTGGCGCAGCCACTCGCGGGCGTTGTCGCGGGCGTCCTTGTCGGCGACGTACCACCGCCAGATCTCGGTCTCGTGGGCCGAGACGGGATGGGCGACCATGATGGTCTTGGGGAAGCCCAGTGCGTGCAGGGACATGTTCGGGAACATGGTGGCGGGACCGTTCGCACCGACCGGGTGACCGGCGGCGAGCCTCGTCTCGCGGCGCGAACGGGAGAGCTCGGCGAAGTACTCGGTCAGTTCGGGGTGGTCGGCGAACTTCGGCGAGGGCCGGTCCTCGTCGGGCGAGTCGCAGGCGCCGTGCCCGAGGTCGGGCCAGGAGACCGAGCGCTGGAACGTGGCCCTGCGGGCGGCCAGGGCGCCCGGCCCCGTCCCGTGCCGGGTGCCGCCGGCCCCCGCGGGACCGATGCCGACCGCTTCGACGCTCGCGTGGGTGGTGTCGGCGTGGTAGGAGTCGCCGAGGAAGTTCTCCGCCACGAACTTCCAGTTGGCGGGCACCCGCCACTTCTGCACTCCGGCGATCGTCTCGGCGCCGGCCTCGATTCCGCCGAGGCTGTCGGCGAGGTTGTTGAGCCAGAAGCGGAAGCTGCCGACGTAGTCCTCGAAGGAGGGGGCGTCGGGATCCCAGGTGGCGAAGATCAGCCCGCGGTAGTTCTCGGTCCGTCCCGGCCGCACCAGGCCCCAGTCCTCGCGGCGGAGCTTGCCGCCGTAGGCGTTGCGCAGGTGGGGCACTCCGAACAGGTCCCCGGGGGTGTCCACCAGCTCGCCGTCGACCGAGTAGGACCAGCCGTGGTACGGGCAGGTGAAGTCCAGGGTGTTGCCGGAGTCGTAGCGGCACACCTTCATGCCCCGGTGCCGGCAGGAGTTGAGGAGGACGTGCACCTCGCTCTCCGTGTCCCGGGTGAGTAGCACCGAGTCGGTGCCCATCCGGGAGGAGAAGAAGTCCCCGGGTTCCGGGATCTGCGACTCGTGGCCGACGAACAGCCAGGCGCGCCGAAACAGATGGGCGAGCTCGGCCCTGAAGATGTCGTCGTCGACGAAGATCCTGCGGCTGATGATCCCCTGCTCGGCGTCGACCAGCGTCGAGAGGTCGAGAGGGTCGTTGCGTTCACCGGGTGTCATCGTTGTTGCTCTCATTTCTGCTCAGCCGCTGCCCGTCCCGTCGGGTGCGCCTCGGCATGATTCACAGGAAGATCGTCAGGTTCTTGGCGAGGAGCACGCTCTGGTCGACCAGCACCACCCGCTTGCGGACCAGCCACGAGCCCGCGGCGGGTACGAGCGTGTCGAGGCGCCGCCCGACGAACAGGTCGCTCTCGGTGTCGACGCGGTTGCGCTGGACCACGAAACGGCTGGTGACCTCGACCCGGTCCTCGGCCACGAGGACCGGGCGGATGTTGGTGACCAGGTGCGAGACCCGGGATACCGGTTCCTCGGCCCAGTGCTCGCCGGTGTTCAGCTGGGTCACCCGCATCGTCAGGGTGCGCTTGTCCTCGTCGAACCACATCGCGTCCCGGCCGGCCCGGGTGTTCTCGCGGGCCAGGTCGCCGGAGTGGACGTTGCGGCGGATCGGCACCTGGTACTCGACGTCGTCGTGGAGCAGGGTGAGCCACTCGTCGAAGCGGCGCTCGTCGAGCAGGTCGGCCTCGCGGTACAGGAACTGCGCGATGCTCCACTGCAGGGCCATGGCGCGCGGGTCGACCTGGTCGAGGGTGTGCTCGACGGTGTCCTTGCCGAGCTCGTTGACGACGGAATTCATGGGGGGCACCTTTCCTGCCTCAGCTGCTCACGGGCCGGCGGCCCGATCCGAAGGCCACGCCCATCCCGGTGATCCACTTCTCGACCAGTTCGTACGAGGTGTAGGTGGCCGGTGTGGAGCCGCCTGCCGCCCAGGCCGCGGCCCAGGTGCGGATCTCGTTGGCGCCGCCGCCCCGCGGGTCGATCTCGGGCTGCTCGACACGGGCGAACAGGTCCGCCTGTCCCTCCGCCATGCCGGCCAGCAGCGCCTGGTCCCACTCCGGATCGAGATAGTCCAGGGCCGTCGCCAGCGAGGCCGCGCGCTGCTCGGGGTCGAAGCGCCGGGCGCCGGGCTGGGGCTCGGGGAACGGCGGGTGGTGGCTCAGGCCACCGGTGCCGATGTAGAGGACGCGTTCCTCGCGTGCCGCGAGCGCCTGTCCGAAGGCCTCTCCGAGACGTACCGCCCGGGAGACCGGGAAGAGCGGGAAGCCGATGGCGTTCACCACGACGGGCAGCAGCGGCACCGCGCCCGGCTCGTCGAAGAGCTGCAGCAGTGTCAGCCCCGTGCCGTGGTCGGCACTGACCCCCTCGCCGACCGCGAGGTCGACGCCGTTCTGCACGACGGAGGCGTAGACCTCGGCGGCGAGCGGATGGACGGTGAGCGGAATCCTCGGGATGTCGAACTCGGGCAGGGTCGAGCCGGACAGGACGCCGGTGAACGGGGGCCGGACCTCCATGAGCATGTTCATGTGGTCGGGCGCGAACATCACCACCAGGTCGGGTGCGAAGTCGGCGATGAACTTCTTCACGTCCTCGACGGCGGCGCGGTACTCGGGCCCCGCGTCCTGGTTGCCGGGAAGGGTCATGAAGGGGCTGTGCGACAGGCACACCCAGGCGCGATCCGTCTCGACCCCGCGCTGGACGGTGGTCTGACTCACCTCGGGCTCCTTTTTTCGTATTCCGAAAGTTTTTTCAGACTAATCACGGATGACTTGTGACGTCAAGACACCGTTCGGGCTTCCGGTGGCGGGCCTCGCGCGCTGCTGTGTCCTGGCCGGCGCAGCACCATTGGCACACCGAGCGGCCGGGTGCGGCTCGTCCTCCCCGATGCGGAGATCGCGAGTGAGAACGCGCCGGCGGCCTCTCGGTCATCGCCGAGAGCGACCGGTGGGGGTGACACACCCGCGGCGGGGCGCTGTGGACGCGCCCCGTCGGTCGCTGGATCCGGAGGGGTGCGTCAAGACCCCTGTTGATCCGTGTTGCTGCGCTGCCGCTCCACCAGCTCCGCCCAGGTGATGAAACCCTCCGAGGCCCGGTAGTTCAGGCCCAGGGCATCCAGCAGCCGGGAGTTCTCCACCAGGAGCATCCGCACCGGGTGCTCGTCGCTGCCGTTGTAGTGGCGGTGCCACTCCATCGGCGGCACACAGACGAAGTCACCCGCCTCCCACTCCCAGCGCTGGTCACCGATCTCGCTGTACCCGCTGCCGGACAGGATGCAGTGCACCGCCTCGTGATGGTGCTGCTGCATGTCCGAGGCCATACCGGGGGGCAGCTCCTGCATGAACAGCTCGAAGGAGCGAATGGGTGTGCCCAGCACCGGCGCGAGATGCGAGGGGTTGTGGCCGGGCGGGGTGTACCACTTCAGATCGGCCCCCCGGATGACCATCCGCGCCTGCTTGTTGCCGCGGGGCAGCGGCTCACGCTGCTCGGCGATGCCCCGACGGAACTCGGCGAGCTCGTCGTCTGTCGTCACGTCCTCGTCTCCTGTTTCTCGGCTCAGGAACCGCTCGGCTTGATCCAGCGGATCGCATGGTCTTCTACGTACTCCTGCAGCCCGAGGGCCGTACGCTCACGGCCGATGCCGCTCTGCTTGACGCCTCCGAAGGGCATCGCGAACGACAACGACCACAGGTTGTGGCTGTTGACGAAGGTGCATCCCGCCTCCAGCCGCAGCGCCACCTCGCCGGCGCGGTCGACATCCGTCGCCCACACCGAGGACGCGAGCCCGAACTCACTGTCGTTGGCCAGCGCCACCGCCTCGTCCACGGTGTCGTACGGGAGTACGGGGAGCACCGGCCCGAACTGCTCCGTGGCGACCAGTTCGGCGTCCTGGCCGATGTCGGTCACCAGGGTCGGCAGGAGATAGGCGCCGCCGCTCGTGGCCGCCTCGTCGGTGAGCGACCCCAGCTCGGCCACGCTCGCCCCGCTCGCGCGGGTACGGTCGACCAGCTCCCGTAGCCGGCCGGCCTGGGCCTGGTTGATGACGGGGCCGAAGGACACCTCGTCGGTGAGGCCGTGACCGACGGTGAAGCCGGCCAGGTGCGCGCGCAGCGCCTCGACGAACTCGTCGTGCCGTGAGCGTGCGACGTACACCCGTTTCACCGCGAAGCAGATCTGCCCGGCGCGGGTGAACGCGCCCGCGGCCAGCGGTCCGACCACGGACTCGACGTCGATGTCGTCGAGCAGCACCGCCGGGTCGTTGCCACCCAGTTCCAGACTGATCCGCTTCAGGGTGCCCGCCGCGCCGGCCATGACCTGCCGGCCGACCTGGGTGCTGCCCGTGAAGGAGATCTTGCGCACATCCGGGTGGGCGGTCAGCGCGGGGCCGGCGTCGCCGGTGCTGTTGACCACGTTGAGGACGCCGTCCGGCAGGGAGCGGGCCAGCAGCGCCAGCGCCCGGGTCAGCGCCACCGGGGCCTCCGGGGACGGTTTGACCACCACGGTGCTGCCGGTGACCAGGGCCGGAGCGACCTTGCTCGCGGCGAGCACCATGGGGGAGTTCCAGGGCACCACGATGCCCACCACGCCGACCGGCTTCTTGTGGATGGTCACGCGGTCGGCCGCGCTGTCCAGCACGACGGGTTCGAGGTGGGCCGGGGCGAGCTCGAGCATGCTGCGGAAGAGGGCGATGCTGCGGTCGATGTCCAGCCGGGCCTCCCGCCGCAGGGCGCCGTTCTCACGGGCAAGGGTCTCCGCCAGGTCGTCGACGGCGCCGGACACCGTCTCCAGCCCGGCCTCGATCCTGGCGATCCGCTCCAAGAGGGCGGTGCCGGCCCAGCCGGGACCCGCGGCGCGGGCCGCGGCGACGGCACGGTCCACCTCCGCCGCGCCACCGTCGGCGACGACGGCGACCACGTCGTCGGGGCGACCGGGATCGCGCACGTCGAAGGTGCCGAGCCCCTCCTCGTGCGACCCGCCGACGAGGTGCAGCAGTGTCCCCACGGACTCGTGCGCCGTGGCCGTCATCGCGCGGCGGTGGGGACGGCGGCGTACCGGCGGTGCAGCGCGGCCAGCCTCCGGCCGGACTCACGGGCCCCCTCTGCGTACGCGTCGGGGCACTCCACGTACGGGGGGCGGCTCGGACCGGCGTGCAGATAGCCGGCCTCGTCGATCCGGATCTTCTCCAGCTGCACGTTGTACTTGGAGAACAACTCGAAGCTGCCCTGGGGGAAGAAGGTCTGCGCGGCATGGCGGTAGCCACGGGCGATGGCCTCGGCGTCCTCGGCGCGTCCCTCGCGGATCGCGTCCCGCAGGGCGATCGCGGGGGCGGGGCCGCAGGAGGCACTGCCGCTCCAGCACGCCGTCATTGCGTTCGGCGCCCAGCGCCAGGTGTAGTACCAGTCTCGCTCGACCGGGAGTAGTCGCATCCGGCCCGCCATGGCGTCGAGATCGGCGAGGAAGGACGGGCCGAGGACCGGGTACTTCGCCGCGATCACCTGAGGGATGGCGGCGAGCTGGGCGTAGGCCTTCGGGGAGATCTTGCCGCCGAAGGAGACCGGGTTGTCGTAGACGACGATGCCGAGGTCGGGGACGGCGGCCGCCACGTCACGGTAGAAACCGACCACCGCGGAGTCGTCGCAGGGCGACCACATGGGACGTCCCAGCAGCAGCCCTGAAACGCCGATGTCGGCGAAGACCCTGGCCCGCGCGATGGTGTCGCGCGTGTTGAGCGTGGTCGCGCCGGCGAACACCGGCACCCGGCCGGCCGCCTGCTCGACCACCGTGGTCACGAAGGCCCGGTGTTCGTCCCAGGTGAGCGTGGCGCACTCACCGAAGGTGCCGGTGATCATCACGGCGTCGACGTCGTCGGCGATCAGGGCGTCGACGGCCCGGCGTGACTCCTCGTGGTCGACGGTGTCGAGCACGGAAGGATCCGACGCGTCCGGGGTCGCCGGGGTCGGCATGATCGCCAGTACCCCGGTGATGTCGTCCAGCTGAATACGCATGTTGTGGCTCCTTCGCGGGTCAGCCGGCCTGGACGGCGGAGGACGCCCTGCCCAGGGCCTCGACCTCGGCGTCGTGGTCGTACAACCAGAGTCGCAGGTCGACGGTGTTGGTGATCTGGCTGTCCCGCTCCTCGAGGTCGTCGAAGTGGGAGTCGTAGCGCCGGCCGTTGAGCCGCGCCTCGTGCTGCACCCGGCTGGTGCGCGGGCGACGCTGGGCCTCGTAGGCCTGCAGGGCGGAGGAGATGTCCGCGGCGGTCGCGAGGTGGGCGGCCAGGGCGAAGCCGTCCTCGATCGCCTGGTTGGCGCCCTGGCCGAGGTGCGGGAGCATCGGATGCGCCGCGTCGCCGAGCAGGGTGAGCCGGGCGGAGGTCCAGCGGTCCAGGGGCATCCGGTCGTAGAGCCCCCACCAGTAAGTGGTCTCGACCGCGTCGAGCAGGGTGGTGACGGGCTCGTCCCAGCCCGCGAACGCGGCACGCAGCTCGTCGGCGTCCCCCGGCGCCGACCAGGACTCCGCGGCCTGCCGCTGCGAGGGCACGAAGGCGATGTAGGTGATCAGTTCGCCGCGGCGCAGCGGATAGGTCAGGAAGTGCTTCTGCTCGCCCATCCACAGCTGTGAGACGCCCGCCCGCCAGGACGGGACCGCCTTGGCGGGCACGAGACCGCGGTAGGCGACCGATCCGGAGTCGATGACCTCCACGGGGGGGACGACGTGCAGGCGCAGCGTGGAGTTGATGCCGTCGGCTGCGATGACGACATCGGCACGGACCTCCTCGCCGTTCGCGAAGATCACCGTGCAGCCGTCGGCGTCCTGGCGGAAGTCGACACACTGGTGACCGGTGTGTATGCGCTCTGCGGGGAGAGTGTCGGCCAGCACCCCGAGCAGATCGGCGCGGTGCATGCCGTACATGCCGTTCCAGCCGTTGGAGTCGGCGGTGAGGATCCGGGAGACCGGTTGGCCGTCGTGCCGGTAGTAGGTGGACCCCTCCCCGACGGGCCCGCCCACCCGGGCCAGCTCTTCGGCGAGGCCGATGCGCTCCAGCAGCCGGAGGCTGTTGGGGGTGACCAGGACGCCGGCGCCCACCTCGCCCAGCTCGGGTGCCTGCTCGTACACGTGGACATCGACGCCACGGTGCAGCAGGGCCCCGGCCGCGGCCAGTCCTCCGATCCCCCCTCCGACCACCGCCACGCGGATCTGATCGACCACAATGCACCTCGTTTCGCTATACGAAATATGTTCGCTAAGCTATCTTCGGAGTCATGGCCTGTCAAACAGTTCGAGCATCCTTGTCCCTGAACCGGCGGGGCCCGCGGTCGTCGCCGTGTGAGCCTTCGGGCGAAGCGTCGCCGCCGGCGCTGCGGGGGCGGGGACGACGGCTCACCCCGCGCGGGCGGCACCGGGCTGCCCGCCCCACTGGAAACCAGTTCGCGCGCACCGCGGCATGCCGGCCCCCGCGCACCTCGGCGGTGGAGTCATGAGGGCCCCGCGGAACTCGCCCGCGACGGCGCGCCCCGCGCAGGCCGACCGCCCCGGCGTCAGCGCCGCGACGACCTCCGCCGGTCCGGACGCGCCCTATGTCATCGTCGGTGGCGGCCCGGTCGGCATGAGTCTGGCTCTCGACCTCGGCTGGCGCGGCATTCCCGTGATCCTGCTCGAACAGAGCACCCACACCACGGTCAACCCACGCTGCAACACCACCAACGCCCGCTCGATGGAGTACTTCCGGCGCTGGGGGCTGGCCGACCGGATCCGGCGTGCCGGGCTGCCCGGCGACCAGGCCACCGACGCCGTCTACACCACGAGCATCACCGGGTACGAGCTGACCCGCTTCCGGCTCTCCTCCGCCGACGAGGTGTTCGCGGGCACCGCGCCCGAGGCGGCCGAGTGGCCGACGCCCGAACTCCAGCACCGGATCTCGCAGATCTACCTGGAGCCGATCCTCGAACAGGAACTGCGACGCTACGCGAGCGTCACCGTCCGGCGGGGTGTCCGGGTCGAGCGGCTCACGCAGGACGAGGACTCGGTCACGGTGCACGGGACCGAGGTGGCCACCGGGCGGCCCGTGAGCTACCGGGCCGGGTACGTGATCGGCTGCGACGGCGGGGCCAGCGAGGTGCGCCGGGCCGTGGGCGCCAGGTTCGTGGGCGACCCGAGGGTGGGCGACCGCCGGATGTCGATCCACTTCCGCAGCGAGAAGCTGGAGATCCCCGGACCCCGCGCGGGGTGGTGGTACTGGTGGCACGGTGAGCACCACCACGGAGCTTTCATGCAGCTCGACGGGCACTCCCAGTATCTTTGCCACGCCCGGGTGCGGGAGGGGCAGGACCTCGAGAGCGCCGATCCGCACCTCGCCCTGCGCGAGGCCGTCGGCCGCGACTTCCCCTACGAGATCATCGACGTGGTCCGCTGGACCCCGCGCCGGATGGTCGCGGACACGTTCCGTCAGGGCCGGGTGCTGCTCGCCGGCGACGCCGCCCACATCTGGGTCAACCTGGGCGGCTTCGGGATGAACGCGGGGATCGCCGACGCCGTGGCCCTGAGCTGGCGGCTCGCCGCGCTCCACGCCGGGTGGGGCACCCGGGACCTCCTCGACGACTACGCCCTGGAGCGACGGTCGGTGGGCGAGTCGACCTCACGCGCCGCGGCCTCGATCGGCGGCTACATCGAGGACGCCCTGGCCGATCCGCGGCTCCATGAGGACACCGAGGAGGGGGCGGAGCTGCGCACGCAGGTCGGCTCGCGACTGCACGAGGTCGACCGGGCCCAGTGGCACAGCCTCGGCATCCAGCTCGGCACCCGCTACGTCGGCTCGCCCGGGCTGGCTGCCGACGCCGACCTGGAGCCGGCGGAGGAGGGTGGCATGGGCAGCTACGTGCCCAGCGTGTTGCCGGGCGTCCGGTTGCCGCACCTCTGGCTCGCCGAGGGCGACGCGGTGTTCGACCGGCTGGGCCAGGGCCTGACCCTGCTGCGGGTCGGCTCCGACGCACCGGAAGCGGCCGGGCTGGTCGAGGCCGCACGGGACGCCGGGATCCCGCTCACGGTGCTCGACCTGCCCGACGAGGCCAGGGTGGTGTACGAACGGCGACTGGTACTGGTGCGTCCGGACATGCACGTCGCGTGGTCGGGCGACGAGCAGCCCGAGGACGGCCGTCGGATGCTGCGCCTGCTGTGCGGCTTCGACCGCACGCCCGCCGCGACGGCGGGGCGGGGGACTTCCTAAGGGCATCGAGGTCCCGCCA
The DNA here is from genome assembly GCF_042720695.1 of Streptomyces sp. NPDC058457. Taxonomy (NCBI): domain Bacteria; kingdom Bacillati; phylum Actinomycetota; class Actinomycetes; order Kitasatosporales; family Streptomycetaceae; genus Streptomyces; species Streptomyces sp. NPDC058457. The sequence goes on along the minus strand of NZ_JBHXLU010000033.1, from coordinate 88,490 downwards.
CACGCCCAGGACCTCCATGTGCCCGCGACGCCGTGGCATACATCCCTACGGGGCTGTATGCCACGGCGTCGCGGCTTGTCGGCGATGGTCTGCGGAACGGTTGTGGGCCCGGGGACCCCGTCGGCAGAGCGTCTGCCCGGGGTGCCCGGCCTCGCGGCGAGCACCGGCCCGTAGGCGAAGGCCTGCAGCGCCGCCTCGGTCCGCGTCCGCACCGTCAGAGCATCCGCCCGAGGTGTTTGGCCTCCCGGTCGAGCACCGGCCAGTACTCCTCGCGCATCTGTGCGAGGCTCACCTGGGCGGCGAAGGCGCTCACGCTCATGGCCCCGTGCAGGACGCCGCCGATGTCCCGCACCGGGACCGCCATGGTGCGCACACCGAGGTCGAGTTCCTCGTCGGTGAACGCGACGCCCTCGCGGCGCGCCTCCTCGACACGGGCGAGCAGTTCGACGGGGTCCACGATGGTGTGGGACGTCTTGCGCTCGACGGGCGTCGTCGCGACGAGTTCCTCGACCTGCTCCGTGGGCCATCCGCTCAGCAGGATCCGTCCGGTGGCCGAGCCCAGCAGGGGGAGTGTGGCACCGAGCCGCACCCCCGCCGACGCGATGCGAGCGGCCTCGGCGCGTGCGACGAACAGCGACTGGCCTCCCTCGAGCACCGCCAGCGAGGCCGACTCGCCGAGTTCGTCCCGCACCGCGATCAGGCGTGGTTGGGCGAGGGAGGGCAGCACAGCGGTGGCGGTCCATGCGGAGGTCAGCCGCATCACCCGTGGCGTGGGGGTGTAGTACTTGCCGTCGTGGCTGAGGTAGCCCAGTTCCATCAGGGTCAGCAGACAGCGCCGCGCGGCCGCGGGGGTCGTTCCCGAGGACTGCGCGGCCTCGGTGACCGTGAGACGCGGCCGCAGCGGCGAGAAGGCCTCGAGGATGGCCAGCCCTTTGGCCAGGCCGCCCATGACCTCCTGGCGTGCCGGAGCGCCGGACGTTGCCGGATGACTCTTCTGCTCACCGTTCAGCATAATTATTCGTTATACGAACGACGGGCGGCTGTGTCAAACGCGCCGTCTCTCCCGGACCCGGAGAATCAGGCCGATCCGGGGCATAGAGCCGCCCGGGGCTCGCGCAGGGAGGCGGTCGCGGGCCCCGGGCGGCTGCAGGCGACTCAGATGAGGGCGTTCACCGCCGGGGCGGCGGTGTTCTTGATCCCTCCGTACAGGGAGTCGATGAAGTCGGTGTCGTCGATGTCCCGCAGGTAGCCGGTGTCCCAGATCTCGAGCGGCCCGATGTGGTTGGACCGCTCGTCCTTGAGGGTGTCGAGCTGGTAGACGTTCCAGATGGCCAGGGGGTGCGGATAGGGCTTGGGGCTGAGTGCCTGCGACCAGAAGCGCTGGAGGTGGGCGATGTCCTCGGGGTCCTCGATCCCGATCTGGGGAGCCAGGTGCTCCTGCAGGATGTCGCAGACGTCCTTCGGACGGGTCTTGAAGAAGTGCACGGTCTCGATCATCGAGCGCAGGAACGAGCGGGTGAGGTCCTCGTTCTGCTTCACCCACTCGCGGTTGGCGCAGATGGTGGTGTTGTGGATCACCGGCATCTGCGGAAGGCCGAGCACCTGCAGGCCGCGCTGGGTGCCGTAGCGGTCGAAGGGGATGTCCACGTCGGCGGCGTCGGCCTCACCGTCGAGGACGGCCTGGACCGCGCGCAGCGCCACTCCGGTGCCCTGTTCCTTCCAGACGTCGAACTCCACCGCGTCCACGTCGACGCCGGCATGGGCCAGCGCCCGCCGGAAGTTGCCGTAGACGCAGGGGGCGGAGGTGCTGACGATGACCCGCTTGCCCTCGAGCCCCTTCAGGCCGTCGACCGAGGGCGAGGCGACCAGGACGTCGTCCCAGTCGTTCTGCGCCTGGGCGAGGTAGACGAAGCGCTTGTCGCCCCGGGCCCGGTAGGCGTAGGTGTCGTGGTGCAGGCCGCTCATGAAGTCGTACTCGCCGGCGAGGACCTTCGGCCCGCGCTCACCCATCTCCACCCGGGGCTGGCCGGGAACGTCGGCGTTCGCGATGTGGGTGACCAGGTCGAAGCCGTGCTTCTGGGTCACGCCGCTCTCACGCCAGACATGGCCGATCGCCATGTGCGAGATGTCGCTGCAGAGCATCCGGACGGTGGTGTTGGCCACGGGGGCCCTCCTTGGTCTTTCGCTGTACGAAGGTTTCACATGCGTTGCCCGCCCCGCGCGCCGTCCGACAACCGGCAACGCGGGGCGGGTGGGGGTCACGATCGCGCGAGGGCGCGCAGGTCGGTGCCGGGGTCCGCGAGCTGGGCGACGGGGAACGAGGCCGACCGCGCGATCAGCCGTCTCGCGGCCACCACGTCACGGACGGTGTCGAGACCGGCGGCGGCGACGACCCCGCCGTCCCGCAGCCAGAACGCCATGAACTTGCTGGGTGTGGCGTCCTTGCGGAGCACCTGTGTGTCGCCGGGGCGCGGTCGGCCCACCATCTGCAGTTGCAGGCCGTACTGCTCGGACCAGAAGTACGGGACCGTGTCGTGGTCGTGGAGCTCGCCCAGCATGGCCTGCGCGGCGACGACGCCCTGCTGCTGGGCGTTGTCCCAGTGCTCGATCCGCCCGGCGGCGGCCAGATGCGGGTGCGGCTGGACGGTGACGTCACCGGCGGCGAAGACCCACGGATCGGAGGTGCGCCCGTGCAGGTCGACGACGATGCCGCCGTCGCAGTGCACGCCCGCCTCGGCGGCGAGCCGGTCGTTGGGTACGACTCCCACCCCGACCACCACCGTGGTCGCGGGGATCCGCTCACCGGAGGCGAGGACCACCGCCTCGACCGCGTCATTCCCGTCCAACGCCGTGACCTTGGCGTCCGTCAGCACGCGGACGCCTCGTTCGCGGTGGAACGCGGTGACGAGGTCGGCGAGCTCCCGGCCGAGCGCGGCCAGCATCGGCGCCGGCGCGGCCTCCAGCACGGTCACCTCACAGCCCGCGGTCCGGGCCACCGCGGCGACCTCCATGCCGATGAAGCCACCGCCCAGGACGACGACCGGGCCGCCGTCCCGGATCGCCTTGCCGAGCCGTAGCGCGTCGTCGGGGTCGCGGAGACTCAGTACGCCGTCCAGGTCGATACCCGGCAGATCCGGGCGGCGGGCCGCGACCCCTGTGGCGAGCAGCACCTTGTCGGCGTGCAGCGACGTGCCGTCGGCCAGATGCACCGTGCGGGTACCCGGGTCGAGATGTTCGACCCGGGTACCGAGGCGCAGGTCGATACGCCGGTCGGCGTACGACTCGGGGTCGGCGATGGGACGAAGCGCGTCCGGGGTGTCCCCGAGCACCTTCGACAGCTGCGGCCGGCGGTACGGGGCCTCCGTCCCGGCCTCAAGGAGGACCACGGAGCCCTCGAACCCGTGCTGGCGCAGGGCGAACGCCGCCGAGACGCCCGCGGCGCAGCCTCCGACGACGACGTACTGCTCGGTGCCACTCATGCTTCCTCCGGAAGACGACGTACGGGCCTGGACCGGTGAACGGGGATGGTGCTCACGCGCCCTCGGGCTCCCAGTACGCGAGGCCCAGGCCGGTGACCGCGTGGTGCAGCGGGATGTAGTCCACGACCGTGCCCGCACGGCCGGCGAACGCCCCCGCGACGGTGACCCAGGCGCGGATCTCACCGCTGCCGCCGCGCAGGGTGTCGGAGTCGAAGGCGAACAGCTGCGCGAGTTCCTCGCCGCGGCCCTCCGAGATCCGGCTGAGCACCCACCGGTCCAGCCGCTCGTCGATCCAGCCGGCCCGCGGGCCCATCGGGTCGTGGGTCAGCCCGCCCGACGCGACGAGCACGACGCGCTTGTCGCTGGCCTCGGCGATCTCGCGGAGCGCCTCGCCGAGCTCCCAGCAGCGGCGCCCGGTGGGCAGCGGGTCGTGGTAGCCGTTGAGGAAGACCGGGACCAGCGGGATGTCGGCCGCGGCGATCCCGAGCCGGTGGGCGGGGCGGGTGAACGCGTGCCCCAGGCCCTCGGGACGGCTGAGGGGGCGCAGTTCGCTCATCACCGCCGGGTCGAAGCCGCGGTCGATCAGCCCCGTGGCGAGTTCGAGTCCGAAGTCGGCGTCACAGGTGAGCGTGAGGTCGTGGTTGATGCCGGGCTTGTCCTGGAAGCGGCGCAGGGTGACTCCGCTGACCTTGGGCCCGGCGTACACGGCCAGGGTGGGGTTGAACGCCTTGCCGAAGACCTCGCTCTGGTCGTCCCCGACTATCACGACCACGTCCGGCTCGGCTTTGGCGATCTTGGCGCTCAGGGTGTCCAGGCCGGCGTCGATCCGCTCCTTGGTGACGACGTTGGCCTCCGGCGTCTCCAGGGCGAGCGCCTTCGGCTGGGGTACGTCGCCGACCAGGGACTGGTGAAGGTCGGGCCACTCCTCGACCGGGACGAACATCGTCGGTGAGTGGGAGAGGGCGATTCCCAGGGCAAGCATGGTGTACCTCCAAGGGGGGTCGTGGCCGGGCGGGACGGTGCCGCACCCGGCTCCACGACCGTAGGAATCCGGCACCGGTCACCGCCAGCGTTCCGGGTCGGCCAATGGAACGATGCGCCTCTGACCTCGACCGTCATACAGCCGTCATCGAAACGTCCCGCAGGCTTGACATGCGCGGAAGGCGCGCCCACGATCCGGATATGAGGATCACCGACGACAGGGTCGGCACCACGGTGCTGAGCCGGGCCTTCTCATTGCTGGACGTCCTGCGCGAGGAGGCTCCCGGGCTCGGCCTGGCCGAGCTGGCCAGGCGCGCCGGACTGCCGAAGGCGACCGCCTTCCGGCTGGCCAACCAACTCGTCGAGCTGAAGATCCTCGAACGCAACGGACTGGAGTACCGGCTCGGCCAGAAGCTCTTCGAGCTCGGCGCCGGCACCCGAAGCCAGGCCCTGCGCGCGGTGGCCACCCCGTATCTGGAGGATCTCTACGAGGCCGTGCACGAGACCGTCCACCTGGCGGTCCTCAACGGCACGGAGGTGCTGTACCTGGACAAGATCTCCGGACGCCGCCGCCCCACGGCCTCCACCGAGGTCGGTGACCGCAAGCCGCTGCACTGCACCGCTCTGGGCAAGGCCATGCTCGCGTTCTCGAGCACGGAACTGCTCGCCTCGGTGGTCGAGCAGGGGCTGGAGCGCCGCACGCGCCACACCATCGCGGTCCCGGGCCTCCTGCACCAGCAGCTGGCCCGGGTGCGCGAGAGCGGGGTCGCCTATGACCGAGAGGAGTACGACCTCGGCGTCACCTGTGTCGCCAGCCCCCTGCTGGACCGCCACGGCCGCGGGCGCGGCGCCATCTCGGTCACCGGCCCGACCAGCCGCTTCCAGCCCGAGCGGGTCGCCGCGGCGGTACGCACGACGGCCCTGGGCATCAACCGCCAGTGGGTCGGGTCGACAGGACACCAGGAGAGCGGCGGTCGGTGAGGGGTATGACACCGAAAGGTGTGGGACGGGCCTCCTCAAGCCCCGACCCACACCCGTTGCAGGCCGGTTGCTACGCCGAGAAGTCGATGACGTAGTCGGGCTTCATCAGCTCACGGTCGAGCGGGCCCTTCATCAGCACGCTCTCGAGTACGAAGCCACCGAGGTCCGGCGCGGTGTCGAGGTAGGCGAACTCGACACCGCCTCCGTAGAGCACCGCGCCCATGGCCAGCGGGACGCCGGCGTCGATCAGCCACTGCTGGTCGTCGTGCCAGGCCTTCTCGTCGTCGGTCATGTGCAGCATCAGGTGGTGCACGCCGGAACCGAAGCGGTCGCCGAACTCCCGGTTGTAGTGGCTCGGACCGAGCGTCGGCTGGATGATCTCGAACCCGAAGTCGGTGATCTGGGCGCGGGCCGTGAAGTACTCGTGGTCGACCGACTCGCCTCGGTAGTGCGGCTGTTCAAGCCGGTTCTTCTCGGTGCGCCAGTCGCGCATCTTCCAGGCGGGGACACCGAGGAGCCGGTCGTAGTGGGGCAGGGTGGCCATCACGTCCTGGACGACGATCCCGAGGTGGTTGACCCCGCTGATCCCCAGCGGCTCCCTGTCCTCGGGCCGGGTGTAGCTGCCCGAGTGGTCCCAGCGTTCGGTGACCTCGAGCGCGCCGTCCCCGGCCAGCGGCACCTGGATCTCCACCAGGTAGCCGCCGAGCGTGGACCGGGTGTCGACGAAGTGCCGTTCGAGACGGTCGTCCAGGGTCAGCGAACCGGCCAGGGACAGCCCCTCCGCCTCCAGCCGGGCACGCAGCCGACTGAACTCCTCGCGGTCACGCACCGCCAGGGTCAGGTGGCTCACGCCCTGTCCGCGGACGAAGCGGAACTCCTGGAACGGGCTCTCTCCCGTCAGTGGCTGCACCAGCTCGAAGGTCACCGGGATGAGCGGGTTGCCCATCAGCGAAGTGCCTTCACCCGGCGGCACGGAGGTCCCGGTCGCCGTGCGGAACGTGGGGGTGGTGGGCCGCCCGTGCGCCGTCGCCGAGGTGACGCGCTCCGGCCCGAAGTCACGTACCTCCCACTTGTCGATGCCGAACAGCTCGGCGTAGCGCCTCGTCGCCGCCTTGAGGTCGTGGACGACCACGCCCATCGAGTAGAGGCGGTCGACCGGTATCAGTCCCGACATGGATGGATCCTCCTTGACGTCCGGACGGGATCGCCGTCTGCACGGGATCCCGTCCTGGTGCGGGGCAGCCGCGGTGCGCGGAGTCCCCTCCTGGCCACGGGACCACCGACGCTGTGCGGAGTCCCGTCCCAGGACGGGACCCCCGCGCGCGCCGCGGGGCTCCGTGCTGTGTGGTGTGCCGTCCTCCGGACGGTGGTGTCAGTCGGGCCAGGCGACCGTGTCGGACCAGGCCTCGGGGGCGACGGGCAGCCAGCGGTCGTAGAGGTGGACGAACGGCTGGTGGCGGTAGAACTCCACCCCGTTGTTCCCCTGCCCGCGCTCGTGCTGGACGGGTCGCGCGCCGCCGCCTCCGGCACCGCCGGCCTCACGTACCCGCGTCCGCAGCCGCCAGTGCGCGTCGTACCGGGACTGGTCCTCCCAGAGCTCCAGGAGCAGGCCGTCCTGTTCGAACTCGACACCGGCGAACACCTCGAACTGCAGGCAGCCCGGTTCGCGGCGGGTCTCCAGCAGAGCCTCGACCCCGCCGGGCCACGGCTCCTCCTGGGTCGGACGGGTGCTGGTCTGGATGACCACACGCACCTGGCCCCGGGCCGGCCACGCCACCCGCCAGGCCTCGTCGGCACGGCTGGTCGGAAGCCAGTTGCCGGAGGCGCGGTCCGTGTAGCCGTGCCGGTAGAACTCGGAGACCGAGCCGGCCCCGGCCACGCTCTTGGGCGGACTGGAGGACAGCCCGGGCGGCAGCGTGCCCTCGGCGAGCAGCTCGCCCCAGGCGCGGCCGAACGCACCGTCGTCCTCCCAGAGTTCGACCACCGCCAACCGCTCCGGGTCGTCGAGCGAGCGGTAGACCTCCGCTTCCAGGCATCCCTTGCTGTCGCGCAGTCCGGCCGCGTACGCCGACCATGCCGCCTGCGCGCCGGGTTCGACCACGCGCTGGTGGACCACGCGCAGGCTCATGCCGGCCCCGCGATCGGAAGCGTCATAACGGGTTCTCCCATCAGGAGTTCTCCTTGAGGAGGATGGCGTCGGCCGGGCAGAGCCGCACGGCGTCCTTGACCGAGGGCAGCAACGACTCCGCGGGGGACTCCTGGAGCACCACGGCGATGCCGTCGTCATTGACCTCGAACACCTCGGGGGAAGCGGCCTCGCACAGCCCGTGTCCCGCACACAGCCATTCGTCGACGGAGACCTTCATGTCCGTCACTCTCCCTTCAGAAGAAGATCGCCAGGTTGGACGACTCCAGCACCGGGGAGGGGTAGAAGATCTTCCGCTCCTCCAGTTTCCAGGGGTCCTCGCTGATGTTGATGGTGTCCTCGCGCCGGAACACCCAGCGGTCGGACTCGTTGGCGAACCGGCTGCGCTCGACGCTCGCGACCGACCGGACGGTGGCCCGGCCGTCGACGACCGACGCGATCTCGATGTTGCTGACGGAGTGCACCGTCCGCCCGGCGGGGTTGTCGGTCCACGACATCCGGTGGCGCGTCTTGGCCACCCGCATCGCCAGGGCCTCGTAGTCCTCGTCTAGGAAGGAGACGCCCCGCTCCAGAGTGGCGAACTCGAGGTCCCGCTCGGTCGCCTTGCGGACGAACCGGGTCGGCATCCAGTAGCGGATGTCCGGCGACATCCACTCCAGCCACTCCTCGAACCGGGCGTCGTCCAGCAGCCACGCCTCGCGGTACAGGCAGGCGGTCACCCGCCGGTACAGCGCGGGGTCGTCCACGACGCCGTCGGGCGTCCCGACCGAGCCGGGGTCGAGGACCAGGTCACTCTTGCTCGTCGCCATGTCAGGGAGTCCTCATCATGTCGTGCCAGCGCTCCAGCAGCGCGCGCTGTCCGTAGTCGTTGAAGCCGCCGTCTATCCGGTCCGGGACGCCCGGCTCCGAGATCACCTTCTCCCGCCCGAAGCCCATCTGGTAGTTGAAGGGCAGCCGCGAGGCGACCACACCCCGGGTGGCGGCGGTGGCCTGCTCCCAGTTCTCGCCGTCGTCCTCCTCGAAGAAGCCGCCGGGACCGAAGTGGGAGTCGGTGTGCCGGCGCACCCAGTCCTTGACGTCCTGGGGGGCGGCCTTGTCGACCAGGGGGAGCAGCCACACCTCGGTGCGTCCCGGCCCGCGCGGGTGGAAGATGTGGATGGTCTGGGCGCTGGAGTGGAAGCTGGCGTTGGGGAAGATGTTGGCGTTGTAGCGCCGGATCGTCCTGCTGCGGAAGTCGCCGAGATGCTGCCGGGTGAGCTCCCGGTTCTCCCGCAGGTACCGCGCCAGCGGCGTCTCGTCCGGCGGGACGGGGGCGCCGCCCTCGGGCTCGGGCCGACGGTCGCTCCAGTTCACCCCGTGACCGAAGGAGCTGATCATGGTGCCGCCCGGGTCGAGCTCCTCGTCGGTCGTGTGCTTGGGGTCGTTCTTGCCGGTCGCGATCGCCCGGTGACCGATGTCGACGGCCGAGCGGTGCGTCGTACCGCCGTGGTAGAGGTCGCCGGCGGAGTTCTCGGCCCCGAACTTCCAGTTCGTCTTGATGTTCCAGCGCAGGAAGCCGCCGGCGACCTCGACGCCACCGGGCCGCGGGTCGAGGCTGACGTCGAGGAGCCAGGTGAAGTCGCCGAGGTACTCCTCCAGCGGCGGAAGGCTCGTGTCGAACGTGGCGAAGATCAGACCCTTGTAGAGCGCCACCCTGGCCCGGTGCAGACCCCACTTCGACTTGTCGAGGTCGTCGCCGTAAACCTTCTCGAACTGCGGGGCGCCGACGAAGTTGCCGTCGATGTCGTACGTCCAGCCGTGGTACTGGCACATGAAGGCGCGGGTGGTGCCCAACTCGGCACGGCAGACCTTGTTGCCCCGGTGACGGCAGGTGTTGAGCATGACACGGATCTCGCCCTCCCGGTTGCGGGTGACGATCACCGACTCCTCACCCATGTAGGACTCGACGAAGTCCCCGGGGCGGGGAATCTGGGTGTCGTGGCCGACCACCAGCCACGACCGGGCGAAGATGAGCTCCTGCTCCATCCGGTAGACGTCGGGATCGCTGTAGATCCGGCGGTCGACCATGCCCTCGGCCAGCAGCTTGGCGGAGTGACCCACCAACTCCTGTGGCCCCGATGTCAGTGCGGTCATGGGTTTCAGTGCTCCTCGCGTCGAAGCCCGGATACCGGGCAGGTCGGGAAGGGTACGGCTCGGGAGGGAGACGGACCGGGAAGCGGCGGATCCTCCGGATCCCCGACTCTCCGATCGTGCGACCCGGGCCCCCCCGACAAAAGCGAATCGGATCGGTGAATGGAAAGGCCTCCTCCGAAGGAGGCCGGGCGCTGTTCGCCAGAAGGCGGCCGTCAGCGGCCTCAGTGCGGCAGGAAGTCCGCCAGGATGCGGTTGAACGTCTCCGGGTCCTCCCACTGCGGCCAGTGCCCGCAGTCGTCCATCACCTGGAACTCGCAGTCCGGCAGGTAGGCGGCGGCCCTCTCGGCGGTGGCCGCGGTGTTGGAGGGGTTGTGGGAGGACCACAGCATCAGCGTGCGGTTCGAGACCTGCTTCAGCACGTCCGGGGTGAAGTCCAGACCGTCCTTGCGCTCGGGGTTCTTGCCGAGCATCTTCCCCGACTCCTTCATCGACGCGACCGCGTCGGTGCGCTGGTACATGCGCCACCGGATGTCGACCAGTTCCTCGCTGAGGTCGCGGTCCGGCTTGTGGAAGAGCCACTCCATGCGCCGGCGCGTGTTCTCCCGCGTGGGGTCCTTCACGAACTGGTCGGTCAACCGGCGCAGTTCGTCTCGGCCGGCGTCGGTCCACTTCTGCGACTCCGGGTCCGTCTCGACCTTCAGCCGTGCCCCACAGATGGACACCAGGTTGTCGACCCGCTCAGGTCGGCGCAGCGCCAGCCACATCGCGATCCAGCCGCCCAGGGACTCCCCGCCGAAATGTGCCTTCTCCACGCCTGCGGCGTCCATGAAGGCGGTCATGTGGGAGAGATACGCGTCCAGGTCGGCCGGTCCCTCCGGCTTGTCGGTGAGCCCGGAGCCGAGCAGGTCCACCGCCAGCACCCGGAAGTGCTCGGAGAGCGGGACGACGTTGCGCGCGAAGGCCTCCGCGTGGCCCCCGACCCCGTGGAGCAGGATCAGCGGCGGCCCGTCACCGGCCTCGATGCACCGGGTTCGGATGCCTCCCGCGTCGTACCACCGGACCTCCGAGCCGAGAAGGTCGGCCCACACCGTGCTCCTGGGGCTCGCTGGGCTTGATGCGCTCACTGGCTGCTCCTCGTCGTCTGTGACGTTCACCAGAACGATGCGGCCCGGAGCAGCACAACGCCCAGCGATCCGGTTCGCTGAACGGATCGCCGGGCGGTGGCGGAGGTCAGGAGGCGAGTTCCTTCATGATCTCCTCGGAGGTGTGGACCTTGCCGAACCAGTCGGCGATCGCCCGCAGCGACGCGTCGTGGAACTCCTGATCGTTGGAGCCGCAGCAGTCCGAGGCGACCAGGACCCGCAGGTCACGGTCGCTGGCGTCGCGCGCCGTCGACTCCACGACCCGGTGCGTCGACACACCCGTCAGGATGACCGTGTCGGCGTCCAGCGCCTTGAGCACGAGGTCGAGGTCAGTGCCGTAGAAGGAGCTGCTACGGCGACGCATCAGCATGACGTCCCCGTCCTGGGGGGCCAGACCGTCGAGGACGGCGGTGCCCCAGGTCCCCTCGGCCAGCAGTTTGTGCCGCTTGAGCTGGTCCGCCAGCTGCGGGATCACGTCGACGTAGCCGGGCCGGTAGCCCACGCAGGAGTAGACAACGGTGATGCCCTGCTCCCGCGCCCAGTCGGTGAGCTCCTTTATCGCGGTGATCAGCCGTTCCATCTCCTCGCCTCCGGTGTGGAAGCGCGCGATGTCGTTCTGCATGTCACACACGATCACGACTGCGTTGCCCATGGATTCGCTCCTTGTTTCCTGGTGGTTCGACATCGGTTCGCGGACAGGGCCGAAAACGCCAGGAGCGCCGCCGTCATGGCCGGTCCCCGGTCGGACCCGGTGAGGCCGGGCCCACGGGAGACCCCTGGGCCATCGCCCGCGACAGCGCTAGCCACGAGTGCCTGCCCACGGCCGGTGCCGTCCGCGTAGGCGCGCCCGCGTCGTCCTCGCGGGCCGGGCCCTGGCGACGGGGCATGCGTCCCCGCGGCCAGGGCGACGCGGTCGGTCCCCCCTCTGGTCCCCATCCGGCTCCCGGTCCCGGTCGAACCCGACATCAGCGGCTCACAGAGGCGGGCTGTGTGACCCACCTCATGGAGGTGCGCTCACGGTAGGGCTGCGACCTCCGCGCCCCAACCCCGCATTCCGCTCACCGGTACGCGAATTTGCCTCGTCCGGACGCGTGCGCGGCCGGTCGACCACCGTCGGTCGGCCCGTGGCCGTGGCCCGCGTCGGTCTCACAGCGCCGGGACGTCCGGTCCAGAACCTCCCGCTCATGCCCCGTAGACCGGCGCCGGAGCCGGGGCGTCGGCGAGCAGTTCGCGTACCGCCGATCCGACCTCGTCGAGAGCCCAGCGGCGGCCGCGTGCCCGCTGCGGACCGTGCTGCCAGCCGTCGGCGACGCCGAGCAACCCGCCCTCGGCCTCGAAGACCCGGCCGGTCACGTCGCCGGAGTCCGCGGAGGCCAGCCACACCACGAGCGGCGAGATGTTGCCGGGGTGCATGGTGTCGAAGCCGGACTCCGGTACCTGCATCTTGTCGACGAAGGCCTCGACGGCCTCGGTCATCGCCGTGCGGGTGGACGGGGCGATCGCGTTCACGGTGACGCCGTAACGGGCGAGTTCGGCGGCGGCGATCACCGTGACGGCGGCGATGCCGGCCTTCGCGGCACCGTAGTTGCCCTGGCCGACGCTGCCCATCAGCCCGGCGCCCGAACTGGTTTTGACAATCCGGGCGTTCACCGGGTCCCCGACCGCCCGGCCGACCAGCCGCTCGGTGTAGTCCCAGTCGCTCACGTCCCCCAGGTCGGCGACCGCCGTCCCGCCCGCCGCGACGATCTCCTCGGCCACCGCCTCCGCGGTCTCGCCCAGGTCGTTGACCTCGACCCGCGCGCTCTCGGCGGCCAACGCCAGGGCGTGCTCCCGGCCCAGCCCCTGACCGGCGCCGGTCACGACGACCCGGTCCCGGCAGATCCCGTCGCCGTTCCCGCTCGCGCTCACGGTCCGCTCCTGGCCCCCGTTCTCGCTCACGGTCCGGTTCTCGCTCCCACACAGTCCCGCTCCTACGCCGATGCCGTCGGCCGCCCCGGTGAGTCCGAGCCGCCGCGCGATGAACTTCCGATGCTCCGCCGGGCCACCCCAGTCCGAGGCGAGCGCCCAGACCCGCTTGGCGTACAGGCGGAGGTCGTACTCGGTGGTGTAACCCATGGCGCCGTGGCACTGGATCGCCGTACGGGCCACTGCACGCGCCGCGTCCGAGGCGAGGACCTTCGCTGTCGCCGTCCGCACCGCCGCCTCGGAGTCGCCGGCAGCCTGCGCCCAGCCCGCCGCGAGGACCGCCGGACGGGCGAACCGCACGGCTAGCTCCGCATCGGCCAGGGCGTGTTTGACCGCCTGGAATGAGCGGACCGGAACGCCGAACTGGTAGCGCTGCCGACAAGGCCCACCGTCAGGTCGAGCATCTGCCGACCGCGGCCGACGAGGAGAGCGGAGGTCGCCAGGACCCCGCGCCACCGTGCGGCGGCCAGGGCGTCCGAACCACCGGCTGCTGTCGCCCCGCTGCCTGCTGCCCGTTGTCGACCCGGCCCTGCCCGCCGGGCGGTCGGTCCCGTGACACGGCTCCGGCCACGACCCGGGCCGAGCCGGCCGACGACACCCCGGCGCCGGAGTCCATTGAGCGGACCAGGGCGCTGGTCGATCGCGATGCCGGATACTTCAATCTCCCCACCAGGACCGCAACGCGGCGGTCGCTGCACGGGAAGGTCGTGTCGATGCCCGCTTACATCATCGCCCGCAGCTACCTCAAGGACTCCAGCGAGGAGTCCAAGCGTGGGATGCAGGAGTACGTCGAGGCCTACCTCCAGGTCGTCGCCGACCACCCGCACAACCACCTCGCGCAGGGCGTGGTGGCCGAGGTGCTCGAAGGTGAGCCGCGGGAGGGCGCCTACTTCATCCAGGAGTTCCCCTCGAAGGAAGCCGCGTTGGCGTTCTACCACTCGCCGGAGTACCAGAAGGCCGTCGCGATCCGGCAACGGCACTCGGTCACCGAGATGATCCTCGTCGACGGGGCCTTCGAGTACCAGGCCGACTGAATCGACGCTGCCGGTCCACTCAACGGGCCGGAAGAGTGGCGCCTGTCCTGTTCTCGCCGTTTGCTGTCCGGGTTCCGCCCGCTCAACGACGACAGGAGGACACGATGTTCGAACCGGCCAACGACCGGCAGCGTCACATGGTGGAGGTCTGGGAGCGACACGGCTACGCCGAGTTCGCTCTCCACGACCCCGACGCGGCCATCGCGACGATGTGCGACGACCCGTACATCTACTGTGCGCCGCTCGGCCAGTTGCTCAACGGCCGGGACGAGGTCTACAAGTTCTACTCGCAATGGTTCCTGCCGAACGTCCCGGCCGACGTCGAACAGGAGCCGACCACCCGGGTGATGGACGACAACCACATCTGGGACGAGTTCATCTTCCGGTTCACCCATGATCGCGAGATGCCCTGGAAGATCCCGGGTGTCCCCCCGACCGGCAAGCCGGTGGAGGTGGTGATGAACGTCGTGGTCGGCTTCGAGGGAGACCTGATCAAGTACGAGCACCTGATGTGGGACCACGCCTCGGTACTCACCCAGATCGGCCTGCTGGACGCCCCCGCGGCCGGTATCGGGGTCAAGGCGCCCACGCTTCTGCGCGGCTTGCACACCTGAGCGCGGGGCGACTCGCGGGCCGGTCGGTGTCGGTGACCGGCGCCGGCCGGGGAGTCGGCCAGGCGACCACGGTCGCGTTCGCCCGCGAGGGGCCGCGCTGACGTGGCCGAAACCGCGGCCGAGCGGGACGCGACAGCCCCGGAAGCCGGTCCGCCCGCCGGGGGCGGCCGGCTTCCGTACCCCCGCCGCCACGAACGAGGGTCGGTGGCGGCAACCGTCGGAGACCGCGGGCCGGTCGGACGACCCGGTCCTGCGCGCGGTCTCCGACGTCGGCGCGCCCGCCCATGTGCGTGCGGGCGCGGACACACCTCGGCACCATGAGGGTTTCCTTCGGCCGGTACCCGCGTGACGGCCGGCCCGGCTTCTCTCCCGCCCGCCGGCCGTCGTCTTGTGTGCCGCCGTTCCTGTCCGCTCTGTCCGACCGGCGGTCGACGGAAGCGATCCGACGCCGCGTAGACCTCACATACGGGCCCACCACGGAGTCGGGCCATTCCGGTTTGCCACACGGGCTCCAGGGATTCGCGCCGTAGGTATTGACGGTTGTCGCGGGCTTCCTATCATCCAGAGAGTCCGAATTACCGAGCAATGTTCGGTATTTCGGATGAGCCTTCGGTGGTTCGGCGGCCCTGACCCGGAACGGCAGTGCGCGGGCGCGGGCCGCACGTCATCGGTCCTTTCACGCGGCCCCGCCGCACCGGACGGCCCGCTCGGAACGCGCAACGCGATGCCAGGCATTGACCACCCCAGAGAGGGGCGCAATGGCTCAGGAATGTCATGCGCATGATCTAAATCTCCGTCCCTCGAGTCGTCGGCGGGCCGGTCTCCGTCCGACGCCCGGGGCGGTCACCGCACAGGCACCACAGGCCGGATTTCCGGTGCCGCCTCATCGCGTCCGGAGACCGCCCGAGCCCACCGCGCCGTTCGGCACTCCGCCCATGCGGGCGGACCGACAGGTACGACGCCGCCTCGACGGCTGAACACCGGCACGCCGCACCGATCGGCCAGCACGCCGAGCGAATCCAGAAGGAGTGAACCGATGCCCCCCTCGTACACCCCCTCGCCGGTCCGTCTTCCCCGTGCGCGACCTGTCCTGGTGAACGCCGCTGTACGCCTGGTCATGGCCCTCGCCGTGGTGCTGGCGGCGCTGACATGGGCGATGCCGGCGTTGGCGGCCGGTGCGGGCCCCTGCGACCTCTACGCCGCTGGCGGGACACCGTGCGTCGCTGCACACAGCACCGTGCGGGCCCTCTACGCCTCGTACAACGGCGCCCTGTACCAGGTCAGGCGCTCTTCCGACAACGCGACCAAGGACATACGGGTCGTGTCGGCGGGCGGGGTCGCCGACACCGCGGCCCAGGACTCCTTCTGCGCCGGCACCACCTGTGTCATCACCTGGGTCTACGACCAGTCCGGGCATGGCAACAAACTGGGCTACCAGGGACCTGGCGGGATCGGTGGCTCCGACACCGCCGCGAGGGCGACCAGCGAGTCGCTGACGGTCGGCGGCGCCAAGGCCTACTCGCTCTACATCAACGCCGGAAACAGCTACTGGCGCGACGGACATCTGACCGGCGTCCCCACCGGAAGCAGTCCCGAAGGCATGTACATGGTGACCAGCGGGGTGCACGTGAACAGCGGCTGCTGCTTCGACTACGGCAACAGCGAGACGACGCGGAAGGCCGACGGCCCAGGAGCCATGGACGCGATCAACTTCAGCAAGTCATGCTGGTTCGGTGGCTGTTCCGGATCGGGGCCCTGGGTGCAGGCAGACCTCGAGTATGGGCTCTTTCCCGGCGGCAGTACCGCCTGGAACCCGAACCAGCGTGCCTTCACCAGCAAGTTCGTCACCGCGACGCTGAAGAACAACGGGACCTCGCGGTTCGCGATGAAGGGCGGCAACGCGCAGTCCGGGACCCTGACCACGCTCTATGCCGGGTCCCTGCCGAGCGGCTACAACCCGATGAAGAAGCAGGGGGCGATCATTCTCGGCAGCGGGGGCGACTGTTGCAACGGCAACACCAACCTCAGCGCCGGCACGTTCTACGAGGGAGCCATCGTCTCGGGCTATCCCTCCGACGCGACCGAGAACGCCGTTCAGGCCAACCTCGTCTCCACCGGCTACCGCTGACGCCGGCCCGATGACGGAGCGGTGTAGTGCCATGCCCGGCATCCGGGCCGGGGCCCGTCAAGGGCGCGGGCGCTCACCACGGTGTCCGGCCGTCCGGGCTGCCTCGGTCAGTGCGAGGCGACGCCGTCCCGTGGAACCCGGCCGCGGATCGCACTGCTTTCAGGACCCGGAACCCGGGACGCGCCAGAGACTCGGACGGTCCCCGACACAGGTTCCCGCCCACGGACCGCGCCTGTCCGCGGTCCCTTACGCACCCGACAGAGGAGTCCTCATGAACATCATGAACATCCGACAGCGGTTACGTCCCTCCCGGCGCGCGCTCCTCGCCACAGGAGTGTCGGTCGGGCTCGGCATGGGCGCTCTCACCGCCACGGCCCCGGCCTCCCAGGCCGCCGGATCGGGGCCCTGTGACCTCTATGCCGCAGGCGGCACACCGTGCGTGGCGGCGCACAGCACCACCCGCGCTCTCTACGCCTCCTACAACGGCCCCCTCTACCAGGTGCGCCGAGCCTCCGACAACGCCACCCGCGACATCGGCGTCCTCAGCGCGGGCGGAGTCGCCAACGCCGCCGCGCAGGAATCATTCTGCGCCGGCACCAGCTGCCTGATCACCGTCATCTACGACCAGTCCGGCCGGAACAACCGCCTCACCCAGGCGCCCCCCGGCGGCTTCTCCGGCCCGGCAGCCGGCGGCTACGACAACCTCGCCAGCGCAACGGCCGCCCCCATCACGGTCGCCGGACACAAGGCCTACGGCGTCTACGTGGCCCCCGGCACCGGATACCGCGACAACAACACCAACGGCATCGCCAAGGGCGACCAGGCGGAGGGCATGTACGCCGTCCTCGACGGCACCCACTACAACGGAGGCTGCTGCTTCGACTACGGCAACGCCGAGACCAACAGCCACGACAACGGCAACGGCACCATGGAGGCCATCTACTTCGGCAACATCAAGGTCTGGGGCTACGGCAGCGGCAACGGCCCCTGGATCATGGCCGACCTCGAGAACGGCCTGTTCTCCGGCGTCAACCAGCACTACAACGCGGGCGACCCCACCATCGGCCACCGCTACCTGACCGCCGTCATCAAGGGCGGGCCCAACAAATGGGCCATCCGCGGCGGCAACGCCCAGTCCGGCGGTCTGTCCACCTTCTACAACGGAGTCCGCCCCAACGTCTCCGGCTACAACCCGATGAAGAAGGAGGGCGCCATCATCCTCGGCATCGGCGGCGACAACAGCCACGGAGCCGCCGGCACCTTCTACGAAGGCGTCATGACCTCCGGCTATCCGTCCGACGCCACGGAGAACTCGGTACAGGCCAACATCGCTTCGGCCGGCTACGGCAAGTGACGAGCCGCCCCGGCCCGGACCCGGCGGTCGTGCCCCGCGTCAGGACACCGCGCAGGGCCACCTGCCCGGCCCGCTCCGCCGTGCCGCCGGGCGGGTGACCCGGGGGAGCGAGGCGCGCGCCCCGCACGCCATCGGTGGTTCCGTCACCGGCGACGGGCGGGGCGGTGCCGTGATCAGCGTTTGGTGTAGATGAAGCCGACCTTGTCCAACTCGTCGCCCGCGCGGCCATGGAAGCCGGCGATCTGCCAGCCCGACGGGGCGGTGCGGGTCACGCAGTCCGAGGTCGTCGTACCACCGGCGAGGGTGCGGCCCAGGTTGGTGGTGAACTTCGCGTAGAAGATGCGCGTGCTGCTGTTGTACTTGCCCTCGCACAAGTACGCCGTCGTCACGTACTCGCCGCTGCCCAGTGTCAGCGAGGACGCCGTGCCGCCGGTGCCGCCGTGGGCGAGCGTGGTGCCGTTGCTCAGGGTGATGCCGACCTGGTCGACGCGGGAGCCGGCGCGCAGCGAGATCTGGGTGGCACGGGCCGCCGCCGGGACGCGGGCGATGTCCTGGTAGTAGTCCCCGTGCGGGCCGCCGAACTGGTCGCTCAGCTGGTAGTCGGGGCTCTGTGACCAGGTGAAGCCGACGCTGATCGGGTCGTGGTCCGAGAGCATCTTCCCGTCGTCGGTGAGGAACTTGGCGTGCTCGTTGCTGTACGACGTCGCGTTGAGGCTGACCAGTCTGCTGCTGCGGTAGAGGACCTTGTCGACGACCTCGCAGGTGTTGGGCACGGTGGCCCCGGTCTGGTCGCAGACCAGCGCGTCGCTGCCCTTGGCCGGCGGGGTGCCGCCGCGGATCAGCTGGACCCAGGCGTCGGTGAGACCGTTGGCCGCGGCGAACTCGCCGATCGTGTCGGCGGAGCGGGTGTAACGGGTGTTGGTGTCACCCATCACCACGACGGCGTTGCCCGAGGAGTGGGTGTTGATGAAGGCGGTGAGCTGGCTCAGGTTGTCGGCGCGGGAGGCCTCGTCGCCGTCGTTGGTGCCGGCGTTGGTGTGCAGGTTGTAGAAGTCGACGTAGACGCCCTCGGCCAGGCGCTCGCGCATGAACGTGAAGCCCTTGGGGGTCAGGCAGTCGCCCGAGTCGATCTGGCAGCTGTTCCAGTGGACCCGCTCGAAGTCGTCGCCGTCCCAGGCGTAGTCGGACACGGTGTTGAGGCCGCTGCCGACGCCGGCTCCACCGCTGGTCGCGGTGCGGTAGGGGTGGGTGTCGGTGGAGTACAGGTAGGCGTGGTAGTTGAAGTCCTCCTCCACGTTCACGATGTCGTACGGGGCGATGCGCCGGCCGATCTCGGTGGTGCTGGTGTCACGTGGGGTGGAGGCGCTGGACAGTGCCGCCGGGAGGCCGGCGACGTTGTAGGTGAGCACGCTGAAGCTGCCCGAGGCCGCGGCGGCGGCCGGGGTGCCGGCCAGCGTGAGCCCGCCCAGGGCCGCGGCGGCGGCCGCCAGACAGGCGAGAAGTCTGCGCATGGGGATGTGTCTCCAGGGGAGATGGGGGGTGGTGGTGTTGCATGCATGCCAAAATGTAGCCACGCAGAACGCGCTTGCACCCCCTCCGGAAACACCGAATATGGAATTCCAGATGACGCTGGGGTGGCCAACTGCCTTGATAGCGAGGCTGGTTGTGACGAACCGGTCGATGCTTGTTCAGAGCCGCTCGACGATGATGACGTTGGCCTGACCGCCGCCCTCGCACATGGTCTGCAACCCGTACCGCCCGCCCGTGCGTTCCGGCTCGTCCAGTAGCGAGGTCATCAGACGCGTGCCGGTGGCGCCGATGGGACGGCCGAGGGCGATGGCGCCGCCGCTGACGTTGACCCGTTCCAGGTCGGCGCCGGTCTCCGCGGCCAGGCGAGGACCACGGAGGCGAACGCCTCGTTCACCTCGAACAGGTCGATGTCACCGACCGACATCCCCGCCCTGTCCAAGGCGTGCCGGGTGGCCGCGATGGGCCCGGTCAGCATCCACACCGGTCCGTCGGCGTACACGGAGAGGTGGTGGACGCGGGCGCGGGGCGTGAGGCCGTGCTCGCGCACGGCCCGCTCCGAGGCCACCAGCGGGGCCGACGACGCGTCGCTGATCTGTGAGGCCAGTGCGGCGGTGAGCCGGCCGTCAGGGCTTGCGGCCTTCTTCTTCTCACTCCTCGACGTGATCGACAGACTGAGCTACATCGCCGAACTGATGGGAGTCCCGCTCACCGCCTGGCTGGGCCTGCTGGTCATCGATTTCTTCATGCGCCGGGCGGCCGCGCCCGGCGCATGGGGTCCACCTGGGTGGAGCACCGTCGTTCCCACCTGGTTCCCACGGGCCGGCCTGAGGTCATTGCCATGGTGACGGTGAGTGCTGCGGGCATCGCCCTGATGAACGTGCACGTCTCTGGCTCGTAAAACGACGTGCTGGCGCTGTTTCTCGCCCGGATCCTCCCTCCGCCATTTGCCTGGGCTCTGCGCCGGATCGGCCGGGTTCGGTCGACAGCGCTCGCTACCAGGCCGGGCGCGGACTGGCGCGACGAGCCGGGAAAGAGCGACGAGGACTCCGACGCGGAGTGGAACAAGGTACCCAGCGCCGTGAACACGGGAACCGACGTGACCCGCCGCCGGAGGCTTTACCAGGCGGCACACGGAGGGGAGCCGGGCCACGATCCTGTGGCGCAGACATCGTCGGGCGCAGGCCTTGCCTTGCCATCCGGTCCTCGCCGGACCATCGTAGATCCCAGGCGAAGCGTTGAATATTTCGCATCAGACCAGGTCAGGAAGCATGACGAACTCCGAAGTGCCCCAGCCCGGCAAGCTCCCGCCAGAGCTGGCAGGCGTCCTCTCCGACACAGCCGCGTTCGTCGTCACGGACCCTGCCGGACGGGTGACCCATTGGAGCAGAGGCGGGCAGGAGCTGTGGGGGTATGCCCCCGAGGAGGCCATCGGCATGACTTTGGCCGACCTGCTCGCACCCGACGGCGCGGTGCCCCGCCATCGTGACGGCCGCCTGCTGGACGCCCAGGTGCACCTGTCGCAGATGCTGGACTCCCGGCGGGTGGCCGGGTTCCTGGTCACGGTCGGGCCCGGGGCCGGAGGGGCCGACGAGCAACTCAAGCAGTGGATGTTCGACCAGCATCCCCTTTCCTTCTCGGTCTACGACTGCGAGGGACGCGTGCTGATCGGGAACGAGGTCATGTGGCGGACGGCAGGCCTTTCCGACTCCGACGTCCGGGGCCGGTTCCTGAACGAGTTCCTGAGGGGTGCCGAGCACGATGACACGCAGCAGCGGATCGAGCGCGTGCTTCAGAGCGGCAAGCGCGAGTTCAGCGAGCCTTTCGTCAGGCTTCCGGGTGAGTCCACAGCGCATGCCTGGGCCCTGGAGATCTTCCCGCTCAAGGACGCAGCCGGTCGGGTACGCGGGGCGGGAGTGTCGGCGTATGACTATTCCCAGCAGTACGAGTCCCGGGAGCGACTGGCGCTGCTTGGCGAGGCCCGAACGCGTATCGGTGCCAGCCTGGACGTGGTGGAAACCGCCCGTGAGCTGACTGACGTCGCTGTGCCACGCTTCGCGGATGTCGTCAGCGTCGACCTACTGCAACCCGTCTTTCAGGGCCAGGTTCCCGCACCCGTCCTCGTAGGTCCGGTTCCGCTGTGCCGGGCGGCACTCCGGGCGGCCTCCCCCTTGTCCTGGGAACATCCTGCACCGGGCGAGGTCACCCGCCACCCGGCCTCCTCGCCCATCGCCCGCTGTCTGTCCACCGGCCGGCCAGGGCTGCAGCAACTCACCGAGCCCGAGGTCGCCCGTTGGTTTGCCGACGACCCCATCCAGGCGGCGCAGGCACGCGCCTGCGGGGCGCACTCCCTGATCGCGGTGCCCGTTCGCACCCACGGCGCCGTCCTGGGCGCGGTCATGTTCCTCAGATGCGCGGCGTCTCGCGAGTCCTTCACCCCCGACGATCTGACCATCGCCGAGGACCTGGTCGCGCGGGCCTCGGTCTGTCTGGACAATGCCCGCCAGTTCACGCGCGAACGTGGCATCGCACTGGCGCTGCAGCGCAATCTTCTGCCACCGGGACCGACCGTGCATCCGGCTGCGGAGACAGCCGCACGCTACCTGCCGACCGGAGGCGAGTCCCAGGCGGGCGGGGACTGGTTCGACGTGATCCCGCTGCCTGGAGCCCGGCTCGGCCTCGTCGTCGGAGACGTCGTCGGCCATGGCATCAACGCCTCGTCCACCATGGGGCGGCTCCGTACCGCGGTGCGAACACTCGCCGACATCGAACTGTCGCCGGACGAACTCCTCACTCACCTCGACGACATCATCACCCATGCCGAGGGCGAGCACGACATCCGTGCCACCGGCGAGATGCCCAGCGACATCGGTGCCAGTTGTCTGTACGCGGTCTACGACCCGGTCTCCGGCACCTGCTCCCTCGCCCGGGCCGGCCACCCGCCCCCTGTCATGATCCACCCGAACGGCACCAGCAGCATCATCGACGTGCCGGTCGGCCCCCCGCTCGGCCTGGGCAGCCTGCCCTTCGAGGCGGTCGAGGTCGCCATGCCCGAAGGGAGCCTTCTGGCCTTCTTCACCGATGGCCTCCTCAAGGCCGACGATCGAGACCTGGATGACGGGCTCGACACACTGCGCCACACGCTCGCCGAGCCCGACTCCTCGCTGGAAGCACTCTGTGACACAGTCCTGGACGCCCTGCCCCCCGAACCGCGAGCCGACGACATCGCCCTGCTCCTGGCCCGCACCCGGACTTTCGGCGAAGACCGCGTCGCGTCCTGGGACGTACCTGCTGATCCCGCGGTAGTCGCCGAGACACGCCGATCCGTCTGCAGCCGGCTGGCCGCTTGGGACCTGGACGAGGCCGCGTTCATCGCGGAACTCGTCGTCAGCGAGTTGGTCACCAACGCCATCCGGTATGCCGACAGCCCGATCCGTCTACGGCTGATCAAGGACGAGACACTGTTCTGCGAGGTCTCCGACGGCAGCAGCACCAGCCCTCACCTGCGCCGCGCCCGCGTCCTCGACGAAGGCGGCCGGGGTCTGTTCATGGTCGCCGAGCTCACCGAACGCTGGGGCACGCGCTACACGCGCACGGGGAAGACCATCTGGGCCGAACTGCTCCTCCCCGCGAGGTGAGTCGTCGGCTCACGGCTTGGCAGACCACAGTCGGCGGGACCTTGCTCGGGCGTCCAGAGGCCGTTCCGTCGGTTGCCGCACGACGGACCGCGTTCTCAGGATGACGCGATTGTTGCCGGTCAGACGCCGTTCCGGTCAGCGGCCGCGCTCCGCATGCAAACGGAGTCGTCCATGCGCGCGGTCTCCTGTGTCTCCGCCGTCCCAGCCGCGGCTCCTCACCGCCCCTCCGTCGTGGTCCGCGATGTCGCGTCCAGAGAGCATGTCGTTCGGTGTACGGATGCTCGGCAGCCCTCCCCACTACCCCCCGGCACCCGGAGGGTGTGCGGCATGTGCAGGCGACCCCGTTCAGGGCTCATGCAGCCGCGCGGCATCAGAACCGGAGTCTCGGTGGATGCCCGTCCGGAGGGCGGCGGTCACTCTCGGGTCCGGGAGTGTGTTGACCGCGGGTGGGAGTGCGCCTATCTTGTTTGAAGTCAAACGAAATTCCGACCCCTCCTCACGCCTGGCCCAACCACCTGCCTCGACGTGTGAGAGCGCCGGTGCTGCCGACCACTCCCCGGGCGCCCGGGGGCCGTGTCGCCCCGCGCGTCGACGACGACGTGGCGGGCGGTGACTCGGGCGGCCGCAACGTGAACTCCACCGCTTTGCGGCGGTCCGTCACCGCATCGGCCCGTCCCACCGAGTAAGGACCCGACATGACCAATGTTCGCGGATACTTCCACCCGAAGACGGCGACGGGTGCCTCGTCGCTGATCCCGGCTCCGCCGTGGCGGTTCGGTCAGTACGGCGTTCATGCCGCCGAACTCGGTGCCCAGCATCGCCTGCATCTGTGCCGTGGTGAGCCGTCCGGTGCGCCCGTCGACCCAGCCCGCGAGGGCCAGCAGTACGCTGCGGGCCTGGGCGCTGCCGATGTGTCGCCACACGTTCAGCAGGCCGGCCAGGGTCTTGTGGATCGTGTAGTACGGCACGTTGCCGTTGCTCAGGGTGCGTTGTTCCAGGGCGGTGATGTCGGACTCGGGGTAGCCGGAGAGGTATCCGGTGCCGAAGCCGACGGCGGCGTTGTTGGCCTGGCACTTGGCCAGTTCCGCCACCATGTACGTCGCCTTGTCACGGCAGACGGTGTCCCCGGTCACGGCGTAGAGCTGAGCCCAGGCCGTGAGGAAGTGGCCCTGGATGTGGCTGCGGAAGGGGAACGCCGGCCCGTCCCAGCCGCCGTTCGCGGCGGCGCCGCCCGTCGACAGGCCGTGGTTGGCGCGGAAGACGTAGAGCAGGCGGTCCACGTCGACTAACCGCAGATAGCTGCTGGTGCGGTTCTGGTTGTCCAGCCACCGGCTCGCGGTCAGCCGGACCTGGCCTAACTCGAAGGGGTGCGCCAGCACCCCGATGTCCGCGCGAGCCGGTGGCACGACCGCTGCCCGGGCGGGGGAACTGCCGAGCAGGGTTCCCGCGGAGGAGGCGAGGGCTGTGGCCCCGGCCGCCTGCAGGAGGCGGCGTCTGCTGACGGAGGAAGACATCGTGTCCTTTCCAAGGGAGAGGGACTCTGGGCGGTGACTCGTACGAGGTGGAATGACCGGTCGGCGGCGAACGGTTCGCCGATCCGGCGGGGATCGGGCCAATGGCCACGGCCCCTGGGGACAGGACGTGTCCGGGTCTGCACAGCTGGCGGTGGCGGCGACGGAGGGGGCCGCGGTGGCCGCGGCGGCGATCGGCACGGCCGGCGTCGGCGTGGGTCGTGTACCGCACAAGGGCGTTGGGCTGGTCGCAGTGATCCACGGTGGAGAGCACGGTTGCCATCCGAACCAGTCGCCGGCTGCCCGGTTCCCGGAGCGGGCCGGTGATGCCGCCGAGCACGCGACAGAAGGGTGCGCATGAATGCCTCCTCAAGGTCCGAGCGACGGGAGCGGGAAGCGGAACCCCGGTCTTCCGCCGGGTCCTGAGAACCGACATCTCGACCACAGGCGACCGGGGATGACAGCCGCTCACAGGACGACGTGAGCCGACTTGTTCTCGGCAGGACAACCGTGACCGGATCACTCCTGATTCATCCGTATACCGATGCTGCTCTACGGCCGACAGATCGTCCGGAATACCGAACGTTGGTCGGTTTTTCGGATGGTGGGAGCTTAGTGACCCCGCGGGGATCGTCAATACCTGCTGCGCGATTCTTGGGAAACCTGATGGTGTGGAACCCGCCTGCCAAAGTGTGTGAGGGCTTTCCCGTCCACCGAGGCGGACCGGTCGAGGCATGCGGGCTCCGGCGCTTCGCGGCGCCTCGAACTTGACTTCCGCTGTCCTCCAGTTGTCGGTAGGCGCACGCTCCGTGCGCACCACTACTGCCGAAGCCGGGAACGGGCCAGTCTGTCCGGAAGACACCGCTGACCGGTCCGGTCCTGGCTCCCTGCCGGTGGCCCGCCGAGCGGAAGATCTCCGGAGGGCGCTCGATCCTTACACCAGCGAATGATTGCGGGAAGACCTCCATCGACAGTGGCGCGGCCTGGGCCGCGCGCGACCGTGCCGTGATCCAGCATCCCTCGATCGGCGACGAGACGGACGAACGCCTGGTGATCGTGGAGGGGCGCGGCAGCCTGGTCCACGACGCGGACGGCCTGGAGTACCTGGACGCCTACGCCGGGGGACGGTTCACCCAGATCGGTCACGGCCGTGCCGGGATCGCCGAGATCATGGCCGAGCAGATACTGACACTGGAACACTTCGGCACCGGCGGCAACGTCACCAACCCTCCCGCCATCACCCTGGCCGAGCGCATCCTGGCCCGCGCACCGGCCGGTATCCGCAAGGTGAGTTACGTCAGCAGCGGCTCCGAGGCCTGCGACGAGGCGGTCCGGCTGATCCGCGAGTTCCAGCACCGACGCGGACACGCCGAACGGCACTGGATCATCTCGCTGAACGGTTCCTACCACGGTCGGACACTGGCCGGGGCAGCCCTCCGCGGCTGGGACGACGGTGCCGGTTACGGGCCCGTACTGCCCGGGTTCGTCCAGGTGGCGGCGCCGCGCGAGCTTCCGTCGGATCCGGCCGGGACGTCCGTCGAGCACTGTCTGCGCGAGTTGCGCGCCACCATCGAGACGATCGGCCCGACCCGTGTCGCCGCCCTCTTCGCCGAACCCGTGCTGGGGGCCCGGGACCTGGTCGTACCCCTGCCGCAGAGCTGGTGGTCCGGCGTGACCGCGCTGCTCGCCGAGTTCGACATCCCCCTGGTGCTCGACGAGGTCACCACCGGGTTCGGACGCACCGGCACGTGGTTCGGGGCGGAGCACCACGGTCTGACGCCCGACCTGGTGATCACCGCG
The DNA here is from genome assembly GCF_042720695.1 of Streptomyces sp. NPDC058457. Classification (NCBI taxonomy): domain Bacteria; kingdom Bacillati; phylum Actinomycetota; class Actinomycetes; order Kitasatosporales; family Streptomycetaceae; genus Streptomyces; species Streptomyces sp. NPDC058457. Next base: position 62,057 of record NZ_JBHXLU010000033.1, on the reverse strand, counting down.
AACGGGATCGCAGGGGGCTACCTGCCGCTGGCGGCCCTCCTCTACAGCGAGCGCGCCGCCGAAGTACTGGCCGGCGCCGACAGCGGCGGCTCCTACGGAGGCCATGCCGCCGCCTGCGCGGTGGCCGCCGCCGTCCTGGACGTGATCGAGAAGGAGGCGTTGGTCGCCAACGCCGCAGAGGTGGGGCGCCACCTGGCGAAGGCGCTCGCACCGCTTCGGCGGCTCGACGCCGTCGGCGACGTCCGCGGCCTCGGCCTGCTGGCCGCCGTCGAACTCGTCGCGGACCAGGAGACCCTCGAACCCTGCCCGGTGAACCCGGTGGTACTCGAACGGGTCATCCGGCAGGACTACGGGGTGATCGTCGGCGTCACCGCCAACATCGTCACCGTCGCACCGCCGCTGGTCCTCACCGAGGCGCAGGCCGAGCACCTCGGCACGGCTTTGCAGGGCGCCCTGGCCAGGGTCCGGCCCGACGGATCGATCCTGAGGAGGGAACCGTGAGCACACCCGCGACCTGGGCCGAACGCGACCGCGCGGTCGTACAGCACCCGTGGCTCGACGCCGGCGTCACCGAACGCGCGGTGATCGTCCGCGGCGAGGGCGCCACCGTATGGGACAGCGACGGCCGCGCCTTCCTGGACGCGGAGTCCGCCGCGTGGCTGACACACGTGGGGCACGGCAGGCCGGAACTCGCGCAGGCCGCACGCCGGCAGGCCGAACGGCTCGGGCACGTCTCGACGGAGGGAGTCCTCACCAGCCGGCCCGCCGTCGAGCTCGCCGAACGGCTGCTGGCGAAGGCTCCGCCGAACATGGCACGCGTCCGCTTCGCGAGCTGTGGCTCGGAAGCCGACGACGACGCGTTCCGGTTCGCCCGGCTCTACCACGCCCGGCGCGGCGAACCGGACCGCACCTGGATCCTGTCCCTGGAGGGGTGCTTCCACGGGCGCTGCTACTCCGGGGCGGCCCTGCAGGGATTCACCTCCGACATGGGCCTGGGCCCCATGCTGCCCCAGGTCCGCCAGGTGATCGCACCACTTCCGCAGAACTCGGCCCGGTTCGAGGGGGCCGACCCGACCGACCACTGCGTCGAGGCGCTGCGGCGCACCATCGACGAGCTGGGTGCCGAGAACATCGCCGCGCTCTTCGCCGAACCGGTGATGGCCGGTCCCGGCATGGCCGAACTGCCCGCGGACTACTGGCCGCGGGTCAGCGAACTCCTGCGGGCCAACGGCATCCTGCTGGTCTTCGACGAGGTCGTGACGGCCTTCGGCCGGTGCGGTGACTGGTTCGCGGCCAACCTCTACGGAGTCGAGCCGGACATCATCGTCGTCGCGAAGGGCATCGCGAGCGGCTACGCGCCGCTGGCGGCCCTGCTGCTCTCCGCGGAGGTGGCCACGGCGATCAACGGTGCCGAGGGCGGCGGCTCCTACGGGGGGCACGCGGTCGCCTGCGCGGTCGCGAACGCCAACCTCGACGTGATCGAGGCCGAGGGACTGGTGCGGCGGTCGGCGGAACTGGGGCGGCGGATGAAGGACCGACTGGCCGCAGAACTCGCGTCGGTGCCGGTGGTGGACCATGTCAGCGGCTGCGGCCTGATGCTGGGCGTGCACCTGACCGCGGACCGGGCGACCGGGGCGGAGCTGCCGATCGGTGAGGAGGTCATCGACTCGGTGCTCAGGGACGACCACGGAGTCCTGGCGATGTACTACCACGGCTCGGTCAACCTGGTGCCACCCCTGGTGCTGACGGACGCCGAGGCCGACCGTATCGTCGCCGCCGTCGTCGCCACCGTCCGCCGGATCAGCCCAGACGGCTCGCTGGCACCCGTGGACGGCGCACGCTGATGGCACGGGCAGGGAAGGACGCCCCGGGCGGCGGCTGGCGCGGCTCGGGGCTCGGCGGGTGGCTGTTGCGGCGGGTCCTGAGCGGTGTGGTGGTCCTGCTCGTGGTGTCGCTGCTGGTTTTCCTGGCCACCCAGGTGCTGCCCTCGGACCCGGCGCAGGCGATCCTGGGGCGCCGGGCGACCCCGGCGCAACTCGCGCATCTCCGACACCAGTTGGGGCTGGACCGGCCGCTGTGGGAGCAGTACTGGCGCTGGCTGCGGGGTGTTCTCACCGGGGACCTCGGGCAGTCGCTGGCCGCCGGCAGGCCGGTGAGCAGCGTGGTCGCGGACCGGCTGCAGGACTCGCTGGCCCTGATGACGTACGCGGCGGCGGTGGCCATCCCGCTTCCCATCATGATCGGAACCTGGCTGGCGGTGCACCGCGACCGGTTCACCGACCGGGTGACCGGCCCCGTCGTGCTCACCCTGCTGGCGCTGCCCGATTTCGTGATCGCCACCGGAGTGGTGCTGTTCTTCGCGACCTCGGTGCTCACCGTGCTGCCCGCCAGCACCATCCTTCCGCCGGGAGCTTCGGCGTTCACCGAGGTGCGACAGCTCGTGCTGCCCGCACTGGCGCTCACCCTCATCTCCGCTCCGTACACCATCCGGCTCTCGCGGGCGGCGATGATCGAGGAGCTGGACTCCGAATACGTGGCCATGGCGCGGCTGCGCGGGATCGCGGAGCGCAACGTGGTGTGGCGGCATGCCCTGCCCAACGCTCTGGTCCCGGCCATCCAGTCCTCGGCCCTGACCCTGAGCTATCTGCTCGGCGGCATCGTGATCGTCGAGGTGATCTTCAACTACCCGGGCCTCGGGACGCTGTTCCAGAACGCCGAATCCACCCGGGACCTGCCCGTCATCCAGGCCGTCTGCATGGTTTTCGCGGCCGGGATCGTGGTCGCCAACATCGCGGCCGACGTGCTCACCGTGCTCCTCACCCCGAGACTGCGCACCTCTGGAGGCATGCGATGACGGCCGTCGCGAGCGACACCCGGCCGGCGACGCGCCGCGCCGGGCCCCGCTGGATGGGCAGGTACTTCTCCGACCGCGGGTCGAAGGCCGGCGCGGCCGGTACGGCGCTGATCATCCTCGTCGGTGTCTGCGGCCCCTGGCTTGCACCGCACCCGCCCAGCGCGATCGTCGGAGTGCCGTTCCAGGCTCCGGGCCCGGACATGTTGCTCGGCGGTGATTTCCTCGGCGAGGACGTGCTGTCCCGGATCCTCTGCGGAGGCCGGTCGGTCATCTGGATGTCGTTCGCCGCCACCGCGATCACCCTCGTGGTCGGTGTCACCATCGGGATGATCGCTGGCTACTCGGGGCGCCGGACCGACGCGGCCACCGTCTGGTCGATGGACGTGCTGCTCGCGCTGCCCGACATCGTGATGGTGCTGATGTTCATCGTGCTCCTCGGGCGCGATCCCTGGATCATCGTGATGATCACCGCTTTGAGCTTCCTGCCCGTCGTCGTCCGGCTGGTACGCGGCCTGACGCTCGAGGTGGTGGGCCGGGAGCACGTCGAGAGCGCGCGTGCCATGGGTTTCTCCCGACGGGACATCGTCCTGCAGGAGGTGCTGCCCAACGTCCTCACCCCCGTGCTGGTCCAGGCGGGAGCCCTGCTGACCTGGTCGATCGGCCTGGTCGCGGGCATCAGCTTCCTCGGGTTCGGCGTCCAACCGCCCGCCGCGGACTGGGGGTTGATGATCTCCGAGAACTTCTCGGGGGTGACCGTACAGCCACTCGCGGTAGTGGCCCCGATCGTGATGATCACCCTCTTCACGATCGCGACCAACGCCCTCGCCGAAGGCGTCGGCCGAAGCTTCACCGGAGTCGAGCGGAGTACCGCCTCATGAGCCACGGACTGGAAGTACGTGACCTGCGGGTGGAACTCGCCGACGGGACACCGGTGGTTCAGGGGATCTCCTTCGACGTCAGGCCCGGCGAGATCGTGGCGCTGGTCGGCGAGTCCGGCTGCGGCAAGACCACCATCGGCACGGCGCTGCTGGGCCATGCCCGACTGGGGGCTCGTACTGCGCGCGGCAGCGTCCTGCTCGACGGCGTCGACCTGCTGGCGTTGCAACCGCGCGAGCTCAGCAGGCTGCGTGGGGCGCGCATCGCCTACGTACCGCAGGATCCCGCCTCGGCGTTGAGCCCGGGCCGACGGATCGGCTGGCAGTTGCACGACGTGCTGCGCGAGCACGCCGCCGACCTCTCCGCGCGGCAGCGGTCGGACGCCGTCGCATCGGCACTCACTGACGTACGGCTTCCGTCCGACGAAGGATTCCTGGCCCGGTTCCCCCACCAGCTCTCCGGCGGACAGCTGCAACGTGTACTGCTGGCGATGGCCTTCCTCCTGCGGCCCGGCGCGATCGTGCTCGACGAGCCGACCACCAGCCTGGACGTCACCACCCAGGCACGGATCCTGGAGATCGTGCGCGAACAGTGCCGTTCCCGGAACGTCGCCGCGGTCCACGTGACGCACGACCTCGCCGTCGTACGGCATCTGGCGGACCGGGTGCTGGTCGTCTACGGCGGCCGGATCGCGGAGATCGGCACCCGGCAGGCCGTCTTCGAGACCCCCGCGCACCCCTACACCGGCGCCCTGCTCTCCGCCGTCCCCGATGTCGCGGGCCGTCGGACACTGGGCAGGCTCCCCGGCACCGCGCCGCGCCCCGGGGACCGGCCCGAGGGGTGCCCCTTCGCGCCCCGTTGCCGGCACGCCACCGAACACTGCGCGGACGAGCACCCCCCGATCACCCTCGTCGGCCCCGCCCACCATGTCGCCTGCTGGGAACCGGTGAGTGGAACCTGCGCCGCCCAGCCGGCCCACTCGTCCCCGACGGAAGATCCCGCCTCCGCCCAGGCACCCCCGGCACTGCTGGAGGTACGCGGCCTCAGCGCGTACTACGGCTCGGCGCAGGCTCTCTTCGACATCGACCTCGATGTCCGGCAGGGCGAGTGCCTGGCTCTGGTCGGTGAGTCCGGTTCGGGCAAGAGCACCTTGTCCCGGTCACTGGTCGGGCTCACCGGACAGTGGACGGGCACGGTCCGCTACGAAGGGAAGGAGTTGGCCGGGCAGGCACACGAGCGCGACCGGCAGAGTCAGCGCACCATCCAGTACGTCTTCCAGAGCCCGGACCGTGCGCTGAACCCACGGCGCACCGTCATCAGCAGCATCATGGCCCCGATCCGGCACTTCTTCGGCGTCTCCGACGAGGAGGCCCGCGAGCAGGCACGGGAGGCACTCGCGCTGGTTTCGCTCCCGCCCGGTCTGGCCGACCGGTTGCCGCGTGACCTCTCCGGCGGCGAGCGGCAACGAGCGGCGATCGCACGGGCCGTCGCATGCCGTCCGACGCTGATGATCTGCGACGAGATCACGTCGGCGCTGGACGTGTCCGTGCAGGCCTCGATCCTGGAATTGCTCGGACGGCTCCAGTCCGAGCAGCGGTTGACCATGCTCTTCGTCACCCACAACCTCGCCGTCGTCCGGCAGATCGCCGACCGGGTAGCGGTGCTTCACAACGGCAGGCTGGCGGAGGTAGGTCCGGTGCACGGGGTGCTCGACCACGCCACGGCCGCGTACACCCTGACGCTGATCCGCGACTCCCTCTCGCTCGTTGACGCCCCGGCCAGTCCTGGTGGCCCGGACATCCCGGCAGACAGTTCTTGTTGAAGGAGCCCAGATGACCGACGTGCTGACCGGCGGGCCGTTCCCGAGCCGCCGTGACCTGCTCAGGTACGGCGCTCTCGGCGGGGCCACGCTGCTCGGCGGCGCGGCGCTGACCGCCTGTGGCGGAGCCCAGCCCGGCAAGCCCGAGCAGGGGGCCGGAAAGGAACAACTGCGATACGGTGCCCCGAAACGGGGCGGTGTGCTCCGGCACGGCATGACCGGGGGCAGCTTCAGCGACACCCTCGACCCCGCGAAGGGCATGAACGCCCTGGACACCGCGAGGGCGGGGGCGCTGTTCGACAACGTCTGGAGCCCCGACGCGGACTACCGGATACAGAAGTGGCTGGCCGAGGAGTACAGCTCCAACGCCACGGCCGACGTGTGGACGGTCCGGCTCAGAAAGGGTGTGGAGTTCCACAACGGCAAGACCCTGACGGCCGACGACCTGATCCACACGATCAGACGGACACTCGACCCGTCCATTGCGTCGCCCTACGCCGGAAGCCTCGCGATGATCGATCCCAAACAGTTGCGGAAGATCGATGACCGCACCGTCCGAATCGGGCTGACCTCCGGGTTCGTACCGCTGCCCGAGGCGATGTCGACGTTCGTCTACGTGGTTCCGGTCGACTTCGACCCACACCGGCCGGTGGGTACCGGGCCGTTCAAGTACCAGAGTTTCCAGCCCGGCCGGCAGTCGGTGTTCACCCGGTTCGAGAACTACTGGCGACCCGGGCACCCGTACGTCGACGAGCTGCACATCATCGACTTCGCCGACGACACTTCGCGTCTCAACGCGCTCAAGACCGGCCAGATCGACATCGTCGACGGCGTGCCCTATCCGCTGGCGTCGACCCTGTCCGGGGAGACCGGCATACGAGTCGTCAAATCGAGCAAGGCGGCCATCGAGGCGTTCGGAATGCGGGCCGATGTCGCGCCGTTCAACGACAACCGGGTCCGCGAGGCGTTCCGGCTGATCGTCGACCGGCCCGCGTTGATCAAGTCGTCGGTGCTCGGCTACGCGACCGTGGCCAACGACCTGTTCGCCTGGCAGGACCCAGCCTTCGACCGCTCTCTTCCGCAGCGCCACCAGGATCTGGACAGGGCGAAGTCACTGCTCAGACAGGCCGGGCACGGCGACGGCCTGGAGGTCCGCCTGACCACCAGCGACCTGCTGTCCGGCATGATCAGCGGCGCCGAGGTCTTCGCCGAACAGGCCAAGGGGGCCGGGGTGACGGTCCACGTGGACAAGGTCGACGCGGGCACCTTCTTCGGCAGCCAGGGGCTCAACTTCCCGTTCGCGGCCAACATCCCGTCCACCGGGAACATCCTGATCTCCGCGACCTACACCGACGGCCCCGGCTCGACCGCCAACTCGACCCACTTCCACGACGCCGAGTACGACACTCTCTTCAGGCAGGCGATCCGCCGGACCGACGACGCCCAACGCACCGAACTCATCCACCAGATGCAGCGGATCCAGTACGAGCGCGGCACCTTCATCATCCCCGCGTACATCGACATCCTCGACGCCTCCCGAGGCGTCTCCGGCGCCGAGCCGGAGGTCGGAGGCATGCCCTACTACCGCTATGGGAACCTCTGGCTGGCCTAGCCCGTGATGGAGCCCCTCCACCACTCCAGACATGGGATGCCTGATGGCAAACAAGCGAAATGAATGGGACATAAAGGGTTGCCTGGGGAAGCTGAAGCAACTTTCATCCCAGCAAGACGGTTGACATGGCCTGGTTACATGCAAGAAATTCATGCCTACATCCGGCGACGCCCGCACCGTGGCCGAGGTGACGTCCCACGTCGGCTCGGTCGTCGACACCGCAGGACCGTCATCCGTTCGACGGGCGGCCCCACATGCTCCGTGGAATCGGGAGGGACGACCGCACGGCATCACCGCCCTCCAGCGGCCCCATCCCTGTCCACCCCATGCACCGATCTCTCCGAGGCGCGCCGGACAACGCACCTTCTGAACCCAGGAGCCAGACCATGCCGCCAGGAAGCCCGTCCCGCCGTTCCGTCCTCACCGCCGCCGGAGTCACCGCCGCGGCCGCCACGCTGCCCGCCCTGTCTGGTTCCCCCGCAGAGGCCGCAACCAGCTCGAAGACCGCGCTGAGAAGACTGGTGGACATGCGGTTCGGCATGTTCAACCACTTCAACATGGGGACGTTCACCGACGAGGAGTGGGCCGCGCCCAACCAGAGCCCCGCCCTTTTCGCCCCCTCCCAGGTGGACTGTGCGCAGTGGGCCAAGGCGGCCAAGGCGGCACGGATGAGCTACGGCGTGCTCACCACCAAGCACCACGACGGCTTCTGCCTCTGGCCGACCAAGTACAACGAATACAACGTTGCAAAGAGCGGCTACCAGCAGGACATCGTCGCCCAGTACGTGAAGGCGTTCAGGGCGGAGGGGCTCCACGTCGGCCTGTACTTCTCGATCTGGGACCGCTCGTACGGCGTCCAGGGGTACGACACCCGGCACGGGGTGGGGGCGGACCAGACCATCGTGCCCGGTGATGTGACGTACATCCTCCACCAGATCACCGAACTGCTGACGAACTACGGCGACATCGACATGTTCGTCACCGACGGCTACGCCTGGCAGATGGGACAGCAGGCAGTCTCGTACCAGCGGATCCGCGAACATGTGAAGTCCCTCCAGCCGGACATCGTGATGATCGACCACGGTGGACTGTCCGTGCCGTTCCTCGGTGACGCCATCTACTTCGAGGAGCCCCTGGGCATCACCGCGCCGGAAGGGAACACGCACGCCGCCCTGCAGGGGCAGACGATCAGCAACGGATGGTTCTGGCACCCCTCGACGCCCACCACCAACCCCGTCAGCAAGGCGTCGATCCTGTCCCATCTGGTCGACCTGGAGCCGAAGTACACGTCGTTCATTCTCAACTGCCCGCCCAACCGAGACGGCAGACTCGACGACAACATCGTGAAGAGACTGGCCGAGGTGGGCTCGGCCTGGCGGCCCGACAAGTCCCGCCCGCCGCTCCCCGCGCAACTGCCGCGCGCCGAACACCCGGTGACACCGGTCAGCGCCTACGCCAGCGGTTTCCACGACGGCGAGGGCCCCATGAACGCGATCGACGGGCTCAGCGACAAGAACTTCGAGACCTGCTGGTCGACATGGAGCCTGGACCTGCCGCACTCGATCACCATCGACCTCGGCGGGGTCTGGAGCAACGTGTCCACGCTCGAGTACCTGCCCAAGCAGTGGGGTCGCAACAACACCAGCGACGGCGACATCATCTCGTACAAGGTCCACACCAGTACCGACGGCACCCGCTTCACGGAGGTGGGGGGCGGTATCTGGGGCGGCAGCCGGGCCCTGAAGGTCGTGGAATGGAGTCCGCGCAACGTGGGGTACGTGCGGATCGAGGTCGAGGAGGGCACCGGCGGCTACGCGAACGTGGGCGGTGTGCGGATCGGTGGCAGGAGGAAGAAGCCCACCCTGGTGTCGCGCGCACTGCCGGGCGACTCGACCGTGTACCGGCTGGTGAACCGTGCCAGCGGCCAGGTGGTCGATGTGCTCGCCGACGGAACCGCCAACGGCACCGAAGTACGCCAGCAACCGTGGCGCGACCAGGACAACCAGAAGTGGACCTTCGTCTCCAGCGGCGACGGCTACTACACAATCCGGAGTGTGAGCAGCGGCAAGGTTCTGGAGGTGGGCGGACTCTCCCGGGTGAACGGCGGGAAGACCGACATCTGGTCGGACGACATTGTTCCGCAACAGCACTGGGCGGTGACCCCGACTGGCGACGGCTACTTCTACCTCACCAACAGGCTCTCCGGGCTCGCGCTCAACGTCGACAACGGATCGACGGCGGACGGGGCGGCCGTCAACCAGTGGACCTACACCCGGGCAGAGCGGCAACAGTGGCGGATCGTGTCCACGTGACCTGTTCCGGCCGCGTCCGTGTCATGCGTGGCACGGGCGCAGCCGGTCGCCGCACCTGCGCCGCGGTGGGGACTGACACGAAAATGACTCGTGGGTGAGTCAGCCGGTCAGGCCGTGATGGGTTCGAAGCGGATGGTCAGGCCCAGGCTGTTGGCCTCCTTGAGCATGCGGCGCATGGCGCGTTCCGGGTCGCGGCGGGTGAAGTGGTCGGCGCCGAGTTCCCGGTAGTGGGTCTTGTCGTGCAGGACGTGCCAGATGGCGATGGCGAGTTTGTGCATCACGGCGACCAGGGCTCGTTTGCCGCCACGTCGGGCGGCCAGGCGTCGGAAGAAGACGCCGAGGTAGGAGTTCTTGTTCCTGATCGCGACCATGGCCGCGATTCCGAGCAGCCGTTTGTCCCTCCCCTCGTAGCGTGAAGACCGTGACTGCCGGGGAAGTCGGGAGTCATGGCGGAGAAGCGACGGAAGTTCGATCCGGAGTTCCGTGAGGGTGCGGTGCGGATCGTCACGGAGACCGGCAAGACGATCGCCGAGGTTGCCGACGACCTGGGGATCAACGAGACCGCCCTGGCGAGCTGGGTCTCCCGTGCCTGCCGGGCAGGGACCGCTCCGGTCGGTGAGAGTGACGAGCTGGAGCGGTTGCGGCGGGAGAACGCCCAGCTCAAGCGGGACAACCAGGAACTGGTCATGGCGTGATGTGTGCAAGCGATTCGTGGCCTTGTGGGTGAAGTAGCTGAAGCGGACCCGGCAGTGGCGGTCGGGGTGATCAGCAGTTGCAAGGCCGAGGACAGCATTCCGTATCGCACCGCCTGCCGGGCGCTGGGCGTGTCCGAGTCGTGGTACTACAAGTGGCGGGATCGGCCGCCGACCGCCCGTGCGGTGCGCCGGCAGCACCTGGCCGAGGAGATCGAGGAGATCTTCCACGACTCGGGCGGCACCTACGGTTTGCCGAAAGTGTTCATCGAGCTGGTCAGGCGGGGCTGGCGGGTATCGGTGAACACCGTCGCCAAGGCCATGGCCGAGCTCGGGCTGGCCGGGCGCAAGGTCCGTCGGCGCCGGTCGCTGACCAGGCCGGGCAAGAGGCTCGCGGCCCAGGACTTCGGGCGACGGGACTTCAGTGCCGAGGAGCTGGACCTCGTCTGGGCGGGCGATATGACGGAGATCGACACCGGTGAGGGCCTTGATCAGGATCGCCACCTGGATCACCGACTTCTACAACGCCAGGCGGCTACACAGCGTATGCAGGTTCAAGAGCCCGATCGACTACGAACGAGACTACCGAGCCACCCTCGTCGAGGGACTAGCCGCATAGATCGTCTCCACACTGCGAGGGGATTGACAGCCGGCTCGCCGAAGAGAAGGCGGAGGCCGCGCAGGCGCACTAGCTCGTCCAGAACCCGGCGGATCGCTGTCGGGCGCGGGACATCCACGATCGTTACGGGCTGTGAATGAGCGTATCCCGGCCTGATCAGTGCCGGAAAGTGACGCACGGCGGTATGGCACCGAGAACATCGTCTGGGCCGACCAGCGCGGCCTGCCCGTCTCACCCACGGCCCATCTCCTGAAGATCGGCGGAAACCAGATGCGCACCCTCCTGAAGCAGGTCCGCCCCCTGCTCGAGCGGCACGGCCACCACAGCGAGCCGCTCCCCGTCCGACCCGTCGACCCCTGCGACCTCGCCCGCTATGTCATGGCCGCAGCGTCAACGGCAACCTGACCCGACACGCATCTCACTGATTTCCCGACAGCTCCGGGAGAACGTGCTCGGCACATGCGGCAACGGCCTCAATGATGCCTACGACAGCGCGGTCTCCGCGGTCATCTACAGCGAGGGCCCGTGGGACGACCGTCGGCCACTCCCAGTCGGCGAAGAGCACGACGACACAGACGGCCTGCGCTGACCTGAGCGCACACACGAAAACGCCCCGGTGAGCGTCAGGGAAGTCACAGGGGTCGTCTGGGCCTCGCAGGGCGATTGTCCGCAGGCTGGTTCCGCGCGGCCTGTACGGGCCGGTGCAGGACTGCCTCGACGGCGTCTTGGGCGACTGACGCGTTCCTGAAGTGAGGCTGCTGGTGGTGCGCCGGTTACAGGCGCTTGGCTGTGCGGTCGCGCAGCAGCAGCCACTTACTCAAATCGGCGCCGCCTGAGAGCGCGGCCGGTCCGTGATGTGAGAGACGATCTTCAGTCCAGGGCGTGATATAGCCTCTGACCTGGATGTTTTCCTTGCTTGATGAAACCACGTGTGGGTATTGCCACACAGTGGGGGGCCGATGGCCCCGCTAGGGTCTGTCCACTGCCTACAAAATCATCGGAGGGGCCATGGCGTTCGGCTGGATCGACGACCAGGCGGAGCAGCGCCGCCGCGCCGGACTGGTACGGACCCTGCGCCCCCGCCCCGCCGACTCGCCGCTGCTGGACCTGGCGAGCAACGACTACCTGGGCCTCGCCCACCATCCGGAGGTCGCCGAGGGCGCCGCCGGGGCGGCCCGGACCTGGGGCGGCGGCTCCACCGGCTCCCGGCTGGTGACCGGCACCACCGAGCTGCACACCGAACTGGAGCGGGAGCTGGCCGGATTCTGCGGGTTCGAGGCCGCCCTGGTCTTCTCCTCCGGCTACGCGGCCAACCTCGCCGCCGTCACCACGCTCGGTCCGCACGGCTCCCTGATCGTCTCCGATGCGCTCAACCACGCCTCCCTGATCGACGGCTGCCGACTGGCCCGGGGCACCACCCAGGTCGTCGGGCACGCCGACCCGGACGCCGTGCGCAAGGCGCTCGGGACGCACGAGGGGCCCGCGGTGGCCGTCTCCGACACGGTGTTCTCGGTCGACGGGGACGCGGCACCGCTGGCCGCGCTGGCCGAGGCGTGCCGGGAGCGCGGCGCCGGACTGCTGGTCGACGACGCCCACGGGCTCGGGGTCCTCGGGGACGGCGGGCGGGGCGCGCCGTACGCGGCCGGGCTCTCCGGTGCCGACGACGTGGTGGTCACGGCGACCCTGTCGAAGTCGCTGGGCAGCCAGGGCGGCGTGGTGCTGGGCCCGGCCCGGGTGATCGACCATCTGGTCAACGCGGCCCGTACCTTCATCTTCGACACCGGCCTGGCCCCGGCCGCGGCGGGAGCGGCGCTGGCGGCCCTGCGGCTGCTGCGCCGTGAGCCCGGGCGCGCGGACCGGGCCCGCGAGGTGGCCGCGGAAATGCACGCGCGGCTGACCGCCGCGGGTCTGGAAGCGGTGCGTCCGGACGCCGCGGTGGTCTCCGTGCGGGCCCCGTCCCCGGAGCAGGCCGTGCAGTGGGCGGCCGACTGCCGGACGGCAGGCCTGGCCGTGGGCTGTTTCCGTCCGCCGTCGGTGCCGGACGGCATCTCACGGCTCAGGCTGACCGCCCGTGCGGACCTCTCCGGGGCCGAGATCGAACGCGCTGTACGTGTGATCGGCGAGACACGACCATGAGTCGGCGTGACACGGCCGGGCCTGGCTCGCAAGCGGATACGGAGTCGGGCATGGAACACGGGTCGGCGTCTGATCAGTTTCGTTCTGATCGCTTTCGTTCGAATCTGATCAGACTCTTCTTGGGCTGATCAGTCGGCGAGCGCGGTCATGAAACCCGCCCAGCTCTCGGGGGAGAAGAGCAGCGCGGGTCCTGCCGGAGCCTTGGAGTCGCGCACGGCGAGCAGTCCGGCCGACGGGCCGGAGCGCGGCCGTGCCGTCTCCACACAGTTGTTCGCTCCGGTGCTGTAGCTGCTGCGCAGCCACCGCAATCCGTGCAGATCAGCACTTGAAGGTACGTTCCGAGGCAGTGCAGTCATGGTGCCTCCTTACGCGCCGTCAGCTATCACGGCGATGTAATCCAACGAGTCCTCGGGCGAAAGGGCGTGGATCCGGAGTGTGTCGAAGGCCTCCGTGTAGGCCTGGAGGTCTTCTTTCCGCTCCAGGTAGAGGCTACTCGTCAACTGGTCGATAACAACCACGTCCAGATCAGAAGTGCTCGGAAATGAGAAGATTACGAAAGGCCCGGTGATGCCGATATGTGCCCCGGCCGCGAACGGCAGCACCTGGAGCCGTACTTGGGGCAAGCGGGCCGCCTCCATCAGCCGCTGCAGCTGCCGCGCCATCACGCCGGGGCCGCCCACCTCCCGGCGCAGCACCGCCTCGTCCAGGACCGCGCTGAGCTCCAGCGGCGGATCGTTGCGCAGTACGTCCTGCCTGGCCAGACGCACCTCCACCAGGGCGTCCAGGGCCTCGTCGTCACGCCCGTCCACGGCGGCCCGGGTCACCGCACGCGCGTACTCCGAGGTCTGCAGCAGCCCGGGAACGACCGAGGTCTCCAGCGTGCGCATGGCGCTGGCCTGCGACTCCAGGCTGATGAAATCCCGGTAGGCGGGCGGCAGTACCCCACGATAGGCGTGCCACCAGTGGTGCCGTCCTGCTGTATCCTCCGACCCCGCCAACACCAGGAGCAACTCGCGCAGTTGCCCCTCGACCACGCCGTAGGCGTCCAGGAGTAACCGCACATCGGCCGGTTTCACACCGCTGGCGCCGGTCTCGATCCGGCTCACTTTCGACTGATGCCAGCCCACCAGACGGGCGGCCTCACCGCTCGTGAGGCCGGCGCCGGTGCGCAGTGTGCGCAGTTCGGCGCCCAGTTTCCGGCGGCGTACCGCGGGACCGTTCTGCATGGGCTACTCCTTACTCCTTCCGAGCCGCCCAAATACGGTCTGAGGTAGCAGAGTTCACCGCTTCGAGCGACAGATATATGCATATCTTGGTGGATCGCTCCCCTGACCGGCCCGGTAATGGCAGTCTGGCGAAGAAGCACCAGTCCGGGACCGTACTCGAACCATCCGCACCGTGTCGGACTCCGGTCCCGAGGAAAGGGACGACGTCGCCATGGCAGACCACCTGGAAGCATCCGTCACTCTGCCGAGCGATCCCGCCTCGGTCTCCACCGCCCGCTCCTACGTGCTGGACATCCTCGCCGAATGGGGACTGCCGCCGGAGACGGAGACCGCGGACACCATCCGTCTCATCGTCTCCGAACTCGCCACCAACGCCGTGCAGCACACCTTCGGGCAGTCACCCACCTTCACGGTGGACCTCGTGCTCGACCGTGACGAACAACTGCGCATCGGCGTCACGGACAGTCATCCGCGCTTTCCCAAGAGACTTCCCGCCGCGGTCCAGCAGGACAACGGGCGCGGCATGGTCATCATCCGCTGGCTGACCGCCGAGTGCGGCGGCAAGCTCCGGGTGCGCCCCACCCGGGAGGGCGGCAAGACAGTGTCCATCGAACTTCCCTGGACCGTCCCGGCCGGCACCGTCACCGCGGCCGGCCAGCAGGAACCGTAGCCCCGAGTTCCCGCCGGCCGCCGCCGCGGATCAGCTGACCCGGCCGTACCAGACGCTCCGCGTCCAGATCTTCTGGAGCCTCACCACGTCCCCGGTCTTCGGGGCGTGCCAGATCTTTCCCTTCCCGGCGTAGATGCCGACGTGGTAGACGCTGGAACCCGAGTGGAAGAAGACCAGGTCCCCGGCCTTGCGGTTGCCGGCCGAGATGTGACGGGTCTTGTTGTACTGCTGGGCCGCCGTACGGGGCAGGCTCTTGCCGGCCTTCTTGAACGAGTACAGCGTGAGCCCGGAGCAGTCGAACCTGTTCGGCCCGGTGGCTCCCCACCTGTAGGGCGCGCCCTTCTTCGAGGCGGCGACCTGAAGTGCCTTCGTCGCCATCGTGGCGGCCGAGGCGTCGGAGGCGACACCCGGGATCACGATCGAGCCGCCCACGGCGGCGATGGTCAGTGCCGAGGCCGTACCGGCCCGGGCCATCAGCGACGGAACACGATTGAGCGCAGTCATGCGCAACCCTTCGTCAGCCGCCTGTGAAGGATGACCTGTCGGATTCGGGCTGGCGAAGTTGCCCGGCCGTGTTGCCACGGCTTCACCCCAAGGGCCGCTCGGCCCGGTCGTGGTGTGACCGTTCCGGCGACCCGTCGTGCTTGGGTCCTCCACTCCTGCCGATGCACTTCTGTCGACGGGTCAATCCGGGCGGCGGCAGGACTCGGCGTCCGCCCGGACCGCCCCGCCGCTGTGGCGGGGGCTTGTCGTCAGACAGGGATCTTCACTCACTCGTGTCCGAAAATCCCAACGGAATCGGGGATTTGTGGGGTTACTCACCACCCACCCGTTCGGGTGGACAATCCTTTGTTCGATTCTCCGTCAACTGCCCTGCGTAGCCCCGGACCTGCGCGGAAGCCGTTCGCGGGCACCCCCGCACGGGCGGGCTGAGCGGCCTCTGCGGGCAGGTAAAACCACGCCATGCTCCGCCGAACGGCGGTAACTCCGTTGGGTCGTTTCGACTCCGGCCCGGTCGCGCCGTCGACGCGCGGGGCCGGAGTCCGCCGGGTGTCACCGTACGCAGTCGGGCGGGAGTGCGACGCGAGCGGTCCGGCGCTCACCGTCGAGCACCCGCAACGCCCGTGCCAGCGTGTCCCCGTGAAGCTCCGTCTCGCCCCGACGATGCATCAGGGTCAGCGCGTCACGCAGCTCGGACGCCGCGCGCACCAGCGCCTGCGCGGCGCGCAGCCCGCGGTAGGTGTCCTCGTTCTGCGCCGGATTGATCCGGCCCAGCAGATCCACCACGTCCAGGTAACGGTCGATCAGCTCGCCCTCGGCGCGGGTCAGCGCGGGCAGCGGCGGAAGTTCCGGCGGCAGCATCGGCGGCTCACCCCGCGTCCGGCAGGCCGAGCGAGGACCGGCGACTGGGTACGACCCGGTCCACCAGCCCGTAGGCCAGCGCTTCCTGCGCGTCCAGGACCAGATCCCGCTCCAGATCCCGGTGCACCTGTTCCGCCGTGCGCCCGGTGTGCCGCACGAGCATCCCTTCGAGCAGTGTCCGGACCCGGTCCAACTCCTCGGCCTGGATGGCCAGATCGCTCGGCTGGCCCCGCACCGGTTCCGGCAGTGACGGCTGCTGGAGCACGATGCGCGCGCCGGGCAGCATGGACCGCTTGCCCGGTGTGCCGGCCGCGAGCAGTACCGCCGCCGACGCCCCGGCCTGCCCGAGGCAGATCGTCTCCACGTCACAGCTCACGTACTGGACCGTGTCGTAGATCGCGGCCGTCGCGCTGAACGACCCGCCCGGGGAGTTGATGTACAGCGAGATGTCCCGCTCCGGAGCCGCGTACTCCAGATACATGAACTGCGCCATCACGTCATTGGCCGAGGTCTCGTCGACGGGTGTGCCGAGAAAGACGATCCGCTCCTCCAGGAGCTTCGAGTACGGATCCAGGGTGAGCTGCCCCGTGGCCGTGCGTTCCGTGAACTCGGGCAGGACGTAGCGGGCGGACGGTCGGGTCATGGCGTACCCCTCCTCATGGCCGGGCGGCTCGGCGGCCGAGCCCTCTGTAAAAAATGTACAGGACGTACATAGCCTGGGGTGGGGATTCCGCTCTCGCCGAACACAAGGCGTTGCCCGGGGTGCCCCGTAAGCTGGGTTCATGGCCTACGAGATTCCGGTGACCCAAGCCAGGGCTGAGCTCGCCGAACTGATCAACCGGGTGGTGTACGGCGGTGAGCGCGTCGTGGTGACGCGCCACGGCAAGCCCCTGGTCGCCCTCGTCTCCGCCGCCGACCTCGAGCGCCTCGAAGGGCTCCCGGAACCCGCCGAGGAGCACGCCGACCACGTGGTCAGCTCGGTCTCCACGGTCCGCGAGACCGCCACCGCCGTACGCCCCGAACGTGGCCGCTTCGGCATCGCGGCGGAGCACCGGGGAGCCGCGGGCTCCTGACCACCGGCATGACGTCGGCCCTCCCGCGGAGTGTCCGGGGGAGGGCCGATCGGGTGTCACGGGGCCTCGTCAGGCGATGGTGAAGCCCCCGTCGACCGGCAGGACCGAGCCGGTCACGTAGGTGGCGTCCACGAGATAGCGGACGGCGGCGGCGACATCCTCGGGGCGCCCCACCCGTCCGGCCGGCACCGTGTCCGCGGCCGCCGCGAACTGTGCCTGTCGCTGCTCCTGGGGCAGGAAGTCCCACCAGGGCGTGTCGACGGCGCCCGGCGAGACCGCGTTCACCCGAACGGGCGCCAGCTCGGCCGCCAGTGGTGAAACCATCCGCTCGATCGCCCCGTTGACCGCTGCCAGGGTCACCGTCCCGGCCAGCGCCGAGCGCGCTGTGGAGGCCGAGATCAGCGTGATCGAGCCGGTCACCTGTGCGCGCTGGACGGCGAACAGATTGGGGAAGAGCTTCCCGTCGAACGCCGCCCTGACGTCCGCGAGCCCGACGTCGGCGATCGGGCCGAGGCCCACCGCGCCCGGGCTGAACGCGAGCACCAGATGGTCGAAGGGCCCGGTCCGGTCGAAGAACGCCGTCACCGCCTCCTCTGACGTGCTGTCCACCTGCTCCGCCGCCGTCACGACGTGCTTGGCGGCGGCCAGTCTTTCCGGATCACGCCCGGTGACGATCACCTCGGCGCCGTCGTCCGCCAGCCTCCGTGCGGTGGCCAGACCGATGCCGGAAGTCCCACCCATGATCACAACGCGCATGCTCGACCTCTTTTCGGAACGCCACGTCTCGTTATTAGGATTATCGAGACGTGGCGTCTTGTAAAGTGGGTTCCATGACGAGTGAGCGACGGCAGGGCAGGCCGCGCAGCGAGGAGGCGCGGCGCGCGATCCTCGCGGCGGCCATGGACGGCTTGCAGGAGCACGGCTATGCCGGGCTCACCATCGAGGGCATCGCCGCCCGCGCGGGCGTGGGCAAGCAGACGATCTACCGCTGGTGGCCGTCCCAGGCCGACGTCGTGCTCGACGCCATGCTCGACCTGGCGGAGACGGAGATCGCCGTCCCGGACGAGGGGTCACTGCCCGCCGACCTCACGGCCTTCCTGACCGCCACGTTCCGGCAGCGCGGCCGGCGGCCGGTCCTGATCGGGCTGATGGCCCAGGCCCTGCTCGACCCGGTCTTCGCGGTCGCGTTCCGGGAACGGTTCCTGTTCAGCCGCCGCGCCGCCCTCGGTGAACTCCTCGAACGGGCGAAGGTGCGCGGCGAGATCGCCGCCGGTCTGGACCCCGAACTGCTCATCGACGTCGTCTACGGCGTGCTCTGGTACCGCCTGCTCCTCGACCACGCACCCCTCGACGAGGCGGCGGGCCGGCAGCTGGCCGATCTGGTGGTCCGCGCGGTGCGCTGAACGCCGTTCCGGCGGCCGCTCGGCGCGACCACGGCCCGGTTAACGTCGTTGAAACTCCGGCGAACTAGCCTGCCCATCCACGCCACCAGCGGTTTTGTGTCCGGACGGGTGGCTGCGGCAACCGGACCCCGCACGGTCCGGAGCGAGGACTGTGAGGTGGGACGTGCAACTGACCCCGCACGAGCAAGAGAGGCTGCTGATCCATGTGGCGGCCGACGTCGCCGAGAAGCGCCGGGCCCGCGGGCTCCGGCTGAACCACCCCGAGGCGGTCGCCCTCATCACGTCGCACATCCTCGAAGGGGCCCGCGACGGCCGTACCGTCGCCGAACTCATGGCCTCCGGGCGCAAGCTGCTCACCAGGGACGACGTCATGGAGGGCATCCCCGAGATGATCCACGACGTCCAGGTCGAGGCGACCTTCCCGGACGGCACCAAACTCGTCACCGTCCACGACCCGATCGTCTGAGGGGGCCGCCGATGATTCCCGGAGAGGTTCTCTTCGCCGACGAACCCGTCGTATTCAATGCGGGCCGCGAGGTCACCCGGATGACCGTCCTCAACGCCGCCGACCGGCCCGTCCAGGTCGGCTCCCACTACCACTTCGCCGAGGCCAACCCCGGACTGGAGTTCGACCGGGACGCGGCGCGCGGCAAGCGGCTGAACGTCGCCGCCGGCACCGCCGTCCGCTTCGAGCCCGGGATCCCCGTCGACGTCGAACTCGTCCCGCTCACCGGCGCCCGTGTGGTCCCCGGGCTGCGCGGCGAGACCGGAGGTGCCCTCGATGCCTGAGATCTCCCGCGCCGCCTACGCCGACCTGTTCGGGCCGACCACCGGCGACCGGATCCGGCTGGCCGACACCGACCTGATTGTCGAGATCGAGGAGGACCGCTCCGGCGGGCCCGGACTCGCCGGGGACGAGGCGGTCTTCGGCGGCGGCAAGGTCATCCGTGAGTCCATGGGCCAGTCGCGCGCTACGCGCGCAGACGGCACCCCCGACACGGTCATCACGGGTGCCGTGATCATCGACCACTGGGGCATCGTCAAGGCCGACATCGGCATCCGCGACGGCCGGATCACCGGCATCGGCAAGGCCGGCAACCCCGACACCATGGACGGTGTCCACCCCGACCTGGTGATCGGCCCCGAGACCGAGGTCATCGCCGGCAACGGGCGCATCCTCACCGCGGGCGGGGTCGACGCGCACGTCCACTTCATCTGCCCGCAGATCGCCGACGAGGCGCTGTCGGCGGGCATCACGACACTGGTGGGCGGTGGCACCGGCCCCGCCGAGGGGTCCAAGGCGACCACCGTCACCCCCGGTCCGTGGCACCTCGCCCGGATGCTGGAGGCGATGGAGCAGTACCCCCTCAACATCGGATTCCTCGGCAAGGGCAACACCGTCTCGCACGAGGCCATGCTGTCCCAGATCCGGGGCGGGGCACTGGGCCTGAAGCTGCACGAGGACTGGGGATCGACCCCGGCCGTCATCGACGCCTCCCTGACCGTCGCCGACCGGACGGGCATCCAGGTCGCCATCCACACGGACACGCTCAACGAGGCGGGTTTCGTGGCGGACACGCTCGCCGCGATCGGCGGGCGGGGCATCCACGCGTACCACACCGAGGGCGCGGGCGGCGGGCACGCCCCCGACATCATGACCGTCGTCTCCGAACCGCACGTGCTGCCGAGTTCGACGAACCCGACCCGGCCGTACACGGTGAACACCGCCGAGGAACACCTCGACATGCTGATGGTGTGCCACCACCTGAACCCGGCGGTGCCGGAGGACCTGGCCTTCGCCGAGTCGCGGATCCGGCCCTCGACCATCGGCGCGGAGGACATACTCCACGACCTCGGCGCGATCTCCATCATCTCCTCCGACGCACAGGCCATGGGGCGGGTCGGCGAGGTGATCCTGCGGACCTGGCAGACCGCGCACGTGATGAAGCGGCGACGGGGCGCGCTGCCCGGCGACGGGCGGGCCGACAATCACCGGGTACGGCGGTACGTCGCCAAGTACACGATCAACCCGGCCCTCGCGCAGGGGCTGGCCCGGGAGATCGGCTCGGTGGAGACCGGGAAGCTCGCCGACCTCGTGCTCTGGGAGCCGGCGTTCTTCGGGGTCAAGCCGCACCTCGTCCTCAAGGGCGGGCAGATCGCCTACGCGCAGATGGGCGATGCCAACGCGTCGATCCCGACGCCCCAGCCGATCCTGCCGCGCCCGATGTACGGGGCGATGGGACGGGCACCGGCCGCCAACTCCTTCAACTTCGTCGCCCCGTTGGCGATCGAGGACGGGCTGCCGGAGCGGCTCCAGCTCGGGAAGCGGTTCGTCGCCATCGAGTCGACCCGTGGGGTGACCAAGGCGGACATGCGGGAGAACGACGCGCGTCCCACCGTCCGGGTCGATCCCGACAGCTTCGCCGTGTACATCGACGGGGAACTGGTCGAGGCGACACCGGCCGCGGAACTGCCCATGGCCCAGCGCTACTTCCTGTTCTGAGAGCCGAGGTCTGTGATGTCCCGGGCAGCGTTGTTGGTACTGGCCGACGGCCGCTTTCCCGCCGGAGGGCATGCGCACTCCGGCGGGGCGGAGGCGGCCGTCAAGGCCGGGCGGATCACGGGGGCGGCGAGCCTGGAGGAGTACTGCCGGGGTCGGCTGCACACGGCGGGGCTGGTGGCGGGTGCGGTCGCCGCGGCCGCGGTACTCGGTGCGGACGTACGGGAGCTGGACGCGGCGGCCGATGCGCGGACGCCGTCGGCCGCGCTCCGGGGTGCGGCGCGCAGACTCGGGCGGCAGCTGCTGCGCGCCGCGCGGGTGGCCTGGCCGGGTGCCGAACTCGACGCCCTGGCAAGGGAGTTCCCCAAGGGGGCCCATCAGCCTGTGGTGTTGGGGGTGGTGGCCAGGGCGGCGGGGCTCTCGGCGGAGGACGCGGCCTACTGCGCGGCGTACGAGTGCGTGAGCGGGCCGGCCACGGCGGTGGTGCGGTTGCTGAGTCTGGATCCGTTCGAGGCGACAGGGGTGCTGGCGCGGTTGACGGCGGAGGTGGACCGGGTGGCCGACCGGGCGGTGGAGGCGGCGCGGGGGGTGGTCGGCGGTGCGGGGATCGACGCGTTGCCTGCGGCGTCGGCGCCGTTGGCGGAGATCGGGGCGGAGTGGCATGCGGGGTGGGCGGTGCGGTTGTTCGCGTCGTAGGGGGCGCGAGGCGGGGCCGCCGACGGCTGGAGCGCCCCCGCCGCCCCTACCCGTCCCGTCCCGGGGGCTGCCGCCCCCGGACCCCCGCTTCGGCCTGAACGGCCTCGTCCTCAAACGCCGGACGGGCTGGAGAGCGGGGGTGCTGGCCGCCTCGTCGTCGGAAGCCGGACGGGCTGAAACACAAGGCCTACTGAAATAGGAGCCGCACATGCATCTTGATCACGATCACCACCACGGTCCCGTCGCCCTCAGTGCCGACGCCCACCGGCCCGACGGGTCCCGTCGTGCTCTCCGTATAGGGCTCGGGGGTCCTGTCGGGTCCGGGAAGACCGCTACCGTCGCCGCCCTGTGCCGGGCCCTGCGCGAGGAGCTGTCCCTGGCCGTCGTCACCAATGACATCTACACCCGCGAGGACGCCGAGTTCCTGCTCCGGGAGGCCGTGCTGCCGCCGGAGCGGATCACCGCCGTGGAGACGGGGGCCTGTCCGCACACCGCGATCCGGGACGACATCTCGGCCAATCTGGAAGCCGTGGAGGACCTGGAGGACGAGGTCGGGCCGCTGGACCTCATCCTCGTCGAGTCCGGTGGGGACAATCTCACCGCCACCTTCTCCAAGGGGCTGGTGGACGCGCAGATCTTCGTGATCGACGTGGCCGGAGGCGACGACATCCCGCGGAAGGGCGGGCCGGGGGTCACCACGGCCGACCTGCTCGTCGTCAACAAGACGGACCTCGCTCCGTACGTCGGGTCGGATCTGGCGCGGATGGCGGCCGATGCCAAGGCGCAGCGGGCCGAACTGCCAGTCGTCTTCCAGTCGTTGCGCGGTGAGACCGGTGTCGCGGACGTGGCCGCGTGGGTGCGGGAGCGGCTCGCCGGGTGGACCGGATGACGCTCACCGGGGTGCGCGCGACCGCTCGGATCGTCGCCCGGGACGACGGCCGGGGCAGTACCTCGCTCCCCGTGCTGGAGGGCGAGGGGCCGCTCGCGCTGCGGCGCACCCGGGGGAGCGGGGCCGAGGCGCGGGTGATGGTCGTCGGGGCGATGAGCGGGCCGCTCGGCGGGGACCGGTTCGGGATCGAGGCCCGGGTCGAGGAAGGGGCCCGGCTGTGGGTCGGGTCGGCCGCCGCGACCATCGCCCTGCCGGGACAGGGGAAGGAGGAGGCCCGGTACGACGTCCGGCTCGATGTCGCCGACGGAGGTGAACTGCGGTGGCTGCCCGAGCAGTTGATCTCGGCCAAGGGGAGTGATCTGCGCGTCTCCACGCGTGTCGAGGTCGGGGCCCGGGGACGGCTCGTGCTGCGGGAGGAGCAGGTGCTCGGGCGGGTCGGGGAGGAGCCCGGGCGGCTCGGCAGCCGGCTCACCGTGCGCGTGGCCGGGAGGGCCGTACTGGATCAGGAACTGGCCTGCGGGCCCGGGGCGCCCGGCGGCTGGGACGGGCCCGCCGTGCTGGCGGGACATCGCGCGGTGGGCCAACTCGTCGTCGTGCGGCCTGAGTTCGCAGTGGAGCCGATGGCGGCACGGATGCTGGGGGAGTGCGCCGCGCTCACTCCGCTCGCCGGGCCCGCCGTGTTGGTGAGTGCGGTGGCGGGCGATGCGCTGCGCCTGCGCCGGGTGCTGGACGAGGCGTTGGCCCAGTTGGGCGGGTGATCCGCTGAGCGGGACGGGCGGGATGTGAACGTCCGGTTATCGGATTGGTAAAGACGGCTGTCGGGCCCTGTTCTCAGGAGGCTCACAGCCGGAAGGATCTCCCCTGACCATTCGTCATCATGTACGGGGAGGGGCTCACTTGAGGGACAACTTCAGATCGAGAAGCCGGGTGCTGGCGCTCGGCTCGGCCGGAGCGCTCGTCACGGCCAGCCTGATCACCGGAGCGCTCGCGGCACCCGCCGCCGGCGCCGAGGCCCGGCACGGCGGCCAGGACCGCGCGCAGCAGGGCGCGGCGCTCGCGGCAGCACGGGCCGCGAAGGCCGGGATCGACTGGGCCGACTGCCCGGCCGACTGGGCTCTGACCAAGCCCGTCCAGTGCGGTTGGGTCAGCGTGCCGCTCGACTACACGAATCCCGGCGGCAAGCAGATCAGGCTCGCCGTCGACCGAATAGGCAGCACGGGGACGCCGGCGGAGCGCCAGGGCGCGCTCGTCTACAACCCCGGCGGCCCCGGCGGGTCGGGGATGCGCTTCCCGCTCCGGGTCACCAACAAGAACCCCCTGTGGGTCAACGCCTCGAAGGCGTACGACTTCGTGGGCTTCGACCCGCGCGGTGTCGGCCACTCGGCGCCCATCTCCTGCGAGGACCCGCAGGAGTTCGTGAAGGCCCCCAAGGCCGACCCGGTGCCGGACACCGAGGCCGACAAGACCGCGCAGCGGGGGCTGGCCAAGGAGTACGCGGACGGCTGCGCCGAGCGCACCGGCCGCGCGATGCTCCAGCAGATGACCACCGCGAACACCGCCCGCGACCTGGACGTCATCCGGGCCGCGCTCGGCGAGAAGAAGCTCAACTACCTCGGTGTCTCCTACGGCACCTACCTCGGCGCGGTGTACGGGACACTGTTCCCGGGACACGTCCGCCGGATGATCGTCGACAGCGTCGTCAACCCGTCGCGGAAGAACATCTGGTACCAGGCCAACCTGGACCAGGACGTCGCCTTCGAGGGCCGCTGGAAGGACTGGGAGGACTGGGTCGCCGCGCACGACTCCGCCTTCCACCTGGGGACCACGCGGGACGCCGTCCAGGCCAAGTGGCTGCAGCTGCGCGCCACCGCCAAGGCGAACCCGATCGGCGGGGTCGTCGGACCGGCCGAACTGATCGGCTTCTTCCAGAGCGCCCCGTACTACGACTCCTCGTGGGTGCCGGTCGCCACGGTGTTCGGCAAGTACTTCGCCGGTGACACCCAGGCCCTGGTCGACGCGGCCGCCCCGGACCTGACCGACACCGCCGGCAACATCACCTCGGAGAACGGCAACGCCGTCTACACGGCCGTCGAGTGCACCGACGCCAAGTGGCCCACCAGCTGGAAGAAGTGGGACCGCGACAACACCGAGCTCAACAAGCAGTACCCCTTCATGACCTGGGCCAACGCATGGCTGAACCTGCCGTGCGCCACCTGGCCGGTCAAGCAGCAGACCCCGGTGAACGTCAAGACCCACAAGGGCCTGCCGCCGGTGCTGATCGTGCAGTCCACGCGTGACGCCGCCACCCCGTACCCCGGCGCCGTCGAACTGCACCAGCGCTTCAAGGGCTCCCGCCTCATCACCGAGCAGGGCGCCGGCTCGCACGGTGTGACCGGCCTGGTCAACCCGTGCATCAACAGCCGCGTCGACACCTACCTGCTCACCGGCCAGCTGGACAGCGCGGACGTCACCTGCACCCCGCACGCCACCCCGCAGCCGTAATCGCTCCCGTACGACGACGAGGGGCGGCCGGAACACTCCGGCCGCCCCTCGTCTCATTCTTGGGACCTCAACTGAGCGGAGCCCGCGGGAACTTGCGCTCCCTCTCGCCCTTCGCCTCCGCCTGCTCGGCCTTGACGACGGCCGCGTACTGGTCGACGTACTCCTGCTCGGACAGGGTCAGGATGGCGTACATGATCTCGTCGGTGATGGCGCGCAGGACGGCTTTCTCGTTCTCCATCCCGGCGTAGCGGGAGAACTCGAGGGGCTTGCCGAAGCGGATCACGACGGGGTGGACGTTCGGGATGACCTTGCCGGGCGGCTGCGCCTCGAACGTGCCGATCATCGCGCAGGGGATCACCGGGACACCGGCCCGCAGCGCCATCACGGCGACCCCGACCTTGCCCTTGTACAGGCGGCCGTCGTGCGAGCGCGTGCCCTCCGGATAGATGCCGAGCAGCTCGCCCTTGCTCAGCACCCCGAGCCCCTCCCGGATCGCGGCCTGGCCCGCGTCCTTGCCGGAGCGGTCCACCGGGATCTGCCCGGCGCTGCGGAAGAAGAAGGCGGTCAGCCGGCCCTTCACCCCGGGCCCCGTGAAGTACTCGGCCTTGGCGAGGAAGGTGATGCGCCGCTTGAGGACGGCCGGCATCAGGAAGTGGTCGGAGAAGGAGAGGTGGTTTCCGGCGACGATGGCCGGTCCCGACGGCGGCACATGTTCCAGGCCCTCGATCCGGGGCCGGAACACCACTCTGAGCAGCGGCCCCAGCAGTACGTACTTGAGCAGGTAGTAGAACACGGCTCGCCCCTCACTTCACCAGCTCCCCTGAGAGCTGGTCTCATCCCAGGTCAGTATTGGTTTCACGGCAGTCGGCCCAGGTGCGCCATGCGTGGGACTTCGGCGGCGGCTGTGCTCGAAGGGCTTCAATGTACCGGGGACATGCACGGTCGAGTATTTCTGGATCTTCGGCCAGTCTCCCAGCGATACGAGGGCGAGTCACTAGGCGCGGCCACCTGGGCATGCCTTCCTCGTGACCCCCGTTCTGACGGGGGGTCTGGTCAAGGAGCAGTGCCGGGTGCCGGTGTCGCGCGCAGGCGGAAGCCCACGCCTCGCTCCGTGGTGAGCAGGGCTGCGGCGCGCGGGCCGAGTTTGCGGCGGATGCGGTGGACGTGCAGGTCGACGGAGCGGCTGCGGCTGCCGGCCCATTCGCCCAGGCCCGCGCGCAGGTCCTCGCGGGGGATCACGCGGCCGTTGCCGCGCAGCAGCGCGGTCAGGAGCCGGAATTCGAGTGGAGTGAGGGCGACGGGGGCGCCGTCGACCAGCATGCGCTGCCCGCCCGGGTCGAGGCTGATCGGGGACGGCGCGGTGGCCACGTACGAGCCGGGCATGGTGCCACCGGGCACCACCGGCAGACCGGCGGCGCGCCACGCCTCGTAGCCGCCGATGATGTCGGTGGCCCGCACGAGGCCCAGGTCGTGCAGTCCCGCGGCGGCCATGCTCGACATATAGCCCTGGGAGCACATGATGACGGCGCGCAGGGAGTGGTCGGCGGCCTCCTCGATGCGCCACGCACTGCACGGGTCGAGCCGCCACTCCAGCACGTTGCGGTCCATGACGAGGGAACCGGGGATCTCGCCCTCCGCCCGCCGCACCAGATCCGCGCGGACGTCCACCAGCAGGGCGCCGTCGGCGAGTTCGCCGGCCGCGTCCTCGGGAGTGAGCCGGTCGAGGCGGACGCGGGCCCGGGCCAGCAGGTCGTCGATCGACGGGTGGCCGAACGGGACGCGGCTCCCGGTGTCAGAGTCCGGCGGACCTTCGATGGGTATGTGCGCCGGTGGCTGCATGGGGGACAACTCCTCTGTCGTGCCTCGGGGACGGCCGGTGGTCGTCGGGTTCAACGACGGCTTCCGCCGCGTCCTCGACCTGCCCCGCGACGAGAAGGAACAACTCGCCAGCCCCACCGGGCACCCCTACCGCGGCTGGCGGCAGTGGCCCGACGACTTCGGCCGGCTGGAACTCGAACGGTTCAACATCGGCCAGTACGACGACACGGACGCGGCCGAGGCCGCCGGGCTCACCCCGGAACACGCCACCCTCTACGCACACGCCAACGTGTGGCCGCCGCAGGAGCCCGCCCTGCGGAGCGCGGCCCACCGCTACCACGACGCGTTCGTAGACGTCGCCCGCCGCGTCCTCACCCTGTACGCACGCGTGCTGGACGTGCCCGCGGAGACCTTCCCGCTCGGCGACGACGTCTACACGACGCTGGTCGTCAACAACTACCCCAAGTGGCCCTACGACGGCGCGTCGGACGAGGAGAAGCTCCTCCTCCTGGAACACGCCGACGGCTCCGCGCTCACGGTGCTCCACCAGGAGGGTGACTACGCGGGCCTGCAGGGCCAGCGTCCCGACGGCACCTGGACCCCCGTACCGATCCGGCCCGACGCCCTGCAGGTGTTCACCGGCACCCTGCTCACCAACTGGACGGACGGCAGGCTGCGCCCCGGACGGCACCGGGTGGTGGCCGGCGGCTCGGTGACGCGCTATTCCTCCGCGGTGTTCGTCCATCCGGGCCTGGACACGGTCGTGGCACCGCTGCCGGCCTTCGCCGACCCGGACGGGTCCGACTTCGAACCCGTCTCGGTGTGGGAGCGTGCCAGCGGCAACGTCGAGGAGTACCTGCGGGTCTTCGGCCGCCCCGAGCAGCTCGCGGCCTGGCGGGAGAACCGCCCCTACGTCGCCGAAGTCACCGCGTGAACCAGTTGGAGGAGAGCCGCTCATGACCACGTTCCCCACCGCACAGGCCGTGCGGACCACTCCCGAAGGGCTCCTGTGGGAGCCGAGCGAGCGCTGGGTGCGCGGCCGCCGAGGCGACGTCACGGTCGTCGACAGCCGCCACCCCGTCCTCGTCTGGGAGCCGGGTGTGCCCGTCCCACTGTACGCGTTCCCGCGCACGGAAGTCCGCGAGGACCTGCTCCGCCCGGCGAAGAACCCCCCGACGGGCACGCACACCGGCTCGCGGATCTTCTACGACGTCGAGGTCGACGGCGAGCTGCTGGAGAACGCCGCCTGGACCTTCCCGGCCGCCGACCTGGCCGACCACATCGCCTTCGAGTGGTTCCGGCGCGTCGGGCGGGGCCTGGACCACTGGTACGAGGAGGAGGAAGAGATCTTCGTCCACCCCCGTGACCCGCACAAGCGGGTGGACGCCATCCCGAGCAGCCGCCACCTCGTGGTCGAGATCGACGGCACGGTCGTCGCGGACACCCACCGGCCGGTCCTGCTGTTCGAGACCGGCCTGCCCACGCGCTACTACATCCCGCGCGAGGACGTCCGCCTCGGCCTGCTCGAACCCACCGACCACCACACCGGCTGCCCCTACAAGGGCACCGCCGAGTACTGGTCGTGGCGCGGCGAGTCCGACGTGCCCCCGAACGTCGTGTGGAGCTACCCGGACCCGCTGCCCGCGGTCGGGGCCGTCCAGGGGCTCCTCGCCTTCTACAACGAGGCGGTCGACATCACCCTCGACGGTGAACGGGTGGAGCGTCCCGTCACCCACTTCACCAAGGCGCTCTCGGAGCAACGGCGCAGCTGACGGGAGACGGCCGACGGGGCCCGGCGTGTCACCCGACAGCGGGGCCCCGTCGGTGGAGTGAGGCCGTGCCACGGCCGCAGCGCCCCTCTCCAGGGTGGTCGATGTTTCCGCAATGTGAGAGCTGTCCGGAACATATTGACCGACAGCGTGGACGTCTGCTCAACTCACGTTCCATGAACCCGCGGACGGATCTGACCCGGAGGCGCCACATCGACCTGGCGCACGTCTCCAGCGCGTTCTGTTGTCGTTGATCCGGAAGGCGTGCCGCTGATCCGCTGAGCGGATCCAGGCAGCGGCCGGTGTGCGCCGCAGGCGTACTTCCGCAAGGGGCGGTGCGAAGACTCCGCCTCAGCGGTGTCCACCCCACGACTGCTTCTCCCTCCTGGCTTCCCGGCACCCTCGTGGAGCGGTGCGCATGGCGCCACCCGCGATCGGCGAGGGGATGGGCTGTCGGCTGCCCATCGACGCCGTCGCCACACCTCCGCCACACAGCTTGACCTTCGTCCGGCACTTCTCGCGAGGCCGTCGGGCCCTGGCATCGCGACCGGACCGAGTACCGGCTTCGCAGCCGTTCACCGCAGTGCGCCCCATTCCTGGAGAGGGACCTCCTCATGCCTCCGACCATCCGCAAGCTCACGGGCCGCATCGGCGCCCTCGTCGACGGAGTCGACCTCGCCGCGCCCGCCGATCCCTCGACGATCACGGCGCTCCGCCGCGCCCGGCACACGGACGTCACCTTCGTGCTCAACCCGCCGCAGCTCACGACACTGCGGTCCGTCGTGACCACGCCCCACGGCGGCGAGACGCTCATCGCGAACGCCGTCGCGGCCTACCGCGACCTGCCCGAACCGCTGCGGACTCTCGCCGACTCGCTGCGGGTCGTGCACACCAACCAGTACGACTACGCGCACCCCGCCGCCACGACGCCCGAACGGCGGGAGTACGACCGGGTCTTCGTCTCGACGCCGTACGAGACGGAGCATCCTCTTGTGCGCGTGCATCCACTGACGGGTGAACGCGGGCTGTTCATCGGCGGGTTCGCCAAGCGCATCGCCGGCCTGCCGAACAGTGACTCGGCCGATCTGCTGCGCATCTTCCAGTCGTATGTGACCCGCCCCGAGAACATCCTGCGCTGGACCTGGGGCCCCCGTCAGCTGCTGGTCTTCGACAACAGGATCACCCAGCACTACGGGGTCGACAACTACGACGACCACCCCCGCCGACTCAACCGTGTGACCGTCGCCGGGGACGTGCCGGTCGGTGTCGACGGCCGGCGCAGCGAGCAACTCGTGGGCGACGCCTCGCACTACAGCAGGGTGCTGGAGGTGGCGGCATGACCGAGGTCAGCCTCAAGAGGCCGGCCGTCGTCCCGGCGGTCGGCGGGACGACGAGTGCGTCCGGACGCGAGGTCTTCCTGCCGGGCGACGCCCGCCGCCGGACCCCGCTGCGCACACTCCGCGAGCGGCTGCGCTGGCCGCTGGGCATCTACACCACTCCGGCCGTGATCCTCATCGCCTGGGAGGTCCTGGCCAGGGCCGGAGTGCTGCAGAAGACCTATGCCCCGGCGCCGACCTCCATCGTCAAGTCCGCCGTCGACCTGTGGCGACAAGGCGTCCTCGGGCCCGACCTGGCCATCTCGCTGCAACGCGCCGGCATCGGCCTGGCCGTCGGCCTGTCGGTGGGCATCGTCAGCGGGGTACTGGGCGGGCTGCTGCGCAGCGGCGAGTACCTGTTCAACGGCGTGGTGCAGATCCTGAACACGATCCCGCTGCTGGCGGTGCTGCCGCTGATGATCGTGTGGTTCGGCATCGACGAGCTCACGAAGGTGCTGCTGATCTCGTTCGGGGCCGGCGTCCCGATGTACGTCAACCTCTTCGCCGCGATCCGTGGTGTGGACCAGCGGCTGATCGAGATGGCGCGGACGACGGGCGCCGGCACCTGGCGGCTGGTGACGCGGGTGCTGGTGCCCGGCGCCCTGCCGGGATTCCTGGTGGGCCTGCGGTTCTCGCTCGCGTACAGCGTCCTGGGCCTGGTCGCGGCCGAGACGGTCAACGCCGACAAGGGCCTCGGCTTCCTCATCACGCAGGGGCAGACGTACCTGCAGACCGACCAGGTGTTCGTGGGGCTGGTGATCTACTCGCTCCTCGGTCTGCTCGCCGACCAGTTCGTCCGGGTTCTCGAGCGGGTGCTGCTGCGGTGGCGTCCCAGTTATGAGGCGTCATGAGCACCACTGTCGAGGCACAGCTCCGGCAGCAGTCCGGAGCCGTCGTGGAGAAGGTCGTCCGGCGGTTCGGCGACCGGGTCGTCCTGGATCAGCTGGACCTCACCATCGCCGACGAGGAACTGGTCGTCCTGCTGGGACCCTCCGGCTGCGGCAAGAGCACCCTCCTGCGCCTGCTCGCCGGTCTCGACCGGCCCGACGGCGGCCGGGTGGAGGTCCCGGCCAGGCGCGCGATCGTCTTCCAGGCCGACCGGCTGCTGCCGTGGCAGCGGGTGCTGCGCAACGTCACTCTCGGCCTGCACGGGCCGGACGCCGACCGGCGGGCCCTCGACGTGCTCGCCGAGGTCGGGCTCGCGGGCCGCGAGAAGGCGTGGCCCAAGGAGCTCTCCGGCGGCGAGGCGCAACGGGTCTCCCTGGCACGGGCGTTGGTCTCGGAGCCCGAACTCGTGCTGCTCGACGAGCCGTTCGCGGCGCTCGACGCGATCACCCGGCTGCGTATGCACGACCTCGTGCGGGCACTGCGCAGCAGGCACCACGCGGCCATGCTGCTCGTCACCCACGACGTCGACGAGGCGATCGCCCTGGCCGACCGGGTCGTCGTCATGAGCAACGGACGCATCGGCACCTCGCACCGCGTCGAGCTGTCCGCCGCCGACCGCGAGGCGAGCATCGCCCGCGAGGAGATCCGCTCCGCGCTCCTGGAAGACCTCGGTCTCGCCAACCAGGACTGAATCCAACCGAACCCGACTGAATCCAAGCGCGTCATCCACCCCCCGCTTCCTCCCGTCCCTGCACAGAAAGCACGTGAGAACCATGCCCACACGATTCTCCCGAACAGTCGGCGCCCTCGGCCTGCTCGCCCTCGCGGGTCCCCTCGCCGCATGCGGATCGGAGTCGGAGGCGGCGGCACCGCTGAGCAACGTGAGCGGATCGAGCGCCGACAGCCACCCCGAGTGGAAGAAGTACACGTTCACCATCGGTGACAACGGCGGCGACGGCAGCCAGGAGCTGGCGAAGATCACCGGCGTCTTCGACAACGCGCCGTACAAGGTGAAGTTCGCCCGCTTCACCTACGGCCCGCCGCTCGTCCAGGCAGCCGCGTCGGGCGACATCGACCTGGGCAGCGTCGGCGACGTACCGCCGATCACCGGCGCCGCGAAGGAGTACGGCTTCAAGGTCGTCGCCGTGAACCGTTCCCTCCGGCCCGACCAGGCGAACGAGAACGTCATCGTGCCGAAGGGCTCGACGCTGAAGACAATCGCGGACCTCAAGGGCAAGAAACTCGCTGTCCCGCAGGGCAGTTCGGCGCACGGCCTGGCGCTGAACGCGCTCAAGAGCGTCGGTCTCGGCCCCAAGGACGTGAAGTTGGTCTTCCTCGACCCGGCGGCCGGTGC
Organism: Streptomyces sp. NPDC058457; assembly: GCF_042720695.1. Lineage (NCBI taxonomy): Bacteria > Bacillati > Actinomycetota > Actinomycetes > Kitasatosporales > Streptomycetaceae > Streptomyces > Streptomyces sp. NPDC058457. The sequence goes on along the minus strand of NZ_JBHXLU010000033.1, from coordinate 29,611 downwards.
CACGGCGTTCAACACCGGCAAGGTGGACGCGTGGTCGATCTGGAACCCGCAGTCGGCGATCGCGGTCAAGGGCGGTGCGCGGATCCTGGCGAAGGGCCTTCCGCCGATCGACCAGACGAGCAGCTACTACGTCGCGAGCGAGAAGTCGCTGAACGACAGGACGAAGCGGGCGGCTCTCACGGACGTCCTCAAGAGGCTGGCCCACGAGTTCGCCTGGGCGATCAAGCACGAGGACAAGTACGCGGAGGCGGTCTCCAAGGAGGAAGGCATCCCGCTGGCCGACGCGAAGGCCTCCCTGAAGTCCTTCGAGACCCGGGTCACCCCGGTGGAGAAGTCGGACATCGCGGCGGAACAGAAGCTCGCCGACGCCTTCCTGGAGGCGGGCCAGATCACCAAGACGGTCGACGTCGCATCGATCACCGACAATCTCCTCCCGGCCGGGTACGACAGCTCGAAGCTGGAAGTCACCTCATGAGCCTCGCGAGCCCGGTGGGCGAGAGACGACGCCGGCTCCACCTCAACGCGTTCCTCATGGAGGCCGGCCACCACGAGGCCGCCTGGCGGCTCCCGCACAGCAACCCGCGGGCCGACTTCGACCTGCGGCACTGGATCGAGCTGGCCCGGCTGGCCGAGAGCGCCAAGTTCGACTCGCTGTTCCTCGCCGACGGCCCGGCCCTGAACGGCACCGGTGAGTTCCGGCCGCCGGGCCAGCTCGAACCGCTGACGCTGCTGACCGTCCTGTCCCAGGCGACCAGCAGGATCGGCCTGATCGCGACCGTGTCGTCGACGTACAACGAGCCCTACAACCTGGCCCGTCGCCTCGCCTCGGTTGACCACGTCAGCGGCGGCCGCGCCGGCTGGAACATCGTCACCTCGGCGGGCGCCGACGAAGCGGCCAACTTCGGCCTCGTCAACCGTCCCGACCATGCCAGGCGCTACGCCAGGGCCGACGAGTTCCTCCAGGTCGCCAAGGCACTGTGGGACAGCTGGGAGTCCGAGGCCGTCGTGGCGGACAAGGCCACGGGGCGTTACGCGGACCCGGCCCGGCTCCACACGCTCGACCACCGGGGCACGCACTTCTCGGTGGCAGGACCGCTCAACGTCGAGCGCCCGCCACAGGGTTACCCGCTGCTCGTCCAGGCCGGTTCCTCCGAGGACGGCAAGGACTTCGCCGCCCGGCACGCCGAGGCGATCTTCACCGCCCACCGGACGTACGAGCGCGCGGCCGCCTTCTACGCCGACATCAAGGCCAGGACCCGCACTGCGGGGCGGGACCCGGACGGCGTGATCGTGCTGCCGGGGATCGTCCCGTACATCGGGTCGACCGAGGCCGAGGCCCGGGCGCTGGCGAAGGAGTTCGACGAGCTGCGCGTACCGGAGTACGGGCTGCGCCAGCTGGCATCGATCTTCGAGACCGAGCCGTCGGTGTTCGAACTCGACGCCCCGCTGCCGGACTTCATCCTCGCCCGACCGAAGCTGGAGGGCTCGCAGAGCCGCTCCGACCTCGTCATCGAGCTCGCCGTACGGGAGAAACTGACGGTCCGCCAGGTCATCTCGCGGCTCGGGGGCGGCCGCGGCCACTTCGAGTTCATCGGCACGCCCGAGCAGGTGGCGGACGCGATCGTCGCCTGGTTCGAGGGCGGTGCCGCCGACGGCTTCAACATCATGGCACCGGCCCTGCCGTCCGGCCTGGCGGCCTTCGTCGAGCACGTGCTGCCCATCCTGCGCGGCAAGGGCCTGTTCCGGGAGGAGTACGAGGGCACGACGCTGCGCGAGCACTACGGACTGCCGGTACCGGCCAACCAGTTCCACCGGGCAGAGACGCATGTGTCCGGTGGCTGACACCGGACCTCCCGCCCTGTGCGTCCAGGGGCTCAGCAAGACGTACGAGGACGGCTTCACCGCGGTGGCCGGGCTGGACCTGGAGATCCCCGACGGGGCGTTCTTCGGTCTGCTCGGCCCGAACGGGGCGGGCAAGACCACGCTGATCGGCTCGGTGTGCAACATCGTCCGGCCCACCACCGGCACGCTCACCGTCTTCGGCCACGACCACCGGACCCGGGAGGCGCGCCGGCTGCTCGGTCTGTCCGAACAGGAGATCAACGTCGACCGGTTCCTGTCGAGCCGTCAGATATTGATCTACCACGCCGGATACCACGGCATCGGCCGGCGGGCGGCGGTCCGGCGAGCGGACGAACTGCTCGCGGTGTTCCGCCTCGACGGCAAGGCGGACGCCCGCGCCTACGAACTGTCCGGCGGCATGCAGCGCCGGCTCGTCATCGCGCGGGCGCTCATGCACCGCCCCCGCCTGCTCATCCTCGACGAGCCGACGGCCGGCGTCGACGTGGAGCTGCGCTCGGAGATCTGGCGGCTGGTCAAGGGCCTCAACGCGGCCGGCACCACCGTCCTGCTCACCACGCACTACCTGGAGGAGGCCGAGACGTTGTGTGACGAGATCGCGCTGCTGCGGGCCGGCCGGCTCGTCGACCGCGGCTCCGCGGCGTCCCTGCGCAGCCGTTACGCGGCGCGGGACATCTCGGAGGTCTACGACCGGGTGATCACGGAGGAGGGGGCGGCGTGACCGACACCGCGGCGGACGCGGCTGCCCGCCCGTCGTACGACGAGCCCTTCAAGCCCGAACGCTCCCCGTTCCTCTGGCTGTTGGAGCGGGAGATCCTCCGCTTCCTGACCATCTGGCGCTACAGCGTCGTCGGCCCGGTGCTGTCGACCGTGCTGTTCGTCGTCGTCTTCGGCTCCGCCCTCGGCGGGCACGTCGACACGATCGACGGTGTCTCCTACGGCCGTTTCATCGTGCCCGGCCTGTTCGCGCAGGCGATCGTCAACGTCGGCTACTTCAACGGGACGACCAGCCTCTTCGAGGCCCGGCGCGACCGGTACATCCACGACGTGTTCGCCAGCCCGCTGCGCTGGTGGGAGATCAACGCGGCACTGGTGAGCGGCGGCATCGCCCGAGGCGCCGTCGTGGGCGGCGGAGTTCTGGCGGTGGCTCTCCCGCTCACCGGAAGCGGCAGTGTCGCCCGCCCCTTCGTCCTGCTGCTCGGCACCCTCGGCGTGCTCGTGGTCGCCGCGCAGGTGGGCGTGATCGCGGGCAGCCTCGCCAAGTCCCTCGACCATGTCTACTCCATGGAGTCGATCATCCTGCTGCCGCTGGGCTTCCTCGGCGGCGTCTTCTACTCGGTCCGCCGGCTCCCGCCGGTCTGGGACGTCCTGAGCCACCTCGACCCGGTCTTCTGGCTGGTCCAGGTCGAGCGGATCGGCTTCCTCGGCCGGGGTGACGTCGGCTCGGCATGGGCCCTGCTCGTGGTCTGGGCCCTCGCCGCCGGACTCTCGGCGTGGTCCGCCGTCATGTTCGCCACGGGCCGCCTCAAGCCCTGATCCCCTGATTCCCGGCACGGGAAGGAACGCATGCCATGACCAGCCCCGATTCCGAACAGACCCTCCGTACGGACGTGTTGGTGGTCGGCGGCGGCCCCGCCGGTACCTGGGCCGCGATCAAGGCGGCCCAGGCCGGCGCCGACGTGGTCCTGGCCGACAAGGGCCACACCGGTGCGAGCGGAGCGACCGCGTCGGTCGGTACCGGTATCTGGTACGTCGACGACGTCCCCGAACTGCGCGAGGCCGCCATGGCGAGCAGGGAAGGCCTCGGCGGGTTTCTCGCCGACCGGGACTGGATGGCACGGGTCCTCGACGAGACCCACGCCCGCATGGACGAGCTCGCCCGGGTCCAGCGCTACCCCTTCCCCGTGGACGCTCACGGCCGTCAGCTCCGCGGTGACCTCCAAGGCCCCGAGTACATGCGCCGGCAGCGGATCCGCGTACAGCGCCTGGGCGTACGCATCCTCGACCACACACCCGCGCTGGAGCTGCTGGTCGATGCCGACTCGGTCGTGTCGGGCGCGCGGGCGCTGGACCGCAGGTCCGGTGAGAGCGTCCGCATCGAGGCGGGCGCGGTCGTGCTCGCCGCCGGCGGATGCGCCTTCCGGTCCAAGACCCTGGGCTGTGACGTCAACACCGGGGACGGCGCCCTTATGGCCGTGGAGGCGGGAGCACGGCTGTCCGGGATGGAGTTCTCCAACGCCTACGCCATCGCTCCCAAGGGCACGTCACTGACGAAGACGGCCTACTACTCCTGGGCGAGCTTCTACCGTGCCGACGGTTCGGTACTCGAAGGGGCGGCCAGCAAGGGCGGCAGGTCGGCGATCGCGCGGGCGCTTCTCAGGGAACCGGTCTACGCCCGCTTCGACCGGGCGACACCCGACGACCGGCGAGCGATGCGCAAGGGGCAGCCGAACACCTTCCTCGTCTTCGACCGGCTGGGCATCGACCCGTTCACGGACCTCTTCGAGATCACCCTGCTGGCCGAGGGCACCGTGCGCGGGACGGGCGGGGTACGCATCGCAGGCCACGACTGCTCGACCGACGTCCCCGGCCTGTACGCGGCCGGCGACACCGCGACACGCGAGCTGATCTGCGGCGGCTTCACCGGGGGCGGCAGCCACAACGCCGCGTGGGCCGCCTCCTCGGGCAGCTGGGCGGGCCGGGGCGCCGCCGCGTTCGCCACCCGGCGAGGCCGTCCCGGCCACGGGCTGCGGGCGGTCGGCACGGCCGGTCTGCGTCCGACCGGCGCCGTGACGGTCGGCCACCGCGAGGTCGTCGCCGACGTACAGCGCCAGGTGCTGCCGTACGACCGCAACTACCTGCGGCATGCCGATCGGCTGGGCCCGGCACTGCGCTCCCTGCACGGGACGTGGACCGCGGCGCGCGAAGGGCTGGGCGCACGCGGCGAGGACCTGTTCCGGGCCAGGGAGGCGGCCGCGATGACGGCGCACGGCCGCTGGATGTACCACGCGGCCCTGCAGCGGACCGAGTCGCGCGGCATGCACAAGCGCATCGACCGGCCGGCGCAGGACCCGGCCCAGCACTACCGGCTGCTCACGGGCGGGCTGGACGACGTCTGGAGCCGTCCTGAGTCCGCACCCCGGGCGACGCTCGTCGAAGGAGGGCTGGCCGCGTGATCGAGATCGTCGAACCGGACCGCTGCATCGGATGCGACCTGTGCATCGACGTCTGCCCGACGCGCGTGTTCGACCGCGGCCCGGACGGCGTCCCCGTGCTCGCGCGACAGGGAGACTGCCAGACCTGCTTCCAGTGCGAGGCGTACTGCCCCACCGACGCCCTCTTCGTCGCGCCGCTGGTGACCCCGGCCGCTCCGGGTTCGCGCTTCCACGATGTCGGCGAGCTGGCGGAGTCCGGCCTGCTCGGCGGATACCGCCGCGAACTCGGCTGGGGCAGGGGACGGGCACTCGGCGCCCGTACGGCGGTCGGGCCCGTGTACCCCGACTGAGAACCGGCGCCGACCCCGCCGACGGCGACGTGTCGTCACGGCTGACGGAAGGTGCGCAGAGCCAGTCCTTCGCGCAGTCGGGTCAGCCGGTCGATCTCGGCGTCGAGGGCCGCGAGCCTGCGTGCGATCACCCCGAAGCCGGGTCGGTCGCTGTCGGGGTGCCCGCATCGCCCCGGAGGGATCTCGCCGAGCCGGGCGAGCCGGTCGGCGAGACTGCGCAGGTCCTCGACGGTGAGACCGAGTGCCAGCAGTTCACGGATGACACGGACCCTGGCCACCTCGTCCGGCCCGTACTCACGCTGCCCGGCGGCCGTGCGCCGCGGTGGCGGCAGCAGCCCCCGTTGCTCGTAGAACCGCAGTGCCCGCGGAGTCGTCCCCGCCGCTGCCGCCGCATCCCCGATCCGCATGTCCGCCCCCGAGCATCAGCCTCCGCCGCCGCGACCGCGCGCCGACGTGTCACCGTGGCGGCAACTCCACGACGACGGTTCCGAAGTGCCGCCCCTCGAACAGTTCCTGCAACGCCCGAGGGGCCCGATCCATGCCCGGGATCCGCGCATGCGGGAAGGTGATCTCGGCGGAGCGCAGCCAGCCCCCGAAGCGCTTGGTCCACTCCGCCCCGACGCCGGGATGGTCCTGTCCGCTGTAGCCGTGCAGCGAGACGCCCTGGCCGACGAGGCGGAAGGTGTCGATCTCCGCGGGTGAACTGCCACCGCCGCGGCTCGGCGACAGCTGTCCCGACAGCGCTCCCACCAGGGCGAAGCGGGCGCCCCGGCGCGCGGTGCGCACGGCCGCGGTCAGCTGCTCACCGCCGACGCTGTCCAGGAGCACGTCGATGCCGTCGGGTGCCGCCGCGGCCAGTTGCTGGTCGAGGGGCCTCGCCCCGGGCACCACGACCGCGTCGTAGCCCAGTTCGGCCCGCAGCCGCTCGGCCTTGGCCGGCGACCGGGTGCTGCCGATGACCCTCCCGGCGCCCAGCAGCCGGGCGATCTGGCCCGCCAGCGTTCCCACGGCTCCGGCCGCTCCCGTGACGAACACCGTGTCGCCGGGGCGGACTTCGGTGAGCCGGGTCAACGCCCCGTAGGCGGCCGACCCGGACGAGAGATGGGCCACCGGGTCGGGCAGGAGGTCGCCGAGCGGAGTGCAGTCCGTCGCCGCGACGAGTGCGTACTCGCGCCACCCGAGCAGATGCGTGACCGTGTCCCCCGGACGCAACGGACCGCCGGGCCCGGCCGCGACGACCTCGCCCACCGCGGGACCGTACAGCGCGTCGCCGGGGTGGATGCGGGGGAGCGGCATGCCGTCGGCCTCGTCGCCGATCAGCGTGCGCAGCCCGGGAAAGACGAGGAAGTACTGGTTCCGGACGAGGACTTGTCCCGGCCCGGGGTGGGGGACCGGCCTTGGCGTGATCGTGAGGTGTTCGGGTCCGGGCAGCCCGCCGGGTGTGTCGGCCAGCAGGATGTCGCGGGACGTGGAGGGCAGGTCGGCTGCCATGTCGGGGCTCCTGAACGGGTTCGAGGGTGAGCGAGGGCGCGAGCGAGGGCTGGGCAGCCGGACCGGTCGGGCTGCCGGAGCGCAGAACCTAACCCCTGACGCGTACGTCAAGGGCAAGTCGGTCGTGATGCCTCTCGATCGCGGGCTCTGCCCGGCCGACGACGTCCGCGACCGGCAGCGCGAGAGTGACATGTCCGCACAACGCCGGGCCCGGCGGTGACCCCGTAGCTCGCGCACACCCTCGGCCGGCTGTCCTCCTGGCGTCGGTACGAGCCAGGCGCGCGGAAGCTCGGGCCTACCGCGAGGCGGGTACACGAATCCGGGGGGGGGACTGCGCGTCGGCGGAGCCGTCCTGTCTCGCCCGCCGGGACGCGTGGTGGACGCACCGATCCCCGGTGTGCTTTCATCCGGCCATGAAGACCACTGGCCCGGCGCACACGGTGCTGCTCGACCCGTTCTGGGTGAGCCGCCGCGCGGACCAGTTCGACCAGGTCTGTTGCTGACCGCCGTCCCACGGCTCGCGACCTCGTTCCCCTCTTTCTGCCTGCTGGTTCCGGCTGCCTCCGACCAACCCATGTCCAGGGCGAGTTGTGAGGGCAGCCGGCCGCCGTTGCCGCGAAGGATCCCCCATGGCCCAGCCCACAGCCCTGCCCGTCATCGACATCTCCCGCTTCCGTGCCGCGGACACCGATCGTGCCGCCTTTCTCGCCGAACTCCGGTCCGCGGCCCACGAGGTGGGGTTCTTCTACGTCACCGGACACGGTGTCCCCGCAGCCCTCCGGGACGAGGCGCTGACCGCGGCACGCGCCTTCTTCGCCCTGCCCGAGCAGCAGCGACTGCAGATCGAGAACCTCAACTCGCCCCAGTTCCGCGGCTATACCCGCACCGGCACCGAGTACACGGCGGGCAGCGCCGACTGGCGGGAGCAGATCGACATCGGTCCGGAGCGCGCGGCGTCGGACACCGGCCCGGACGATCCCGACTACCTGCGCCTGATCGGCCCCAACCAATGGCCCTCCGCCCTCCCGGACCTGAAGGGCATCGTGCTGCGCTGGCAGGCGGAGGCGCTGCGGGTCAGCCGGGAGGTGCTGCGGGCCCTCGCGGCCGCGCTCGGACAGGACGAGGGCTACTTCGACCAGTGGTTCGACGACGAGGCGGCCGTCCATGTGAAGATCGTGCACTACCCGCCACGGGCCGCGCAGGACGCCGACCAGGGGGTGGGCGCGCACAAGGACTACGGCTACCTCGCCCTCCTCCAGCAGGACGACGTCGGCGGGCTCCAGGTGCAGCGCGAGGACGGCGGCTGGATCGACGCGGTGCCGGTGCCCGACGCCTTCGTGTTCAACATCGGCGAGATGCTGGAGATCGCCACCCAGGGCTATCTGAAGGCCACGCAGCACCGGGTGGTCAGCCCGCAGCCGGGCGTCGACCGCTACTCGATCCCCTTCTTCCTCGGCCCGCGCCTCGACGCGGTCGTCAAACCGCTGGAACTCCCCGCCGAACTGGCCGCGCTGAGCCGGGGCGTCACCGACGACCCGGACAACCCGCTGCTCGCGGCCTTCGGCGAGAACGCGGTCGTCGGCTGGCTCCGCTCGCATCCACGGGTCGCCGAGCGCTGGTGGTCCGACGTCCTCGCCAGGCAGGAGGGCGACCGATGAGCGCCGGCAACTGGGCCTTCGAGACCCGGCAGGTGCACGCCGGCGCGGTCCCCGACCCGGCCACCGGCGCGCGGGCGGTACCGATCCACGCGACCGCCGGCTATGTCTTCCGGGACACCGGGCACGCCGCCGCGGCCTTCGAACTGGCCGACCTCGCCACCCACGCCTACACCCGGCTGTCGAACCCGACCACCGCGGTGGCGGAGGAGCGGATCGCCGCCCTGGAAGGCGGTTCGGCCGCGGTCGCCGTGGCCAGCGGCCAGGCCGCGACCAGCCTCGCCCTGCTCAACCTGGCCCGCGCGGGCGACCACATCGTGGCCTCGTCGTCCCTGTACGGCGGCACCCGCACCCTCCTTGAGCACACGTTCGCCGACTTCGGCATCGACGTCACCTTCGTCGACGACCCGGACGACCTGGGCGCCTGGTACACGGCCGCACGCCCCACCACGAAGGCGTTCTTCGGCGAGACCCTCGGCAACCCGCGCGGCAACGTCCTCGACACCGAGGCGGTCGCCCGCATCGCCCACGAGGCCGGTGTCCCGCTCGTCGTCGACAACACCGTACTCACCCCCTACCTGCTGCGGCCCCTCGAACACGGCGCCGACATCGTCGTGCACTCCACCACCAAGTTCCTCTCCGGCCACGGCACCGGCATCGGCGGGGTCGTCGTGGACAGCGGTCGCTTCGACTTCGGCGCGGACCCCGGCCGCTGGCCCGGACTGACCGGCCCGGACCCGACCTACAACGGGCTGTCGTTCTGGGACTCCTTCGCAGACGTCGGACTCGCCTACGCACTGCGCCTGCGCACCCGGCTGGTGCGGGACCTGGGCCCGGCCGTCTCCCCCTTCAACAGCTTCCTGCTCCTGCAGGGCCTGGAGACGCTGAGCCTGCGCATCGAACGGCACGTCGCCAACGCGCAGGCGCTCGCCACCTGGCTGGAGGAACAGCCCCAGGTGACGCGGGTCCACTACGCGGCGCTGCCCTCCAGCCCCTGGCGGACACAGGCCAAGCGCTACCTGCCGCGCGGCGCCGGAGCGGTGCTCGCCTTCGAACTCGCGGGCGGTCTGGAGGCGGGGAGGCGCTTCGTCGAAGGGGTCCGGCTGTTCAGCCATCTCGCGAACATCGGCGACGTCCGCAGCCTCGTCATCCACCCCGCCTCCACCACCCACGCCCAGCTGGACCCCGCCCAGCAGGCCGCGGCCGGGGTCACCCCCGGCCTGGTACGGCTTTCGGTCGGCATCGAAGGCGTCGAAGACCTGATCGCCGACCTCGACGCAGGCCTGCGAGCAGCCGCCGTATGAAATCCACCGCACGCGCCCGAGGAGCCCGATCCGCCATGCGCCGCAGCACCGCACTCCGCCTCGCCGCCACCGCGGTCCTCGCCGGCCTGGCCGCGACCGCCTGCGGCACCGGCGCGGCCGACGACCCCGCGAACGCCGGACAGACCAGCCAGGCGGCCCAGCCCACCGCCATCGCCTCAACGCCTTTCTCAAGCCGCCGGGGGAGTACCTGGCCGCCTGGCGGCACCCGGACACCGCCGCCGACGCGGGCGTGAACATCCGGGAGGTCCTCTCCTTCGCCCGGACCGCCGAACGGGCCGCGTTCGACGCGGTGTTCCTCGCCGACCTCGTCGGCGTGCCGTTCGCGAGCGAGGACGTGCTCAGCCGGGTCAGCGTGGTCAACGACTCCTTCGAACCGACCACCCTGCTCGCCGCGCTCGCCGCCGGCACCTCCCGGATCGGCCTCATCGCCACCGCCTCGACCAGCTACAACGAGCCCTATCACGTGGCCCGCACCTTCGCCTCCCTCGACCACATCTCCGGCGGCCGGGCCGGCTGGAACGTGGTGACCTCCCTCAACGACGGCGAGGCCCAGAACTTCGGCCTGGACACCCACCTCGACCACGCCACCCGCTACGAACGCGCCGAGGAGTTCCACGACGTCGTCACCGGGCTCTGGGACTCCTTCGAGGACGACGCCTTCCGCCACGACCAGGCCGACGGAATCTACTTCGACCCGGCCAAGCTGCACGCCCTGAACCACGAGGGCAAGCACCTCAGGGTCGCCGGGCCCCTCAACATCGCCAGGCCCCCGCAGGGCCACCCGGTGATCGTGCAGGCGGGCGCCTCCGAGGCGGGCAAGAACCTCGCCGCCCGTGTCGCCGACGTGATCTTCTCCGGCATCAGGGACCTGGGCCGGGCCCAGGAGTTCTACGCGGAGATCAAGGAGCGCGCCGCCGCCCACGGCCGCGACCCGGACCACCTCAAGGTCCTTCCGGCCCTGTCCGTGGTCACGGCCCCCACCGCCGCCGAGGCCGAGGCCGAACTGGCCCGCCTCACCGAACTGCTGCCCCCGCAGGTGGCCCTGGCCGACCTCTCCTACTGGCTGGGCGGCTTCGACCTCAGCGGCTACCCGCTCGACGGTCCGCTGCCCGAACTCCCCGTCTCCAACCAGTCGCACACCGCCCAGCAGCAGATCTACGAGGACGCCCGCCGCGACAACCTCACCATCCGCGACCTCGTCCGGCGCGTCGCCGACGACGACCGCACTCTGACCGGCACACCCGAGGAGATCGCCGACCACATCGAGGAGTGGTTCCACGGCCGCGCCGCCGACGGCTTCAACGTGGTCTTCCCCTACCTGCCGGGCACCCTCGACGACTTCGCCGACCTGGTCGTCCCCGAACTGCGCCGGCGCGGCCTGTTCCGCACCCGGTACACGGGCACCACGCTGCGCGAACACCTGGGTCTGCCGCGGCCGGCCGGGCGGCCCGCACAAGGGCCGTGAACCCTCCGGAGCCCAGGGTCCGGGGTCAGCCGAAGCGCTCCACGCGGATCCGCGCCACCGGCTGGCCCAGCCCGGCGAGCAGCCGGGAGGCGTGCTCGGCGAAGGCGTTGGAGCCGCAGACGTACGCCTCCCAGCCCCCGGCCGGAGGCTGCGCCAGGTATGGCTCCAGGTGGGCGGCCGAGAGACGGCCGGGCCGCACTCCGGGCGGGCCCGTGCGGGTGAAGACGGGCGTGGTCTCCTCCCCGTACTCGTCCGCGTAGATCAGGTCCTCGGGAGTGCGCGCCGAGACCAGCAGGCGCACGGGAACGGTCAGCCGGCGCAGACGGTGGTCGCGGACCATCGACATCAGCGGTACCACGCCGGACCCGGCGCCCAGCAGCAGGGCCGGCCGGTCACCGGGCCAGGCGAAGAACCCGCTGAGCGGGCCGCGTACCTCGACGGTGTCGCCGGGCCGCGCCACCGTGTGGAACCAGCCGGACACCTCGCCGCCCTCGACGTGGTCGAGGGTGAGCTCGACGTGGCCGCTGTCGCCGGGCGGTGACGCGATGGAGTAGTGGCGCTGGGCGACGTATCCGTCGGCGGCCGTCAGGCGCAGCATCAGGTGCTGGCCGGGCAGGTGGCCCGCCCAGCCGGGCACGGCGAACCGGAACGTCGAGGCGCGCGGCGTCTCGCGGCGGACCTCGACCAGGCGGGCCGGCTGCCAGGTGGCCGCGGCACGGTTGCTCACGGCGATCCGTCCCGGCACGGCGAACCGGGTCGGGGGAGCGAGGGCCCCGGTCGTGCTCTCAGTCACCGGCGTACCGCTCCTCGTTCCAGGGGTTCCCGCGGGCGTGGTAGCCGTTCTGCTCCCAGAAGCCCGGCTCGTCGTGGTCGAGGAGGCGCAGGCCTGCGATCCACTTGACGCTCTTCCAGAAGTACAGGTGGGGCACCACGAGCCGTGCCGGGCCGCCGTGCCCGGGGTCCAGTGGCTCACCGCCGAACTCCCAGGCTATCCAGGCGCGTCCGCCCGTCAGGTCGGACAGCGGCAGGTTCGTGGTGTACCCGGTGTGCGCGTACGCGACCGCGTGCGTGGCCGAGGAGTGCGGGCGGGCGAGGTCCAGGAACGAGTCCAGGGACACTCCGCCGAACCGCACCCCGAACTTCGACCAGCTGGTGACGCAGTGGATGTCCCCCTCGTACCCGGACCGCGGCAGCGCGTGCGCCTCCTCCCACGACCAGGTGCGCTCCTCGGCCACCAGTCCGTCGACGCGGAACGTCCAGTCGTCGGGCGTGAGGTCGGGGGTGACCTCGGCGGACAGCACGGGCCACGAGTCCCCCGCGTCGTACTGGCCGGGCGGCAGCCGTGGATCGCGGTCGTCGGCGCGTGAGCGTCCCGTGAAACCCCGGGTGACGGTCATGCCAGGACCTCCAGGTCGGACTCTGCGTCCAGGCCGGACCGTGCGTCCAGGTCCGACAGGGCTTTGAGGGCCGCGGCCTCGTCGAGGGTGGTGAGCGCGCGGTCGCGCATCAGCACCCGCCCGTCGACGACCGTGTCCCGTACGTCGGAGGAGTGGGCGGCGTAGGCGAGCATCGACCACTCGTCGTGGCGCGGGGTGAGATGAGGCTTGCCGAGGTCCAGCACGATGAGGTCCGCGCGCTTGCCCGGCTCCAGAGAGCCCAGCTGCCCGGCGAGGCCGAGTGCGCGGGCGCCCTCGATCGTCGCCATGCGCACGGCCTGCTCGGCGCCGACCGCCGTGGGGTCGCCGCCCGCCTTGTGCACGAGCGCGGCCTGCCGCACCGCTCCCAGCAGGTCGAGGGTGTTGGAGCTGACCGCGCCGTCCGTACCGAGCCCGACGGTCACGCCCGCACCGAGCAGCCGGGGCACGGGAGCGATGCCGCAGCCGAGCTTGAGGTTCGACACCGGGCAGTGGGCGACCGAGGTTCCGCTGCGGGCCAGCGCCACGATCTCGGGTCCCGTCAGGTCCACGGCGTGGGCGAGCAGCAGATCGGGGCCGAGCAGTCCGAGCGAGTCCAGCAGCTCCACGGGGCGCCTGCCGTGCGCCACCTCGACCGTGGCGACCTCGATGGCGTTCTCCGCGGCATGGATGTGCAGCAGCGCGCCGAACTCCCGGGCCAGCGCGGCGATGTCGGTCAGCTGCTGCGGAGACAGCGTGTAGGCGGAGTGCGCGAAGAGGACGGGCCGGGTGCCGGGCCGGGCCCGGCGTGCCGCCAGGTCGCGGCGGGCCCAGTCGAGGCGGTCCTCGTAGGCGATGCCGTCCGCGGGGTCCGGTACGTCCATGAAGGTGGGACCGGTGTGCAGCCGCCAGCCCGACTCCCGCGCGACGCGCTCTGCGGCCTCGTGGAACCAGTACATGTCCAGGGCGGAGGTCACGCCCGCCCGTACGCTCTCGGCGACCGCCACCCGGACCGCCGCGGCCACGTTCTCCGGCGACAGCAGCTCGCCCTCCCAGCGGATCACCCGTTCCAGGAAGCCCTGCAGCGTCACGTCGTCCGCGCGGCCGCGCAGCAGCGTCATCGCCAGGTGGGTGTGGGTGTTGACGAGGCCGGGCATGACCAGGCAGCCGGTCGCGTCGAGCGTGTCGGCGGCGGCGTACCGGGCACGCAGTACCTCCGCGGGGCCGACGGCCAGGATCTCGCCGTCGCCGATGGCGACGGCCCCGTCGCGTACGAGGGTGCCGGTGTCGTCGACCGTGAGGACGTCACCGCCGTGAACGAGGAGGTCGGCAGGGACGCTCACGCCCCATCCCCTTCCTCCGCAGGATCCTCCGCCAGCAGCCGGAGGGCCTCCAGTGAGACGACGGCGCCGCGCTCCACGCCCCGCACCACGACCTCGCGGTGGGGGTTGTAGTGACCTGTCGACAAAGGTGCCTCCTCGTCGACCAGTTCGTCCGCGTTCGCGCCGTCCACGACGAGCACCCCGCCCGCGACGAGCCCGCGCAGCGAGGCGGTCACGAGCAGCGCCGACAGCTCCATCTCGATCGCGGCGAGCCCGGCCCTGTCGTACGCGTTCAGCGGCAACAGCCCCGGCTGGAAGGCGGCCCGGGTCCACACGATGCCCCGGTGGTGCGGGGCGCCCGCCTCGCGTGCGGCGCGCCGGAGCGCGAACACCGCCTCGGGGGCGGACACGGCCGGGTACTCGGGCGGCAGCAGCTGCTGGGTCACGCCGTCGTCGCGCACGGCCGCCTCCGCGATCACGAGGTCGCCGTCCCGGATCCCGGGCTTCATCGCGCCCGCGGTGCCGAACCGCAGAAGCGTGCGGACACCCGCGTCCGCCAGCTCCTGGAAGAGCAGGATCGCGCCCGGCGCACCCACCCCGTGCGAGGCGACGGTGACCGGCAGCCCCTTCCAACTGCCGCTGAAGACCCGGTATTCGCGGTGGTACGAGATCTCCTCGGCCCCCTCCAGCAGCGCGGCGACGTCCGCCGCGCGCGCCGGGTCGCCCACGACCAGGGCACGGGGTGGCAGGCCGGTGCGGGGTATGCGGGTGACGGGCAGCAGGTCGTGGGTCATGAGGCGACTCCGGAAGGTCCGGTGGAACGGGTGGAACCGGTGGAACCGGTGGAACCGGTGGTACGGGGGGTACGGCCACGGCGCCGTGCCGTCGTGAGGAACAGGGCCCCGAGGGTGACGACGTAGGGCGCGGCGTCGGTCGCCTGCTGCGGCAGGCCGAGGCCCTGAAGACGGAAGCCCACGGCCTCCGCGATGCCGAACAGCAGCGCGGCGAGCAGCACGCCGAGCGGCATCGCACGGCCCAGCATGACCGCCACGACCGCGATCCAGCCACGCCCGGCCGTCATGTTCTCGGAGAACAACGTGACGTTGCCCAGGGCGAGTTGCGCCCCGGCGAGCCCGCACAGCACCCCGGACACGAGCACCGCCGCGTACTTGTGGCGGGCCGGGCTAACGCCGAGCGACGCCGCGGCGTCCGGAGCCTCGCCGACACCGCGCAGGCGCAGCCCCCAGACGTGCCGGGACAGCAGCACGGCGGCGACCACGACGGCGGCCCACGCCAGGTAGGTCAGGGGCGAGAAGCCTCCGACGAGCGGGAGCCCGGCGAGGCTCGGGTCGTCGAAGGTGCCCTGGACTCCGAAGACCGTACGGAGCAGGTAGCTGGTCAGGCCCGCCGCGAGGAGGTTCATGGCCACCCCGAGGACCACCGCGTCACCGCGCAGCGTGACCGCGCCCACGGCGAGGATCAGCGAGTACGCGGCGGAGGCGACAGCGGCCGCCAGCACACCGAGCCACGGGCTGCCGGTGAACCAGCTGGTGGACACGGCGGTGAAACAGCCCACCAGCATCAGGCCTTCGAGGCCGATGTTGAAGACGCCCGCGCGCTCGCACAGTGCGCCGCCGAGCGCGGCCAGCAGGATCGGGGTGAGCGCGCGCAGCACGGACATGAGGAGATCGGAGTCGAAGAACATCAGGCCGGCTCCCCTTGGGCGACGAGCTCCCGGCTGTCGGCTGCCTTGCGCCTGCGCGGGAAGCGCAGCCGGGCCGCCAGGAAGACGATGACGATGGCCTGCAGCACCTGCGTCAGCTCCCGCGGCACCTCGGTGGTGCGTTCCATGGCGAGCCCGCCGACCTGCAGCACGGCGAAGAAGAACGACGCGAGGACCGTGCCCAGCGGGGCGGCGGACGCGAGCAGCGCGGCGGTCAGCCCCGTCCAGGTGTAGCCGGGCGAGGTGAGCGAGCCGTCGAGGAACCGGTACGGGAAGCTCAGCACACCGATCGCGCCGACGAGCCCGGCCAGCGCCCCCGAGGTCGCCATCAGACGCAGCGTCAGACCCTTGCGGTCCACGCCCGCGTAGGCGGCGAAGCGGGAGTTGAGGCCGGTCATCCGGATCTCGTAGCCGACGGCGGTACGGGAGTCGGTGAACCAGTACGCGGCCGCGGCGAGCGCCACCAGCAACAGCCCCACCGTCACGGTGGACGAGCCGAAGGCGGGCAGCGCCACGCCCCCGGGAAGCTGTCGCGTCTGCGGCAGGCTGGAACCCGGCTCCTTGAGCGGATAGCGGACCAGGTAGGAGGCGAGGCTGACCGCCGGATAGCTGAGCAGCAGGCTGCTCACCAGGAGCGGGACCCCGAGGCGGTTCTCGCACAGCGCCGCGAGCGCGGCGTACGCGCCGCCGGCCGCCATGCCGGCGAGCAGCGCGAGCACCACGGTGAGGGACGGGGGCAGCGGCGAGTACAGCCCGGTGACGGCGGCGGCGATCCCGCCCAGCACCATCTGCCCGTCTCCGCCGAGGTTGATGAGCCCGGCGCGCAGCGGGACGGCCAGGGCGAGCGCCATGCCCAGCACGCTGGTGAGGGTGCTCAGTGTGGCGTCGATCCCGTCGGCCCCGAGCGAACCCGAGATGACGGCGCCGTAGGCCGCGAGCGGATCGGCGCCGGTGCCGATCAGGAACAGCGCGCCGATGACGACTCCGGCGAGCAGGGAGAAGGTGACGGGGGAGCGCAGCGCCTTCGATACCCACGTCACGTCCGGTATGCGGGCCATGTCAGTCTTCGTCTCCGTCCTGCACGGCGGCGGACCGCTGCACCGTGCCGCCGGCCATCGCCAGGCCGAGCGTGCGTTCGTCCGCCGCGTCCTTCGGGTACGCGGCCGTGACCCGGCCCTCGTACATCACCAGGACCCGGTCCGAGAGCCCGCGGATCTCGCTCAGCTCGGCCGAGACCAACAGGACGGCGTGGCCCGCGTCGCGGTAGGCGACGATCCGGTCGTGGATGTTCTGGACGGCGCCGATGTCGACGCCACGGGTGGGCTGCTCGACCAGCAGCAGCGGGGCTTCGTGCGCGAGTTCGCGTCCGATCAGCAGCTTCTGCAGGTTGCCGCCGGAGAGCGTCGCCGCGGGCAGTTCGGGCGTGGCCGCCTTGATGCCGAAGCGCTCGACGAGACGCCGCGCATGGGCGCGTACGGCCGCGCGCGGCAGCAGACCGCGCCGGGAGGACAGCGCCGTGCGGTGGTGACCCATCGCCAGGTTGTCCGCGACGGACGCGGCGGGTGCGGTGCCCACCGCGTGCCGGTCCTCGGGTACGTAGGCGAGGCCCGCGGCGCGGTGGCCGGCCGCCGAGGCGTGCGTGACATCCTGGCCGGAGAGGGTGACTCGGCCGGCGGTGACCGGTCGCAGCCCGGCCAGTGCCTCGACGAGCTCGCTCTGGCCGTTGCCCGCGACGCCCGCGACACCGACGATCTCGCCCGCCCGGACCGTCAGGTCGACGTCGCGTACGGCGTCTCCCGCGCTCAGTCCGGCGACGTCGAGCACGACGTCCCCGGGGGTGCCGGGTGCGTGCACGCGGTCCAGTTCCACCGAGCGGCCGGTCATCGCCGCCGCGATCTCGTCGGCGGTGGTCTCGGCGGTACGCAGCCGTGCGGCGACCCGGCCGTCGCGCAGCACTGTGACGTTGTCGCTCACCTCCAGCACCTCGCGCAGCTTGTGCGTCACGAGGATCACCGTGCGGCCCTCGGCGGCGAGCGACCTGAGGACGGCGAACAGGGCGTCGGCCTCGGCCGGTGTGAGTACCGCGGTCGGTTCGTCGAGGATGAGGGTGCGGGCGCCGCGGTGGAGCAGCTTCAGGATCTCGACGCGCTGCCGCAGCCCCACCGGCAGGTCGCCGACCCGGGCGTCCGGATCGACGGAGAGGCCGTGCTCCTCGGCGAGTTCGCGTACGCGGCTGCGCGCGGCGGCCCGGTCCACCAGACCGAACCGGCGCGGCTCGGCCGCGTAGACGACGTTCTCGGCGACGGTCAGCGAGTCGAACAGCTTGAAGCTCTGGTGGACCATGCCGAGCCCGGCGGCCATCGCGTCCCCCGGGTCGCCGAAGGACACCTCGCGCCCGTCGATGCGTACGGAACCGGCGTCGGGCCGTTCCATCCCGTACAGCACCGACATCAGCGTGGACTTGCCCGCGCCGTTCTCACCCATCAGGGCGTGGATCTCGCCATGGCGGACGGTCAGGTCGACGGCGTCGTTGGCGAGCGTGCCGGGGAACCGCTTGGTGACGCCCCGGAGTTCGACGGCCGGGGCCTCGACGGCCCTGGCCGGCCGGTCACTTGGCTGCGGGGTCATCGACCGTCAGCTCACCGGAAACTATCTGGTCACGCAGCGCCTTGACCTTCGTCAGGACGTCCTTGTGCTGGGCGATCACGCACTTGGACGAGTCGACGCCGGCCTCCAGCCCCGTCAGGCTGATGCCGCCCTCCTTCAGGCCGTACGACACGGTCGTGCCCGTCCTGCCGCCGAGGACCGTCTCGACGCCCTTCTCCACGGCGACGTCCGTGCGCTTGATCACGTTGTCGACGACGGTGCCGGGCGCCGACGGGCACTGGTTGACGTCGACGCCGTACGCGAAGGCGCCCTTGGCCTTCGCGGCCTCGAAGACGCCGTAGTTGCCGGCCGCGGCGGCCGCCATGATCTGGTCGTAGCCCTTGGACAGCAGGGTGTTGGCCTGCTCCTTGGCGCGGGCGGAGTCGTCGAACGGGGACTGGCCGCCGACGAAGCGGGTGGAGGTCTCGGTCTTCGCGGCGACCTTCTCGGCGCCGGCCGCGAACGGGTCGCTGTAGCGGCGGAACTGGGGTGTGTCGAGCACGTCCACCGCGCCGACCTTGCCCGACCTGCTGAGCAGGCCCGCCTCGGCGCCCGCGAGGTAGACACCCTCGTGCTCGCGGAAGACCGCGCAACTGACGTTCTTGTACGTCTTGGTGGTGCACGCGTCGACCATCAGGAACTGCTGCTTCGGGTTCTTCTCGGCCTGCTGCGCGACGATGTCGGCGAACTCGAAGCCGACCAGCACGATGACGTCCGGCTTGGCGTCGACGGCGGCCTGCACGTTCTGCTGCTGGGAGGCGGTGTCCGTGGACTCGTAGACCTTCGAGGTCCCGTCATGCTGCTCCGCCGCTTCCTTGATGCCGCTGACGGCCAGCTTCAGGAACTCGTTCTCCCCGACGGAGTCCGGGGTGACGAGGGTGAAGGACTTGCCGCTGCTGCCCGCGGAGGCGGACGTGTCGTCCTTCTTGGCGGCCGCGTTGCAGGCGGTGGCGAGGAGGACGGTGCCGGCGGCGAGCGCGGTCAGCTGGAGGGTACGGCGGTGTCTGCGGTGCATCGGGGGACCTTCCGGATACGGCAAGGCGCGCTCGGCGGTGGGCGCGTGAGAGTGGGTGATCGGACGACGGTGTGCTGAGGGGGGAAGGCTCAGCAGGGACAGCAGTCGCCGGTGCAGCGGCCGAAGTCGAGGAACAGACGCCGGGTGAGCATCGGCATGTGTCCTCCTTCGTCGTCTCGAACCGCGGAACGGGGGTATCGCCCCGTGGAATGCGGGTGCTGGACTGTAACACCCGGATCCGGCCAACCGCCCATCTGTCTCGAACTGTGGTTCTCCCAGGTCATGTACGGTGGCAAGCGCCGTCAGAACATCAGGAGTGTCCCGTTATGTCCCAGGAACTGCGTGCCGTCGACTGGACGGGAACCGGTCTCACGCTCATAGACCAGACCCGGCTGCCGCATCGCACCGAGACGGTGGATGTCCGGGATGTGGACACCCTGGTGGACGCGATCCAGCGGCTCGTGGTGCGGGGCGCGCCCGCGATCGGGGCGGCGGGCGCCTACGGCGTCGCTCTCGCGTTGCTCGAAGGCGAGCGGGAGGGCTGGAGCGAGGCCCAGGTGCGTGCGGCCGTGGCCCGCATACGCGAAGCCCGCCCGACCGCGGTCAACCTGATGGTGTGCGTGGACCGGGTCATGGCCCGCTTCGCGGAGGGCCTCGACGCCGTGCTGGCGGAGGCCGTCGCCGTCCAGCGCGAGGACGTCGAGGCCAACCGCGCGATGGGCGCGTACGGAGCCGACTGGCTGCTGAAGAAGGCCGGCGCGGACCGGCCGCTGAGGATCCTCACCCACTGCAACACGGGCGCACTGGCCACGGCCGGCTGGGGCACGGCGCTCGGTGTCATCCGTGAACTCCACGCGCGCGGGCGCCTGGAGGTCGTCCACGCCGACGAGACGCGCCCGCTGCTCCAGGGCTCCCGCCTGACCGCCTGGGAACTCGTCCAGGAGGGCATCCCGCACTACGTCCAGGCCGACGCGGCCGCCGCCGGGACCATTCTGCGCGGCGAGGTCGACGCGGCGATCGTCGGCGCCGACCGGATCGCGGCCAACGGCGACACGGCGAACAAGGTGGGCACGGTGGGTGTGGCCCTCGCGTGCGCGTACGCCGGGATCCCGTTCCTGGTGGCGGCGCCGACGACCACGGTCGACCTGTCCACGCCGACCGGCGACGACATCCACATCGAACTCCGCGGCGAGGACGAGGTGCTGGAGTGGGCCGGCGTCCGCACTGCGCCCGCCCAGTCACGCGGCCACAACCCGGCGTTCGACGTGACGCCGGGCCGGCTGGTGACGGGGCTGGTGACCGAGCGCGGCGTCCTGGAGGTGTCGGCGGGGGAACTGCCCGGCGACCGGCTGCGCTGAACACGCCGAAGGCCACGGTCGACCGACCGTGGCCTTCGTTCCTCTCACCGCTCGACCAGACTCAACTCAACGCCGCGTCAGCTCCAACTCCAGCAGCCATTCCACGACTTCCGTGTGGTGCCGGGCCTGCCGCGGATCGGCGCCCCACACGTACAGCCCGTGCCCGGCGACGACCACCGCGGGCATCCGCGGCTCCCGCGCCGCCGCCAGCCGGTCCCCGAGCACCTTCATGTCCTGGCTGTTGGCGATGACCGGGAGCGTCACCTCGACGTCATGGGCCGGCTGTCCGACGCCCTTGAGCATCTCCAGGTCCCGGAAGACGATCCCGCCCGGCTGCCGGTGACCCATCGCCACCGACGCCACGGTGTGCACGTGCACCACCGCGCCCGCGCCCGTCAGCGCGGCCACGCGCGCGTGCAGCTCGGCCTCCGCCGAAGGCCTGCCCTCGCCCACGGCAGCGCCCTGACCGTCGACCAGCACCACGTCCGCGGGCGTCAGTTCGCCCTTGTCGTGGCCGCTCGCGGTGACCGCAAGGCGCAGCGGCTCCCGGGAGAGCACCACGGACAGGTTGCCGGACGTGCCGCGCATCCAGCCGAAGGAGGCGAACCGGGCGGACTCGGCGGCGAGGACCGCCCCCGCCTCCTCAAGGTCGGATGCGGTGATGTCGGCGCTCACGTGGTGCTCCCGGTCGTGCTGATGCTGATCTCGTCGAACGTCCCGGCCTGTGCGTGGTCGCCGACGCCTTGCTGGTAGAAGGGCTCTCCGGGGCGCCGGATCCCGACGGTGCGCCAGCCCGCCGCGCGGGCCGCGTCCAGCTCGCCGGGCCGGTCGGAGAGGAACAGGAGCCGCCCGGGCGCGAGACCCGTCGACTCCGCGATACGGCGGTAGGACTCCGGCTCCTGCTTGGGACCGGCGTTCTCGGTGTCGTACAGGCCGGAGACCAGGGGCAGCAGATCGCCCTCGGGGGTCGAGGAGAACCACGCCCGCTGGGCCGCCACCGAACCGGACGAGTACACGTACAGCCGCAGGCCCGCAGCGTGCCAGGCGCGCAGGGCCGGTACGACGTCGTCGTAGAAGTGCGAGACGAGGTCGCCGAGGGCGAAGCCCTCCGACCAGATGAGGCCCTGCAGTGTCTTCAGCGGGGTCGCCTTGCGGTCCTCGTCGAGCCAGGCGTCAAGGGTCTTCACGACCGCGGCCGCGTCGGCGTGCGGGTCGCCGGTCAGCTCGCGCACCTGCGCGAGAGCCCGTGCCACCTCCGGATCGCCGCTCCGCTCGGCGAGCAGTGCCGCGAAGCGAGCGCGCGAGTACGGGTACAGCACGTCCACGACGAAGCCGGTGGCGCTCGTGGTGCCCTCGATGTCGAGCACCACGGCGTCCACGTCGAACCGGAGGGCCGGGACCGGCAGGCTCACACCGCGCCCTTGTCCGCCTCGTACCCGGCCGCGATCGTGTCGTAGTCCGGGAAGCGGGACGAGATGGTCGCGCCGGTGAAGTTGCCGATCCAGCCGTCCTCCTCGTGGAAGAAGCGGATCGCGGTGAACGACGGCTTCGTGCCCATGTCGAACCAGTGGGTGGTGCCGCGCGGCACGCCCAGCAGGTCGCCCTTCTCGCAGAAGACCGCGTGCACCTCCCCGTTCACGTGCAGGTAGAAGATGCCGGAGCCGGAGACGAAGAAGCGGACCTCGTCATCGTCGTCGTGGGTGTGTTCCTGCAGGAACTTCTCCCGCGCGGCCTTCGCCTTCGCCGGGAACTCGGGGTCGTCGCTGGGGTGCAGGCCGAGGACGTCGACCGTGGTGAAGCCCTCCTCGGCGTTCAGCTTGTCGATCTCGGGACCGTACGAGGCGAACACGGTCTCGCTGTCGGCGTCGAACGGCACGTCCTCGCGGATCGGCCACTGCTCGTAGCGCACACCGAGCGGCTTGAGCGCCTCCGCGATCTCGGTGGGGTCCGAGGTGCGGCGGATCGGGGTCTCGGGGCCGGACTCGGACCACGTCGTCAGCAGCGTCATGGGAGCAACTCCAGGAGAGGGAAGGAAAGTCCGGATACCGAGACGGACCGGACGAGCGGGAGGGGAATCGGAGACGGCACGCAACAGCGGCGGACGGCGGATCAGCCGCGACAGTGCGCGCGGGTACAGCGGCACATGCCATGCATGGGCAGCGCGTTCGCGCAGGGTGTCGTCATCGGGGCCTCACTGTGCCGGATCGGGTGCCGGTTCCGTGATGGTAACTCCCGGCCGGACGATCACCGGCTGTGACGCTTCGTCGTCTCACGTGCTGAGAAACCGCTTCCATTTCTTTGACGGACGGCTGAAAACGTTCCCATGATCTGCCTATGAAGACGCTGCTGCTGGTGCGGCGGCTGTACGTGGACCTGCTCCGGTCGACCACGGCCAGCTGTCGCTGACCTCTCCCGGAGCCCCCGCACGCCCGCATGCCGCATGTGGTGCAGTGGCGCATTCCTGTTCCCGCTCCGGTCCAAGCCACCGTCTTCTTCGGCGCGTTGTCCCGCGTTTCCGCGCGTTGTCCCGCGTTCCCTCTCCGCGTACCCCTCGCACCACCCCTTGCACCTGGAGCCCGTCATGTCCCGTGTCCGCCTGCCTCTCGCGCTCTCCCTGGCGTCCGTCTCCGCCCTGGTCCTCTCCGGCTGCTCGCAGTCCTCGGACGCCTCCACCAGGACGGGCAGCGACACCGCCGCCTCGGCCTCGGCCGCCACCGGCAGGAAGCCCGCCCCGTTCAGCAAGGGCACGGTCAAGGTCGCCCTGGTCCGGCAGAGCGGCGCCGGCGACTACTTCGAGCAGTGGGGCAACGGTGCCAAGGCCCAGGCCAAGGCCCTCGGTATCGACCTGACGGTGTACGACGCCCAGGCCGACAACGCCAAGCAGGCCACCGACCTCTCCTCCGCCATCAACTCCGGCGCACAGGCGATCATCATCGACCACGGGTTCCCGGCCACCATCCAGCCGGAGATCGACCAGGCCGTGAAGAAGGGCATCAAGGTCGTCGTGTACGACGTCGACCAGACCAACAAGTCCGTGGTCAGCACCGAGCAGGACGACGCCAGCATGGCGCAGGCCGTCCTCGACGTGATGGCCAAGACGGTCGGCAAGAACACCAAGGTCGGCTATGTCAACGTGGCCGGCTACGCCGCCCTCGACAAGCGCGACTCGGTCTGGAAGAAGGCGCTCACCGCCAACGGCTGGACCCAGGAGTTCAAGGTCGGCAAGGTCACCGACTCGACCGCCACCGACAACGTCCCGCTGGTCTCCGCCGCGCTGACCCAGCACTCCGACGTGACGGGCGTCTTCGCGCCCTACGACGAGCTCGCCAAGGGCACCGTCCTCGCCGTGCAGAACAAGAAGCTGCAGAACAAGGTGAAGGTCTTCGGCGCGGACGTCTCCAACGCCGACATCCAGAACATGACGGCCGCCGGCAGCCCCTGGGTCGCCACCGCCGGCACCGACCCGTCCGCCGTGGGCGCGGCCGTGGTCCGCACGGCCGCGCTGGAACTGGCCGGTCAGCTGGACAAGTCCTCCGTCGAGTTCCCGGCCGTCGCCATCACCCGGGACTTCCTGGTCAAGAACAAGATCGAGAACATGGACCAGCTGCGCACCGCCCTGCCCGCGCTGAACCTCTCCAAGGTCAGCACCGCGGACTGGATCCCCGATGTCGCCCACTGAGACGGCACTTGAGGGGACGCCCGCCGTCAGCCTGACGGACGTCAGCATGGCCTTCGGCGGCAGGACGGTGCTCGCCGGCGTGTCGCTCGACATCGCCCCGGGCAGCGTGGTCGCGCTGCTCGGCGCGAACGGCGCCGGAAAATCAACGCTGATCAAGATCCTTTCGGGCGTGCACGCGGGTCACGGCGGTGAGGTACGGGTCGCAGGGGAGCCCGTAGCTCTCCAATCCCCCCATGAGGCCCGCCAGTTGGGTATCCAGACGGTCCACCAGCGCATCGGCGAGGGCATCGTGCCCGGCCTCGGCGTGGCCGAGAACCTGGTCTTCGAGGAACTGGCCCAAAGGCGCGGCAACCCGTTCCTGAGCGGCGGCCGCACCCTGGCCCGTGCCCGCGAGATCCAGGCAGGCCTCGGCCTGGACTGGAGCGACGCGGTCCTGCGCCAGGACGTCACCGAACTCGGCATCTCCGACCGCCAGTTGCTGGTCCTCGCCCGCGCCCTGGCCACCCGCCCCCGCCTCCTCGTCCTCGACGAACCCACCTCCGCGCTCTCGGCGGCCGAGGCCGAACGCCTCTTCGCGCTGGTCGCGAAGATGCGCGACGACGGCATCGCGGTGCTCTACGTCTCCCACCGCCTCGGCGAGATCGACGCCCTCGCCGACCGGCTGGTCGTGCTGCGCGACGGCCGTCTCACCGAGGACCAGGCCAGGCCCTTCGACTGGGACGCCGCCCTGCGCGCGATGCTCGCCCAGACGCACGAGGCCCGGACGGCCCGCCCCACCCGCGAGGGCGACCAGGGCGGGACCGTCCTCTCCCTGCGCGGGGTGCAGCTCTTCGACGGCAGTGCCCCGCTCGACCTCGACCTGCGCACCGGCGAAGTCACCGGTGTCGTCGGCCTGCTGGGTGCGGGCAAGACCGAGCTGGCCCGCGGCCTGTTCGGCGCCGAGCCCTTCCGCACCGGGACCGTCGCACTGGACGGCAGGGCCTACGCGCCCCGCCGCCCGGCCGACGCGATCCGGGCCGGTGTCCACCTGGTCCCCGAGGACCGGCACGCCGACGCGCTCGTCCCGGGCTGGTCGGTGGCGCAGAACATCTCGCTGCCGTTCCTCAGGTCCCTTTCCCTCGCGGGCCTGGTGAACCGCTCCCGCGAGGACGCCCTCGGCCGCGCCACCATCGACGCCCTCGGGGTCGTCGCCCGCGACGAGCACAGCACCGTGGAGGAACTCTCCGGCGGCAACCAGCAGAAGGTGGTCGTCGGTCGCTGGCTCGCCGAGACCCCCCGTGTCCTCATCCTGGACGAGCCGTTCCGAGGAGTGGACATCGGCGCCCGCCGCGACATCGGCCGCCGCGCCCGCACCCTGGCCGCCGAGGGCGCGGCCGTGCTCGTCCTGTCCGCCGACGTCGACGAGATCCTCGAGATCGCCGACCGGGTCGTCGTCCTCGCGGCCGGCGAGGTCCACCTCGACGCGTACGGCGAGGAAGCGGAGCGCGACCGCGTGATCCAGACCATCGCCGGGTCCGTCTGAGCCCCCGACACCGGCCGCCGAAGGAAGCAGCACCCATGACCACCACCCAGAGCACCGGGACCCCCGCCAAGGCGGCGACCCGGCCCACGGCCACCGCCGCCGCACGCGTCCAGAACGTCGTGATCAAGTACGGCTTCATCCTCGTCACGGTCGCGCTCTTCCTGTACTTCGCGCTGAGCGAGGGCACCTTCCGCGAGTCCGCGACCCTCCTCGACACGCTCCGGTACGTCTCCGTCGCCGCGATCCTCGGACTCGGTGTCACCCTCACCATGGCCGTCGGAGGAATGGACATGTCCGTCGGTGCCGTCGCCGGACTCGGCGTCTCGGTCGCCGCCCAGACGATGGTCGTCCACAACCAGATCGGCACGGTCGCGATCGTCGCGGTGCTGGCGGCCGGCGCCCTCGCGGGCCTGCTCAACGCGCTCCTGATCGTCGTACTCAAGATCCCCGACATGCTGGCCACCCTCGGCACCATGTTCGTGATCCAGGGCGGCAAACTCATCCTGGTCGACGGCCAGTCCATCACCCCGGGCATGACGATGTCCGACGGCAGCACGGCACCCGGGAAGTTCACCGCGGGCTTCCTGCGCATCGACCGCGGCACGGTCCTGGGGATCCCCGTCTCGGTCCTGATCTTCGGCGCGCTGACGGTCGCCGCCTGGGTCTTCCTCGCCCGCACCCGCTGGGGCCGGATCCTGTACGCCATCGGCGCCAACCCGGAGGCCTCCCGGCTGGCCGGCATCCGCGTCGGTGCCTACCGCGCGCTGGCCTACGTCATCTCCGGTGTGCTCGCCTCGGTCGGCGGCCTGATCCTGGCCTCCCGCATCGGCCAGGGCGACGTGAGCGCCGGCACCTCCCAGCTCCTGGAAGCGGTCGCCGTCGCCCTGGTGGGCACCTCGGTGCTGGGCCGGGGCCGCCCCAACGTCTGGGGCACGGCCCTGGGCGCGGTCCTCATCGGCATCATCACCACCGGCCTGACCATC
Source organism: Streptomyces sp. NPDC058457 (assembly GCF_042720695.1). Lineage (NCBI taxonomy): Bacteria > Bacillati > Actinomycetota > Actinomycetes > Kitasatosporales > Streptomycetaceae > Streptomyces > Streptomyces sp. NPDC058457. Next base: position 2,668 of record NZ_JBHXLU010000033.1, on the reverse strand, counting down.
AAGGGCCTGCCGTACTACACACAGGACGTGGTCGAGGGCGCCGTCCTCATCCTGGCCCTGGTCTTCAGCTTCACCCTGTCCAAGCGCCGTATCGCATAAGGAGACCGACACCATGGGCTACCGCATCCTGGACACCGACGACATCCCGGGCTACCTGCGCGAGCGCGGCCACTGGGACGACCTCGACGACATCCACGTCCGCGAGGTCTCCGACGGCAATCTCAACCGCGTGTTCCTGGCGGCGAACAGCGCCGGCACCCGTAGCCTCGCCGTGAAGCAGGCCCTGCCCTGGGTCCGCGTCGCCGGCCCCTCGTGGCCGCTGAGCCCCGACCGCTCAGACGCCGAGGCCCGCGCCTACGAGCAGATCGCCAAGGTCGCCCCGGACAAGATCCCCGCGATCCACGGCTACGACGCCGAGAACCACGCCCTCGTCATGGAGGACCTGTCCGACCTGAAGGTCCTCCGCACGCACCTCAACGAGGGCGGCTCCTACGGCCCGCACACCTCGGCCCGCATCGGCGAACTCGTCGCCCAGCTCTCCTTCGCCACCAGCGACTTCGGCATGCCCTCCGCCGAACGCAAGGCCCTGATCGCCGCCTCCGTCAACCCCGAACTCTGCAAGATCACCGAGGACGTGGTGCTGTCGGAGCCGTACGTCGAGCACGAGCACAACCACTGGCACCCCGGACTCGACGACCTGGCCGCCGAGTTCCGCGCCGACACCCGGCTGCGCACCGAGGTCGCCGAACTCCGCCACGTCTTCATGACGAGCGGTCAGGCACTGCTCCACGGCGACCTGCACACCGGCAGCGTCATGGTCGGCCGACGGGACGGCACCGACGTCGTCCGGGTCTTCGACCCCGAGTTCTCCTTCGTCGGCCCGGTCGGCTTCGACCTCGGCCTGTACTGGGCGAACGTCCTCGTCTCCGGGGCCCGTGCGCACGCGCTGGGCGCCGAGGGCGATCACGCCGGTCAACTGGGGCTGAGCTGGGAGGGGTTCGAGGCCGAGTTCCGCCGCCTGTGGCCGTCGCGTGTCGACACCTTCTTCGACGACGCCTATCTGGAGCGGTTCCTGGGCCGGGTCTGGACGGAGTCGGTCGGCTTCGCGGGTACGGAGATCATCCGCCGCGTCATCGGCTTCGCCCATCTCACCGACCTGACCACACTGCCCGACCCCCTTCAGGTGGCCGCCTCCCGCCATGCCCTGCTGCTGGGCCGCGAACTCGTCGTCCGCCGCGCCGAACTGGGAGACCCCGAGTCCATCCGCGTACGGTGACAGAGCCGCGAACCGGATACCTCCACGCCGACCGCCTGAAGACCTGGGACGACCGGGCCCACGTCTCCCGGGCGCGGGGCGGCACGGGGTGAGTCTGCCTCCGAACGGCTCGTCTTGAAGCGGGCCTGTGCCGGCCGGCTCTCAGGGCATGCATAGGATGGCCCCGATGCGCCCCACCGAGCAGCCCGCCCCGCGACCGCCGTACCGGCGGTGGCGCGCCCTGCTCGTGCTGGGACTGCTGACCGGACTGCTCGGCATGCACGCGCTGGCACCCGGCGGTGTCATGGGACGGCACGGCGGCCACGAGCGCGCCGTCTCCGCCACGGCGGCCATGATCACCGCGTACGACGGCTGCTCCGACGACGACGGCCACTGCGGCGACCACCATGCGCACCACGCCGACGCGACCTGCGCCTCCGGTGCGGTGAGCGGCGGACCGGCGCTGCCCGCGCTGGTCCCGGACCCGGGTCCCGTACTCGTGACCGCCTGCCCCGTGCCCGTCGGCCCGGTCACGGCACCGGAAGGCGCACGGGCACCCCCCGACCTGGCCGAACTCCAGCTCCTGCGGATCTAGAGGCACCCGAGCCGGCCGCGCGCGGACAGCGCGGCGGTCGTGCTCCCGCGTGCCCGCTCAGACCTATCGCAGGAGATCCAGCATGACCACCACGCGTACCCGTGCCGTCCTCGTCGCGCTCACCGCGACCGCCGCCCTCGCCCTCACCGCGTGCGGCAGCGGCGACGACAGTGCCGACACCGCCAGCACCGCACACGCGTCGCACTCGGCGGCAGCCGGCGCCACCGCCACCGCCGGTGCCCACAACGCGCAGGACGTGTCCTTCGCGCAGACCATGATCCCCCACCACCAGCAGGCCGTGGAGATGGCCGGGCTCGCCGCCGACCGTGCCTCCTCCGCCCAGGTGAAGGACCTCGCCGCCCGGATCGAGAAGGCCCAGGACCCGGAGATCAAGACCATGACCGGCTGGCTCACGGCGTGGGGCGAGGAGGTGCCCATGGCGGGCATGGACCACAGCGGTCACGCCGGCATGGCCGGGATGATGTCCGACAAGGACATGACCATGCTCAAGCAGGCCAAGGGGACGGACTTCGACACGATGTTCCTGACCATGATGGTCGAGCACCACCAGGGCGCCGTCGAAATGGCCGGCACCGAGAAGGCCAAGGGTGACTACGCCCCGGCCACGAGCCTGGCCGCCGGCATCGTCACCGCCCAGAACGCCGAGATCAAGGAGATGAACAAGCTCCTCGGCAAGGGCTGATCACCGATCGGGGCGGGGGGGGCGGCCGCCCCCGCCCCCCCCCGGGGGGGCCCGTCCGGGGGGGGGGGGGGGGGGGGGGGGGGCGCCTCGCTTACCGGCGCTTGCAGGGTGCCTC
>NZ_JBHXLU010000032.1:0-102614 GCF_042720695.1 Streptomyces sp. NPDC058457 | reverse complement strand
GGGGGGCGGGCTGCTGCTGCCTTCATGTGTGGTGTGGGCCGCCCTGTTTAACGCGACATGTGCACCGGCCGCCCGCCGCGGGCGGGTCAGCCCTCGATCCAGCCGTGGTTCTTCGCGAACTGGGCCAGCGCACCCCGGACCCGCACGATCTCCTCGGCGGTGAGCGTGGGCGCCGACGCCAGCAGCGTCTCGGTGACCTCGCGGGTGAACTCGTCCGCGCTGAGCAGATCGCACAGCGAGTCGTCGTCCGGCCCGAGCGTGCGCACGTCGGCTCCCCGGGCGAGCCGGACACCGGCCGCCTTCGGACCGCGCTCGCCGGCCTCGATCTCGAACTCCACGGCCACGCCGGGGCGGACGTACGACTCCGACATCTGCATGTCGTTCACATGCAGGAAGACGTCCTCTCCGCCACCGTCCGGAGCGATGAACCCGTACCCGCGCGAGCTGTCGAACCGCACCACACGACCACTGACCATGAGAAACCCCCAACCAAACCAAACCGGGCCACTTGCCCGGACACCTGGGCCCGATGGTAGTCAAGTCCGGCCCGGTTGGTCGACCGGGCCCGCCGACCGGCGCCACGGGCGCGCTCCACGCGAGCGTCGGGAGGGGCGGGCGGAGAGAGAACTCGGTGCGCCGGAACTGAAGTTGATATGGAAAGCTGTCGCCAGCCGTCGGTGAGCCAAGGGGGGCCGGGACGGTCGTTGAGAGGAGCGCACGTGACGCAGGACGGCCACGGGTCCGTGGAGATCGACACCAGCAAGCCGCATCCGGCGCGGATCTACGACTACCTGCTGGGCGGCAAGGACAACTACGAGGTGGACCGCAAGGCCGGCGACCAGCTCGCCACCGTCGCGCCCGAGGTGTGGATCTCCGTACGGGCCAACCGCGGCTTCCTGCAGCGCGCGGTCCGGCACGTCATCGACAGCGGCGTCCGCCAGATCCTCGACATCGGCACCGGGCTGCCCACCTCACCGAACGTGCACGAGATAGCCCAGGAGCTGGCACCGGGCGTCCGCGTCGCCTACGTCGACAACGACCCGATCGTGAAGGCCCACGGCGACGCGCTGCTCAGCCGGGCCGGTACCACCAGCATCGTCCTCGCCGACCTGCGCGACCCCCGGTCCGTCATCGACCACCCCGAGGTGCGCCGGATCATCGACTTCGGACAGCCGGTCGCGCTGTTCCTCGTCGCCATCCTCCACTTCGTCCGCGACGATGAGGATCCCGAGCGGATCGTGGCCACCCTGCGCGACGCGCTCCCCGCCGGCAGCTTCCTGGTGCTCTCGCACGCCACCGACGACTTCGCCGACGACCGCAGCGAGGCCCAGGCCGTCTACAACAACGCGACCGCCTCCATGAACCTGCGCCCCCGGGCCCGGGTCGAGCAGTTCTTCGACGGGTTCGAGCTGGTCGAACCCGGAGTGACCCAGGTCCCGTTCTGGCGCCCGGAGGCCACCCCGCCGGCCGGCTCCGACGAGATCGGCTTCTACGGCGGAGTGGCCGTCAAGAAGGCCTGAGCCGTCGTCAGGGAGGACCGGCCGTCGTCGAGGACTGCGCCGTCGTCAGGGCACTCCGAGCTCGAACAGGGCATAGCCCGCGTACGAGCCGGAGGCCAGCGCCGCGATGCCCAGCAGAACACACAGGCAGGGCAGGCTGATCCGGCGCAGCGCGACCGCCAGGGGGACGAACAGCGGGAAGGCGGGCAGCAGATAGCGCGAGACGTTCGCGAAGTACTGCTGACTGCCCAGCACCAGGACGAGGGTGAGCACCGTGTGGACGACCAGCACCGCCGGCGGCCGCAGCCGGAACAGCAGCGGCAGCAGCGCCAGGTCCAGCAGGACCACCCCGACCCCGATGACGTCCGCGAAGGGGAGCGCGAAGAGATAGCCGAAGTGGCCCACGGGGACGGACGTCAGGACGTCCAGGGTCTGCCTGCCGTAGTCGAACTCGTGCCCCCACGCCCCTGACTGGAGCGCGAAGTAGCCGCTGTAGTCGCCCATGCGGTGGCCCACCCAGCCCAGGTAGCCGAGCAGCCCCAGCGGGGCCACCAGCATCGCGGTCAGCGGACGGGCGACGCCGTCCTCGCGGCGGCGCAGCGCGAGGAGCGCGGCCACGGCGAGCGCGGCGACCAGGGCGGCGGCGGTGGGCCGGTTGAGGCCGGCCGTGAAGGTCAGCACCCCCGCCGTCAGCCAGCGTCGGGTCAGCACGGCGTACAGGGCCCAGGCGGCCAGGGCCACGTACAGCGAGTCGGAGTAGACCGCCCACTCCACGCCGGAACCCGGCCATACGGCCCACAGCCCGGCCGCCGCAAGGCCTGCCCGCCGGCCGCCGAACCACGCGGCGACGGCGAAGATCCCGAGCGCCGCCGCGAACGACGCCACGACCGACACCAGCAGCCCGGCCCCGAACGGGCCGAGTCCGGTCACCTCCATCGCCACCCGCATCAGCGCCGGGTAGAGCGGGAAGAACGCGGCCGAGTTGCCCTGGAGGGTGATCAGGCCGGTGGCGCCGGGGACCGGGACCAGCGCGGGGTGGTAGCCGTGCAGGGCGATCTGCTGGTACCACCAGCCGTCCCAGGTGCCCAGCACGTCCCAGGTGTGCGCGCCGCCGCCGAACCGCGGATGCTTCCTGCGGAAGTCCCCGGCCGAGTCCAGCAGATACATGAAGGAGCCGAAGCCGACGAGCTTCAGCACGCCGTACAGCGCGAGGACCGGGCCGTGGCGGCGGACCGTGTCGCGCACGCGCTGTCCGGGGCCTGGCGCGGCGGTCCCGGAGACGGTGGACAGGGGCGGCGCCGTGCTCTTCAGGGGCGTGGTCATGAGGCCGTGGACTCCGTCCGGCGACGCCGGACGCCGAAGGCCGGCCGCGCGAGGACGAGGGACAGGTGGGCGGCGGCGAGTGCGGCCAGTTCCGCGCTGAGTCCGGCGGCCGGGACCGTGTGCCGCAGGACGGCGAGCGAACCGGTGGTGAGCGCCAGCCGGGCGGCCAGGGCCGGCAGGGCGGGCCGCGGGAGCCGGCCGCGGACCGGCAGGGCGAGCGTCCAGCAGGCCAGCAGGGACAGCGCGTTCGCCACCTGCTCGGCGGCGGCCGGGCGCAGCGCCGCGTACAGGAACAGATGGGCGAGCGCCATGACGGCCGCGGTGACGACGTACGGCCGTGGTGGCCGCCCCGGCGGCAGCGCGCCCCGGGCCGGCGACAGCGCGACCCTCGCGATGCCGCGCAGATCGGCAAGCGCCGTGGACAGCAGCGCGACCCGGCTGTCGGGGTCGTCCACCCAGTCGACCGGCACCTCGTGGATCCGCAGCCCGGCCCGCTCCGCGACCACCAGCAGCTCGGTGTCGAAGAACCACGCGGAGTCCCGCACCAGCGGCAGCAGCCGCGCGGCGGCGTCCCGTCGTACGGCCTTGAACCCGCACTGCGCGTCCGAGAACCCCACCGACAGCGTGCAGCGCAGCAGGATGTTGTAACAGCGGGAGATGGCCTCCCGCTTCGGGCCTCGCACCACCCGGGCGCCGGGCGCCAGCCGGGTGCCGATGGCCAGGTCGGAGTGGCCCGAGAGCAGCGGGGCGACGAGCGGCAGGAGGGCCGCGAGCCCGGTCGACAGGTCCACGTCGAGATAGCCGACGACGGGCGCCGACGACGCCGACCAGACGGCCCGCAGCGCGCGGCCGCGGCCCTTCTCGGCCAGCCGTATCCACTCCACCTCGGGCAGCTCGGCGGCGAGCCGGGCCGCGATGAGCGGGGTGGTGTCGGTGCTGGCGTTGTCGGCGACGGTGATCCGGAAGGGGTACGGGAACGTCTCCCGCAGGTAGGCGTGGAGCCGCCGAACACTCGGCTCCAGGTCCGTCTCCTCGTTGAACACCGGTACGGCCAGGTCGAGGACCGGCTCGTCGTGGTGCACCGGATACGGCGGCGCGGGGACCGGGAGCATGACCCGAGGGTGATTCATGGCATTTTTTCGCATTCGTTCTCGTTCTCGGGGCGTGCCGAAGACACACCCGGTGGTGGGGTGGGTGAGGGGGGTGCGGCCTGCGGCCCGACCGCTATCCGGCCGAGCCCACCGCCGCCGACGAGCCGTCCGACGGGTCGGGGCTCTCGGTCGCGGGCGCCGACGGCGGCGACGTGGTGGCGGTCGAACTCCCGGACGAGCCCGTCGTCGCCCTCAGGGTCGTTCCTGCGCCCGGGGTGGCCGTCGCCGTCGCGGTCGGCGTGGACGAGGCGGTGGGCCCGCTCGTGGCCGACGGGGTGTCCACGGGCGCGGTGGTGTCCGTGGGCGGCGGGGCCGAGGTCGTGACGCCGGAGGGCGGCACGCTGGGGGAGGGGCCCGGCGTCGGTCCCGTACGGCCGGTGGGGCTGGTCGCGGGCCAGGGGTGCGGCGCGCTCGGCTCGTCACGGACATCGGAGTGGGGCCACAGGAACAGGCCGAGGCCGAGCCCCGCGGCCGCGAGGACACCGCCGGCCGCCCGCCGGGCCGCCCGGACCCGCCGCCGCGCCTGCACACCGGCCCGCAGCCGCTCCCGGTGCCGGGGCTCGAACGCGGCCGGTTCCCGGTCGCCGTGCATCAACTGTGTCAACTGCCGCTCGAAGTGATCCATGGCCTCTCCCTCACCCCACCGGCTCGATGGCGTCCGCCAGCAGCTCCCGCAGCCGGGCCACCCCGCGCGCCGCGTGCGACCGGGCGGTGCCCACCGGGCACCCCAGCACCTCGGCGACCTGCCGGTCGGGCAGGTCCTGGTAGTAGCGCAGGACGACCGCGGCCCGCTGGCGCGGGGTCAGCAGCGCCAGCGCGGCCTCCAGCCGGGAACGCTCGGCGACGAGCGCCGACACGTCGCCGGCCGCCGCCACCTCGGGCAGCTCCTCGACGGGGCGCTCGCCCCACCACCGGCGCCGCGCCGAGCGGGCCGCCGAGCGCGCCATGACCTTCCGGACGTACGCCTCCGGTGCCTCGTCGGCGATCTTCGGCCAGACGAACCACAACCGGACCAAGGACTCCTGCAAAAGATCCTCGGCCCGATGCCGATCGCCACCGGTGAGCAGACGGGCCAGATGGAACAACCCCGACCAGCGGGCCGCCACGAACTCGTCGTACTCACCGGCCCGAGCCTGCTCCATTCCCACGGTCCCCGCTCTCCCCGGCTGCCTACACCTGGGAAAAGGCCCTGGGGGCGGCAGAACGCTGCACCCGGCCGGGGTGATCCGCGTCACGTGCGGGTCCGGTGCATAATTGCCTGGCGGACCTCGGTGACGGCGCCGTATGCTCCCCGCGATGACCACTCATTCTGCTGTCAGATTGGGGGTCCCGTACGCGTCAGGTGAGTGCTGATGGCCACTCACTTCGCGAACGGGGACACCCGCCTCTCCCTGTGGCGGCGCGTGCGCGAGTTCGCCGTGCCGCCCGCCATGATCGAGACCGCGACCGCCCGCCGGAACGCCGGTGACTGGGCGGGGGCCTGCGCCGCCGCCGGTTTCGACCTCGACCTCGACCTGCGTGCACTGTCCCGTGCATGGGGCCGGGACGTACGGGAACGGATCCGTGCCGACCTTCGACGGCTCGCGCCCGACCTGCTGCGCTGGCATCTGCCCAGGATCGCGCCCGACGGGTTGCTGCGCCCGGGACTGACCATGCCGCTCGCTCGTTACGACGCCGGGGAAGGCTCCCTGTGCCTCGTCGTCCGGACACCGCCCGCCTGGGCGGACGGCGGACAGCGCATCAGCCTCGCGCTGTGGGACGGCACGCTGAGTGAACCCGTCGCCCGGGGGCATCCGCATCCGCGTCCCAGCCGCCGGTACCGGTTCGACCTGCACCGCCATCTGTGGGACGCGGGCGCCGCCGGCGAACTACGGACCCGCTCGGGCGCCGACCGTTCTGCGGACGCCGACCCTTCTGCGGACGGCGAGTGGCTTTCGGACGGCGAGTGGCTTTCGGACGGCGGACGGCGGGTGGGCGGCGCATGGCTCGCGTACGCCGACCGATTCACGTTCGCCGACCGACTCCTGGGCCACGAAGGGTCCTTGTGCGCCACGGAGCGGTGGGCGGACGAGGCGCGGATCGTGCTGGGTGCCGAGGGACGGGACAGCGGGACCGTCGTCGTACGCCTGGGCGGCCGTCAGCGGCTCGCGCTGCATCTCGCGGCCGACGGGACCGTTACCACCGGCCGGGACACCGGCGGCCAGGGGACCGCGGGCCGGGACGCCGGCTCCGGCGCCCCGCTCGTCCTGCCCGACGCGGCGACCTGGACGCTCCCCGATCTGGAGCTGCTGCGCGCCGGGTTGGTGGACGCCGGGCAGCTGCACCCGCTGGTCGCCGGCGCCCTGGTCCCCGGGCACCCACCGGCCGCCCGGGACCCGTACCCCGACCCGGCCCGGCAGTCTCGCCTCGTGGAGTGCCGGGGCGCCCGGCACCGGATCGGCCTGGTCGACGGGGTGCTGTCCGCGCTGGACCACTCCCCGGACGAACTGCGGCGCGAGGAACTGCTGGTGGCGCTGGGCGGCCCGCCGCTGCCCTGTCTGCGCCTCATCGACGAGGCGCACCGCCGCCCCGACTGCCTCACCGGCGTCCGCGAACGCCTCGACCACGGGGACATCGCCGGCGCGCTCGCCGTCGTCGAAGGACTGCTGGGGCCCGAAGCCGTCCTGCGCGACGGCCCGTTGAAGGACGAACTGGAGTCGGCCGCGCGGCGCCGGATCACATACGGCCTCTACCGGGCGGGCCTCGCCGGAGGCCGCACCGGCCCCGTCCGCACCCGGCGCCGCCGGTCCGTCCGCGACCCGCGTCTGGGCCCGCGCCCCGCCGGCCGGCGCTGACACCCGTCCACTTGTCTTCTCACACCCCTAGGTGATCTCTCATGCCCTTGCACGCTTCTGACCAACTCGCCGTCGCGGACACCCTGTCGGGGCTCCTCGGCGACTCCACCACCGAACCCCGGCCCGACACCCAGCTGGAGGCGCTCACCCTCGCCGTCGCCGCCGATCTCCCCGTCCTCCTCTGGGGCGAGCCCGGCATCGGCAAGACCGCCGCCCTGAACCGGCTGGCCGAGGCGCTCGACCTGCCGCTCACCACGGTGATCGCCAGCGTGCACGAGCCGTCCGACTTCTCCGGCCTGCCCGTCGTGGGCGACGACCCGGCCGTCCAGGGCGTCCCGATGGCCCCGCCGGACTGGGCGGTACGGCTGGTGCGGGCCGGCCGGGGCCTGCTGTTCCTGGACGAACTGTCCACCGCGCCCCCTGCCGTCCAGGCCGCCCTGCTCCGGCTGGTCCTGGAACGTCGCGTGGGCGCCCTCCGCCTCCCGCCCGGCGTACGGATCGTGGCCGCCGCCAATCCGCGTTCCTCGGCGGCCGACGGCTGGGAGCTGAGCCCGCCGCTGGCCAACCGGTTCGTGCATCTGCAGTGGGCCCACGACCACGAGGTCGTCGTCCGCGGCCTCGGCGGCACCTGGCCCCGGGCGACCCTGCCCCGGCTCGACCCGGACCGGCTGCCCGCCGCCGTGGACTTCGCGCGCCGCGCGGTGTGCGGACTGCTCGCCACCCGGCCCACGCTCGTCCACCGGCTGCCGAGTGGCGAGATGCGGCGGGGCGGTGCCTGGCCGTCGCCCCGCAGCTGGGACACGACACTGCGCCTGGTCGCCTTCGCGCACGCCGCCGGCTCGTCCCGGGACGTACTCTCCCTCCTCGTCAGGGGAACGGTCGGGGACGGCCCCGGACTCGAACTGCTGGCGAGCGTCGACCGGATGGAACTCCCGGACCCCGAGACCCTGCTCGCCGACCCGGACGCGGCCGACCTGCCCGAGCGCGGCGATCTGCGCCAGGCCGTGCTGGACGGCGTGGTCGCGGCGGTCCGCGAACGGCCGGACCGGACCCGCTGGGACGCGGCCTGGGCGCTGCTGGTGCGGGCGCTGGACACCGGAGCGCCCGACCTGGTGGTGGTCCCCGCCACCACCCTGGCCTCGCTGCGCCGGGACGACTGGGACGTCCCGGCGGCGATCGAACGGCTCGCCGGTGCGGTGTCCGTCTCCTGGCGCGCCGACCGGGCCGCCGAACGCGTCGCCGCGAAGGCCGGCCGATGAGCACAGCACAGGGCACCGCACCCGGCACCGAACCTGACGACGCACCGGGCACCAAGCCTGACGACGCACCAGGCACCAAGCCCGAGGACGCACCCGGCACCAAGCCTGACGACGCACCGGGCGCGGAACCCGGCGTCGCGCCCGGCACCGCACCGGCCGGGGCGCTGGACCTGGACAAGCTCTACGCCGCCCGGCTGCAGGCCGCCCGGGCCCGGCCCTACCTGGCGACGGCCCTGTTCGCCCTGCACGTCGTGGAGTCCCGGCAGGTGCCGACGATGGCCGTCGACAAGCACTGGCGCTGCTATGTCTCGCCCGCGTTCGTGGACCGGATGCCGGAGGAGGACCTGGCCGGGGTGTGGGTGCACGAGGTGTCGCACCTGCTGCGCGAGCACCACGCACGCAGCGACCGGGTCGCCCGGGAACGCGGACTGACCGGGGCGGGCGAACGGCTGCGGATGAACATCGCGGCGGACCTGGAGATCAACGACGACGCGTACGGCGACGGGCTGGCGCAGCCCCGCGGTGCCGTCCGGCCCTACATGCTGCGGCTTGACGAAGGCCAGTTGATGGAGGACTACCTGCGCCAGTTCCGGCTCGGGCCGCTGACCCGGGACCTCGCCTGGCTGGACTGCGGCAGCGGCGCCGACGGCCGCGACCGCGAGTGGGACCTGGGGCCGGACGGCGCGCACGGCCTCAGCGAGCAGGAGCGGGACGGGGTCCGGTTCCGGGTGGCGCAGGCCATCACCGGCCGGCCGGGCAGCACCCCGGAGGGCTGGCGGCGCTGGGCCGAGGAGGCCTTCCATCCACCGCAGCCCTGGCGGGAGTTGCTGGGCGCCGCGGTCCGCTCGGCCGCCTCGGCCGCGGGCGCCGGCGACGACTACAGCTACGGCCGCCCCTCGCGCCGCTCGGCCGGCCTGCCCGGCGTGGTCCTTCCGAGGCTGCGCCGCCGCCCGCCCCGGGTCTCGGTCGTCATCGACACCTCCGGCTCGGTCAGCGACGCCGAACTGGGCAGCGCCCTGCTGGAGGTGGCCGCGATCGCCCGCGCCGTCGGCGGCCGCCGGGACCTGGTCTCCGTGCTGTCCTGCGACGCGGCCGCCCGGACCGTACAGCCGCTGTGCCGCGCCGAGGGCATCGCGCTGGTGGGTGGCGGCGGCACGGATCTGCGCGCGGGCTTCGCCAGGGCGCTGCGGGCCCGGCCGGCCCCGGACGTCGTGGTGGCCCTCACCGACGGGCAGACACCCTGGCCGAAGACGCAGCCGGCCTGCCGTACGGTGGTGGGCCTCTTCCCCCGGCAGTACGGCGGCACGTCGTGGGAGGAGGACGACCCCGACTACGTACCGGACGCACCGCCTGCCTGGGCACGGGTCGTCGAGATCGGATGACGCGGTCAGCCCAGTTCGAGCAGTCCTCGCCGTACCGCCTCCGACACGGCCGCCGCCCGGTTCTCGACCCCGAGCTTCCGGTAGATCCGGACCAGATGGGTCTTGACGGTCGCCTCGCTGAGGAACAGGGACCGGGCGATGGCCCGGTTGCCGAGCCCGCTTGCCATCAGGGACACCACCTCGATCTCCCGCGCCGTCAACTCCTGTTCAGGACTGACCACTTGGCTGACGAGCCCGCCGACGACCTCGGGGGCGAGGGCCACCGTGCCCTGGGCCGCGCCGCGCACCGCCCGGAACAGTTCCTCGGGCGGCCCGGCCTTGAGGACGTAGCCGCGGGCCCCGGCCGCCAGCGCGCGCAGGACGTCGGCGCGGCCCGAGTAGCTGGTGAGCATCAGCACCGGTACCCCCGGTGCCGCGGTGCTCAGCTGGCTGGCCGCCTCGATGCCGTCCAGCCCGTCCGTGGGACCCGTCGCGAACCGCAGGTCCATCAGGACGACGTCCGGCCGCAGTTCCACGGTCAGCCTGATCCCTTCCTCCGCGCTGCCGGCCTCCGCGACCACCGCGAGGTCCGGTTCGCCCTCCAGCAGGGCGCGGAGCCCGGCCCGTACCACGGCGTGGTCGTCGGCGATCAGGAGACGCAGCCCGGTCAACGGGCGCCGGCCGGGGAGACAGAGGTGAGGGAACGGAAGGGGACGACGGCGTGAATCCGGGTGCCACCGCCCGGTGCGCTGGTGACGTGCAGTTCGCCGCCGTGCTCGCGCAGCCGTGCCCGGGCCGCCGGCAGGCCGAGCCCGCGGGTCGGCCGGTCCGCGGCCCCAGGCGCGCCCGGGACGAACCCCATGCCGTCGTCGGCGACTTCGAGTTCCACCCGGTCGGCCAGCTGCCGCAGCACCACCCGCACATGCACCGCGTGGGCATGTTCGCGCACGTTCGCCAGCGCGCTCTGCGTGATCCGCAGCAGCACGGTGGCCGTGTGCTCGTCGACCGGCCCGCGACCGGTGTGCCGGAATCGCACCCGCGCCGCCGTGCCCTCCGCCTCGGCCCGCTCGCACAGCCGCCGCAGCGACTCCGCCAGCCCGGTCTCGGTGACCGCGCTCGGAGTGAGCCCGTGGATGATGCGGCGTGTCTCCGTGAGATGGGCGGCCAGCCCGTCGGCCACCGCCCGGACCCGGGTACGGGCGACCTCCGGCCGGCCCGCCCAGTCCCGCTCGGCCGCCTGGAGCAGCATCAGACCGCCCGCCAGCTCCTGGGCCAGCGTGTCGTGCAGGTCCCGGGCGATCCGGGTGCGCTCCGCCAGCACCCCGGCCTGCCGCTGCTGCCGGGCCAGCACCGCCCGCGTGCCGCGCAACTCCTCGATCAGCCTTCGGCGTTCGGCCGAGTCCCGCTGCTGGACCCGGTAGAGGGCCACCGTGCCCCACACGGCCGCCACCGGGATCAGCCACATCTCCGGGTCGAACCGGTGGGCCGTCCCGATGAGCCGCCCGCCCAGCACGACGGTGATGACGGCCACCCCGACGACCGCCGAGCGCTGCCCGAGGGCCCGCAGGGCCGCCAGCGCCAGCGGCACACCGCACCAGGCGTACGCCATGGTCAGCGGCTGCGGGGCGAGCAGCACCAGCACCGCCCACAGGCCGAGGAGCGCCACCACCCAGCCGTGCCGCCCGGCCCGGCCCAGCCGGTGCCACACGGCGAGGCCCGCCGAGTACACCAGCGTCAGCAGCGCGCTGACGAGGACCATGTCCACGCACAGCGCGCTGCCCAGCTCCACCAGCCGGACGACGGCGGCGGCGAGCATCACGAAGAACATCAGGTGCGGAGCCTGTTCGAGCCGGAGCCGGAAACCGCGCGGTCCGCAGGGGAGTCGGTCGGGCACGGCGGAACCCCCACGGATCTCCTCGGACTGGATGATCGAGTCTATCCGTGGCCTGTATGACCGGTGTGAGGAACTGCCGAGGTCAGGCGCCCGGGTGCAGACCCAGGACCCCGGGCGTGGGGGCGCCGGTCACCTCGCCGAAATACAGGGCGAAGGTCTGCTTCCAGCGCTCGACCGCCGCTCGGTCGGCCATGAACCGGGGGAAGCCGTCGAGGTGGGCGTCGGGGTACTCCCAGACGGGCTTCTGACCGGCCGGGGGCGCGATGTCGGTGCGGACCGACCAGCCGTTGAAGGATGTCCGCTGCTGGGCTGCGGACAGCTGCCAGTTGAGGTAGAGCTTGGCCGCCGCCGGACGGGCGGCCCGCTTGAGGATCGCGGCGCGCTGGCCCCAGGCCATGAACGGCGCCTTCTCGGGCAGCACCCACCGGACCGGACCGGTCCCGAGCGGGGCGCCGGCGCCACCGACCCCGATCGGCTTCAGCCCCGAACCGACCGCGTCACCGGGGGAGTTGCTGCCGCGCGCGAACCGAACATCCTGTGTGGCGAGCCCGGCCACCCACTCCCAGCCGTACGTCTGCGCGTACAGCGCGTAGAGATAGAGGACGGCGTCGTCGTCATGGGGATACGACGATGCGATCCGGCCCCTCCACTTCGGGTCGAGCAGGTCGAGCGGGGTGCGCGGCGCGCCCGGACCGGCCGCGTCCGTGCCGTACATGAAGCTGAACGCGATCACCGCGACGGCGACCCAGGCGCCCTGCGGGTCCTTGAACCCGTCGTGGACCCTGCCGAAACCGGCCGGCCGGTAGCGCAGCAGCTCCCCTCGTTCCTTCCAGCGGTCGAAGTCCTGGAGGGTCTGGAGCTGTACGACGTCCGGGACGAGGGTGCCGGTGGCGAGCTGGTTGTCGATGCGGACGTCGTGGTACTTGCTGTAGTCGACGACGATCGTCAGGTCGATCCCGGGGAAGCGCTTCAGGAACGCGGCCTTGGTGCCGTCCTGCTGGGTGGGGGTGTCGCCGCCGGCGTAGACGACGAGCTTGCCGCCCTCGGCGAGCGCTGCCCGGTACAGCTCGTCGAGCGTCCGCGTCTCTTCGGCCGCGCCGCTCCGGCCGGCTGCGGTCGCCGCGGTGGCATCGGTGGTGAGTCCGCCGAGAGCGAGGGCGGCGCCCGCCCCGGCTCCGGTGGTGAGGACACGTCGTCTGCTGAGGCTGGACACGGTGCGGAGACCTCTCTGCCTGGGGTTGATGTGTCCCGGCGAGTCTCGTCGCCCCGGGCGGGCCGCCGCGTCGGCCGGACGGATCCCGTGGGGCGCGGGCGGTGCAATCCGGATTCAACCGTTCGGTTGAACGCTCCGGTGGTCAGCCGGTGCGGGTCGCGGCCAGGTAGTTGTAGGCGGAGGCCCGTGAGATGCCCAGGCGCGCGGCGACCTGCTGGACGGCGCCGCGCACCGCGAAGACGCCCTGCCGGTCGAGGTCGCGGAAGAGGTCCAGACGTTCCTCGCGGGTGAGTTGGGCCCACGGCTTGTTCTGGCGGAGCTGGCGGGCGTCGACGATCGAGTCCAGTACGGCGGTGATGTCGTCGGCGAACGTCGTGGTCGGCGGCGTCTCCGGGACGGAGGTGACACCGGCGAGACCGCCGATCAGCGCGTGCGCCTGGTTCACCGCCGTGACGTCGAGGTTCACGCACAGCGCCCCGAACGCCGTACCGGCCGAGTCGCGCAGCACCATCGTGGAGGACTTGACCAGCTTTCCGTCCCGGGTGCGGGTGAGGTAGTTGAGCTCGTCGTCGGCCTCGTCGCCGGCCGCGAGCAGTTTCATGCCGATCTCGCTCATCGACCCGCCGACAC
Source organism: Streptomyces sp. NPDC058457 (assembly GCF_042720695.1). Classification (NCBI taxonomy): domain Bacteria; kingdom Bacillati; phylum Actinomycetota; class Actinomycetes; order Kitasatosporales; family Streptomycetaceae; genus Streptomyces; species Streptomyces sp. NPDC058457. Next base: position 89,450 of record NZ_JBHXLU010000032.1, on the reverse strand, counting down.
CCCGGCCGGTGACCGACCCGGCGAGGGCGACGACCGAGCGCTCGGGGCGGCGGAAGTCATGGACGACGACCTCGCAGAAGGAGCCGAAGGTCGCCGCGATCCCGTCGACGACCGGGGTCAGCGCGGCGATGATCGCGTCCTGCTCGGCCCGCGCCGCGTCCTCGCCGCTCGCTGCTGCCGGTCCGTGTGTCATCGGTGCCCCCGCCGGGATCGGGTCTGGACTTCAGGTCCAGATGATAGACAATAAATCCAAGCGGTCGGCGTCGAGCGGCTGCCCGGGCCGACATCGAACGGCGGTGCCGCGGCCAGCGACCATCCGGCGCCCCGCGGCGCCCGGAACGGAGGACGAACATGCCCGACACCCCGCCCGTGACCCTCCAGGACGTGCACGACGCGGCGGCGCGGATCAAGGGAATTGCCCACCGCACCCCCGTGCTGCGCTCGCGCACCCTGGACGAGCTGGTCGGTGCCGAGGTCTTCCTGAAGTGCGAGAACCTCCAGCGGATCGGCGCGTTCAAGTTCCGGGGCGCCTACAACGCGGCGTCCCGGCTGTCCGCTGCGCAGCTCGCCAAGGGCATCGCCGCCTACTCCTCCGGCAACCACGCCCAGGCCGTCGCCCTCGCCGCCCGTGAACTCGGCACCACCGCGGTCATCGTGATGCCCGAGGACACCCCGCGCGCCAAGCTGGCGGCGACCGCCGGATACGGCGCGGAGATCGTGACGTACGACCGCTACACCGGCGACCGGGTCGCCATCGGCGAGGCCCTCGCCGCCGAACGCGGACTCGCGCTCATCCCGCCGTACGAGCACCCGCACGTCATCGCCGGGCAGGGCACGGCCGCTCTCGAACTCATCGAGGAGGTCGGCGACCTGGACGCGCTGGTGGTGCCCGTCGGGGGAGGCGGGCTGATCGCGGGCAGCGCCACCGCCGCCAAGGGGCTGCTGCCCGGGATCCGGGTCGTCGGGGTCGAGCCGGAGGCCGGCGACGACACCAGGCGCTCCCTGGCGGCCGGGCACCGGGTGTCGGTCCCGGTGCCCCGCACCATCGCCGACGGCCAGGCCGCGGACATCCCCGGCGAGCTGACCTTCTCCCTCAACCAGCGCCTGGTGGACGACATCTCGCTGGTCTCCGACGACCAGATCCGGGACGCGATGCGGTTCGCCTTCGAGCGTCTGAAGGCCGTCCTGGAGCCGAGCGGAGCCAGCGGCCTGGCCGCGCTGCTCGCCCGCCGGGTGGCGCCGCTGCCGCGCCGGATCGGGGTCGTCCTGTCCGGTGGCAACGTGGGGGCGGAGCGGTTCGCGGAGATCATCGCCGGCTGAGCGTGAAAGGGCGGAGGCACCCGTCGGGGTGCCTCCGCCCGGAGCGGGGCTCAGGCCGGAGCAGCGCTCAGACCCGCTCGTCCGCCGGCTGCGGCCGACGCGGGATCCCCAGCGCGCACAGGGCTCCGAAGAAGACGACCGCGACACCGACCCAGACGGCCGGGTGGAGCCCGTCGACGAACTGCTGCGGGCCCTCCGTGCTGCCGTACGTCACGAACACCGTGCTCAGGACGGCGATGCCGAGCGCGCCGCCGATCTCGCGGACCGTGGTGTCGGCGCCGGACGCCTTGCCCGCGTGCTCCTTGGCCACCGAGCCGAGGACCACCGCGGCCGTCGGCGCGAACACGAAGCCCATGCCGATGCCGGCCACGATCATCGGGCCGACCAGCGAGGGGTGCGCGGTGTACGGCACCGCCTGCGAGAGCAGGGTCAGCGACAGCGGCATCACGGCCGCCGCGCCGAAGCCCTGGACCGTCCGGAAGGTGATCAACTGGGCGCTGGTGTCGGACGGTCCGCAGCCGATGGAGGCCAGCGTGAACACGGCGACGCCGATGACGAACACCGTCCGGCGGCCGAACCTGTCACCGAGCGCGGCTCCCGTCATCAGCAGGCAGGCGAAGCTCAGTGCGTTCGGGATGGCGGTGCGCGATTCCCGCGGGGCCGTGATCGCGGCCGTGGGTGTGTTCGGACCGGTCGAGGCCGTCCAGCCGCTCAGACTCGCCCCGCAGGTCCGGGCGGCGGCCGACGCGGTCGCCCGGAGCCTGCGGGCCGACGGCTCGCGCGCCACCGAGGTCGGTGCGTGACGCGGTGCACCGCGCTGCCGGGCGGCCTTCGTGGGGCCGCCCGGCGGGAACTCAGCAGTCGCGGAACTCCGGCGACTGGTTGAGGATCTGCGCGCGCGTCGAGGTGAAGCGGGTGTGCGTCTCGCCGCCCCGCGCGCCGGGCGGGAACACCGCGACCCGGTGGCAGTTCTGGAAGGCGAGGGCGACCCCGAAGTGCCGTTCCAGGCTGCCCCGGATCGCGTCCGAGGACAGCGCCCGCAGCAGCTGCCCGCGCTCCCTCTCCGAGGGCGGCGGGGTCTGGTTGTCGGCGAACTCGGCTGTGCCGCCGCGTAGTTCGGCGGCCAGCCGGGCGACGAGCTCGTAGGCGTACGGCAGTGACGTACGGACGGTTTCGATGAAGTCCTCCTCCCGCACCGCGCCGTTCTCGGCTTCGGCGAGGAGCTGCGGGGAGACGTCGAGCGACATGTGGCGGTGTCCCGTTCTCTGAGGATGAGTTGCTGAAAAAAGGGGAAGTGGGGATCGGTGTCTCAGGCGAAGGCGGGCAGTGCCGCCGGGCCGTGCCGGAAGTCCGGATCGACCTGGGCGGCCAGATCCTGGCCCGTCGCCGCGTCGGCCCAGGCGGCGGCGTTGCGCAGATGGAACTCCACGGCGTGCCGCTGGAAGGCGTCCCAGTCCTTGTGCCGCGTGTCCACCGCGGCCCGCAGCCGGTCCAGGGCCCGGGAGTTGTGCGGCTCCAGCCCGCCGCTGCCACGCCCCTGTTCCTGGGCACGGACGTGCGGCGACAGCTCGCAGTGGGCCAGCAGGTCCTCGCCCACCCGCTCGCGCAGGAAGGCGAGGTCGTCCGCGCCGGTCACCTTGTTGCCGACCACGGCGACCGGGATCCCGAACTCGGCCGCGTGGTCCCGGTACTGGTGGTACACGGACAGGCTCTTGCGGGTCGGTTCGACCACCAGGAAGGTCATGTCGAAGCGGGTGAACAGGCCGGAGGCGAAGGCGTCGGCGCCCGCCGTCATGTCGACGACCACGTACTCGCCGGGGCCGTCCACCAGGTGGTTGAGGTACAGCTCCACCGCGCCGAGCTTGGAGTGGTAGCAGGCCACCCCGAGGTCGCTCCCGGCGAACGCCCCGGTGACCATCAGCGGCACCCCGCCGACCTCCTGGACGTGACGGGAGTGCACCTCGTCGTCGCCCAGCAGCCGCAGCAGCCGCGAGCCGTGCCCCGGCGGTGTCGTCTTGACCATGGCCTCCCGGGACGCGATCCGGGGGTTGGTACCGCGCAGGTAGTCCTTGATCTCACCGGTCCGCGCGCTCAGCGGCGGCGCCGCGAACAACTCGTCCTCGGCCAGGCCGAGGGCGTGGGCCAGGTGCTGGTTGATGTCGCCGTCGATCGCGACGACGGGCGCGCCGGACCGTGCCAGACGGCGGGTGAAGAGGGCCGACAGCGTCGTCTTGCCGCTGCCGCCCTTGCCTACGAAGGCCACGCGCACGGCCGACCACCCCTCCTTTTGAAAATGGATTTCATGAGCACAGATTGGAGTGGATCATGGGCGGTGTCAAATCGGGGTGGTCCAACCGGGCTGCGGACCCGCGTGGCTGACGGAGCCGCAGGTCCGGCGGGGTACGGAAGGGCACAGTCCGGGCCCGCTGTGCCGATCCCGTCTGATCATTTGTCCTTGACCCCTGCCGGCGGCCGACCTAGCCTCCAGCCAACACACCTGGACAGATGGGCCGACGATGGCGGACACACGGGAACCCGGCAGACAGCTCCAGGTCGAGACGCACGGGCTCGACGTGATCGGCGACGCCGACCGCAAGGGCACCCCTCGCACCCTGTTCTGGCCCTGGTTCGGCGCGAACGTCTCCGTCCTCGGACTGAGTTACGGCGCCTTCGCGCTCGGCTTCGGCATCTCCTTCTGGCAGGCGCTGGCCGCCGGCGTCCTCGGCATCCTCGTCTCCTTCCTGCTCTGCGGCTTCATCGCGGTCGCCGGAAAGCGGGGCTCGGCACCGACCATGGTGCTCAGCCGGGCCGCGTACGGCGTCCGGGGCAACCGGCTGCCCTCGGTCGTGTCCTGGGTGCTCACCGTCGGCTGGGAGACCGTCCTGATCGCCCTCGCCACCATGGCCACCGCGACCGTCTTCACCCGGCTCGGCTGGGGCGGCGGCACCGAGACCGAGGTGGTCGCGCTGATCGTGGTCTGCGCGCTGACCGTGGTCGGCGGTGTGATGGGCTTCGACCTGATCATGCGGCTGCAGACCGTGATCACGGTGGTGACCGGCGTCCTCACCGTCGTCTACGTGGTCCTCGTCGCCGACCACATCCACTGGGCGACGGTGAGCGCGATCCCGTCCGGCTCCGCCCAGGAGTTCATCGGCGCGCTGGTGTTCATGATGACCGGCTTCGGCCTCGGCTGGGTCAACGCGGCCGCCGACTACTCGCGTTACCTGCCGCGCGGCTCCTCCGGCCGGGGCGTGATCGGCTGGACCACCTTCGGCGGCTCCGTCGCCCCGCTCCTCCTGCTGGTCTTCGGCCTGCTGCTCGCGGGCTCCTCCGAGACCCTGAACAAGGCGATCGCGGCCGACCCCATCGGCGCGCTGACGACCATCCTCCCGACCTGGTTCCTGATCCCCTTCGCCGTCGTCGCCGTCCTCGGCCTGGTCGGCGGCGCGGTCCTGGACATCTACTCCTCCGGGCTGGCCCTCCTCTCCGCGGGGCTGCCCGTGCCCCGCTACCTCGCCGCCCTGGTCGACGGCGTCCTGATGATCGCCGGCGCGGTCTACATCGTCTTCTTCGCGGACGACTTCCTCGGCCAGTTCATGGGCTTCCTCACCACCCTCGGCGTGCCGATCTCCGCCTGGTGCGGGATCATGCTCGCCGACCTGGCACTGCGCCGCCGCGACTACGACGAGGCCGACCTCTACCGCCCCGCCGGCCGCTACGGCGACGTCCCCCTCCTGCCCCTGCTCCTCACGCTCGCCGCCACCGCCCTCGGCTGGGGCCTGGTCACCAACACCGCCGCGAGCTGGCTGACCTGGCAGGGCTATCTGCTGGCCCCGCTCGGCCTCGGCGGCAAGTCCGGCGCCTGGGCATACGCCAACCTCGGCGTCCTGGCCGCCCTGGCGCTCGGCTTCCTCGGCACCCTGGCCCTGGGCCGCGACCGGGTCCGGACCCAGGAGAGCCTGCCCGCCACCGCCCCGGCACCGACCGTATGACCACCTCGCCCGGTCTCCTGACCGTCATCGACATGCAGCACGTCTTCGCAGACCCCGCCGGCCCCTGGGCCGCCCTCCGCTACGCCGAGGCGGCCGCGGGCGTACGACGCCTGCTCCCGGCGTTCGAGAACCGCACGGTCTTCACCCGCTTCGTCGCCCCCGCACACCCCACCGGAGCCTGGCGGGCCTACTACGATCAGTGGCCCTTCGCGCTCCAGCCTCCGGAAGCCGGACTCTGGCGCCTGACGGACGAGTTCGAGCAGCGGGCCGAAGTCGTCCTGGACGCCCCGACGTTCGGCAAGTGGACCCCCGAACTCGCCGCCCTGGCCACCCCGCACGGCCGCCTGGTCCTGGCGGGCGTCAGCACCGACTGCTGCGTCCTGTCCACCGCACTGCCGGCCGCCGACGCCGGCATCGAGGTCCTGGTCGTCGCCGACGCCTGCGCGGGCGCCGACGACGACTCCCACGCGAAGGCGCTGTACCTGCTCGACCTGTACCGTCCCCTGATCAGGGTGACGACGACCGCCGAACTGCTGGCCTGAGCGCGCCGAATGAAGTCAACCGCGCTGCTGCAGCGCCCCGTAAGGGGCGCTGGGGGTACCCCCGGCCGAAGGCTGGGGGAGGAACTGCGCGACCAGCCACGATGGCGCCCCAGACGACCGACGACGCGGCCCCCCCCAGCGGAGCGCCTGGCGGAGCGCCTAGTCCCGGCGGGACACCTCCACGTTCTCCAGGATGCCGAGGGCGTCCGGGACCAGGACGGCGGCCGAGTAGTAGGCGGTGACCAGGTAGGAGGCGACCGCCTGTTCGTTGATCCCCATCAGACGGACGGTCAGGCCCGGTTCCGTCTCGTCCGGCAGTCCCGTCTGGAGGAGGCCGATCACACCCTGGTTCTGCTCGCCGGCCCGCAGCGCGATGACGGAGGAGGTGCGGGCCCCGGTGACCGGGATCTTCCCGCAGGGCAGCAGCGGGACGCCCCGCCAGGCCGGGAGGTGGTGGCCGCCGACCTCGACGCTCCCGAAGTACAGGCCGCGCTTGTTGCACTCCCGGCCGAACGCGGCGATCGCCCGGGGGTGGGCGAACAGGTGCGTGGTGTCGCGCCGCATGGCGAGGAGCTCGTCGAGGTCGTCGGGGGTGGGCGGGCCCGCGTGGGTGGAGATCCGCTGGCCGTGGTCGGCGTTGTGCAGCAGGCCGAAGTCCCGGTTGTTGACCAGCTCGTGCTCCTGACGTTCCCGCAGTACCTGGACAGCGAGCCTGAGTTGGTGCTCGGTCTGGTCCATCGGGCTGCTGTAGAGGTCGGCCACCCGGGTGTGCACGCGCAACACGGTCTGCGCGAGGCTCAGTTCGTACTCGCGAGGGGCCGGCTCGTAGTCGACGTAGGTGTGCGGGATGTCCGGCTCGCCGGTATGGCCCGCGCTGAGCGCGATCTCGGCCTCGCCGAAGGTGTTCGTCTCCCGGTGCCCGTCCAGCCCCGCCAGTTCCACGTGCGCCCGCAGGTCGGCGTGCCGGTCCGCCACCTCCTGGTACGCCGTGTGCGGCAACGCCAGCACGGTGGTGGCCGTCGCCGCGCGGGCCGTGAACTCCCAGCCGCCGTCGAGTCCGGCGAGCACCCGGCCGCCGAAGGAGTCGCCGTCCGCGAGCAGTCCGACGACCGCCTCGTCGCCGTAGGGACCCGACCCGACCTGCTCCACCTTGCCGTGCGCGATCAGATACACATGGTCGGCCGGGCGGCCGGCCGCCGCGATCACCTGCCCCGGTTCGTACTCCCGCTGCTCGAACCGGGCCGCCAGCGCCTGCAGCGCGGTGCCGTCCTCGAAGCCGCGCAGCAACGGCAGCTCGCCCAGCTCGGCGGGGATCACCGCGACCTGCGCGCCGGTCTGCACGAAGGTCACCCGGCCGTCGCCGACCCGGTAGGACAGTCTGCGGTTGACGCGGTAGGTGCCGCCGGGCACGTCCACCCACGGCAGCGTCCGCGTCAGCCACCGGGAGCTGATCTCCTGCATCTGGGGTGCGGACTTGGTCGTCGTGGTGAGGTTCCGTGCCGCAGCGGTGCCGAGGCTCTGCTGCTCCCGCTCCTCGGCGCCCGCCCCGGGCGTCGTACCGGTCTCGACCGACATCGCATTCCTTCTCTCGTGTCCAAGGGGTGACGGATCGGACACGGACCGTCACCTGCCGCGGCTACCCCTACCCCGGCGCCCGTGCCGCGAGTGATGCCGGGGGACGGAGCGCGAGGCACGTGCCACCGGGAACTGCCCCCGCACCACCCCTCGCTCCGCCCCGGCCACCCCCGGTCGGCGGTTTCCGCCGGGAGCCACCGGGATCGCGGCGCGGCATTCCGGGGCACGGTGCAAGCCCTGCCGGTCCCGGCGCATGCCCCGGCCCCGACCGGGTACGCGTGCCGTGGCCGCCCGGTGCCCTGCCGGTCCTGCGGCCTGTGACACACCGCTACCTGGGGATCTGCCATGGAGACACCCGCACACGACGACTTCCCGACGCCGGCCCAGCGGGCGCTCGACACGCTGGCCGTGAACGCCGAGGACCCTGCCGCGCTGGACACGCTCGCGCACAGTGACGTGCTGGTCCCGGTGCCGGACGACGCCGCGGAGGCGGCCGACCCCGCGATGATCGCCCTGCCCGTCCTGGAACGCCCCGACGGCGACCCCGTCGTCCCCGTGTTCACCTCGGAGGGGGAGCTGACCGGCCTGCTGCCGACGGTCTCCCGCTACCGCGTGGTGCCGCTCGGCGCGCTCGCCTCGCAGTGGCCCGAGGACAACCTCTCGCTCGCCATAGACGGCAGCTCGGCGCACGCGCTGACGCTGACCTCGGAGGGAGTGCGCACCCTGCTGGTCCGGCCAGCGGGCTGAACGAAGGGCTCCGGTCACCGGGAGGCCGCCGGGCGGGCCAGAATGGCGCCATGGAATGGATCTCCGGGGTGGCCGGGGCACTGGTACTGATCCTGGTCCTGCGCAGCATCCTGCGCACGCTCGTGGTCCCCCGGGGCCTGTACTCCGTGCTGGTGTACCGGCTGTGGTGGGGCCTGCGCCGCGTGCTCTGCTTCACCGCGCACCGCGGCGGCTACCGTGCCATCGACCGCGCACAGACCTGGCTCGCCCCGCTCATGCTGGTCGGCATGCTGGCCGCCTGGCTCGGCGGGGCGTTCCTCGGCTTCGGCCTGCTGCTGTACGCGTTCTCCCCGCTGTCCTGGAGCATCGCGTTCCGGGAGGCGGGCTCCAGCCTGTTCACCCTCGGGTTCGCCAGCGGCGCCCGGCTGCGGCTGTCCGCGCTCGACTTCGTGGCCGCCGCCACCGGCCCGGTCGTCATCGCGCTCCAGATCGCCTACCTGCCCACGCTGTACGCCGCCTACAACCGCCGCGAACTGGAGGTCACCCTCCTCCAGTCCCGGGCCGGCGAGCCCGCCTGGGGGCCGGAGATCCTCGCCCGGCAGTGGCTGGTCGACACCGAGACCGCGCTGCCCGAGCTGTACCGGTCCTGGGAGCGGCTGGCCGCCGACATGGGGGAGAGCCACGCCACCTACCCGGTGCTGCTGGCGTTCCGCTCGCCCCGCCCCTACCGCAGCTGGCTGGTCGGGCTGATCGCCGTCATGGACGCGGCGGCCATGCAACTGGCGCTCGCCCCGCGCACCGCCCCGCCGGAGGCCCGGCTGGTGCTGCGCGCCGGGTTCACCGCGCTGCGTGACATCGCCGCATCCGTGCGGGCGACCTTCGACACCGACCCGGCCCCGGACGCCCCCATCGAGCTGACGTACGGCGAGTTCGAGGAGGCCGTGACCATGCTGGAGAAGACCGGTTTCCGCGCCGAGCGCGGCACCGCGGAGGCCTGGCCGCACTTCCACGGCTGGCGGGTCAACTACGAGGCGGTCGCCTACGAGCTGTGCCGCCGCTGCGACGCCGTACCCGCGCTGTGGACCGGTGGCCGCGACTTCCCGTCGGAACCGATTCCGCCGCGCCGCCCGGTGGACCGGCGGCCTTCCGAAGGACGGCCGGAAGTTCCCCCCTCCCGCGGGTAGCGCGGCCCATCCTGAGGGAAGATCCCAGCAGGGGCCGGGGAGACCGAGAGGGGCGGATCGTCGTGAGGGTCGTCCTGCTGGGCACCGCCGCGGGCGGCGGATTCCCGCAGTGGAACTGCGCCTGCGCGCTGTGCGCCGCCGCCCGGGACGGCAAGCTGCCCTCCCGGACCCAGGAGTGCGTCGCCCTGACCGGCAACGGCCGGGACTGGTGGCTGCTCAACGCCTCCCCGGACATCCGCGCCCAGCTCACGGCCACGGCCGCGCTGTGGCCGGGACCGGGCCCCCGGGACACCCCGGTGCGCGGCGTGCTGCTCACCGACGCCGAGGCCGACCATGTCACCGGCCTGACCGTGCTGCGCGGGGCGCCGGACCTCAAGGTGTACGCGGCCCCGCCGGTGCAGACGGTGCTGGCCCCGGCCCGCGGCGCCCTCGACCGCTATGCCCCCTGGGAGTGGGCCGACAGCCTGGCCGACGGCGGCTTCGTGCTGGCCGGCGGCCTGGTGGTCACCGCCCACCCGGTCGGCGCCAAGGTCCCGGCGTACGTCCCGGCCGCACTCGCCGAGGCCGACGGCCGCTGGGTCACGGCGTACCGCGTCGAGGACCTGGCCACCGGGGGAGTGCTGCTCTACGCCCCCTGCGTGGGCGCCTGGAGCGACGTCCTGGACGAACTCTGCGCGGAGGCCGACTGCGTCCTGCTCGACGGCACCTTCTTCACCGCCCGCGAGATGGGTACCACGGTCCGCTCCGGTCCCCGGCAGGCGGCGATGGGCCATCTCCCGGTCTCCGGCGCGCACGGCAGCCTCGCCGCCCTGGCCCGCCATCCCCGCACCCGCCGGATCTACACCCACCTCAACAACACCAACCCCCTGGTCGACCCGGCGTCCCGGGCCCGCGCCCAGGTGGCCGCGGAGGGGGTCGAGGTCCTCCCCGACGGGATCGAGTTCGCGCTCTGAGCGGCAGCGCCCCGAGGGGGCGCGGGGCTGTATCGCGTGTGCGGCTACCGCCGCGTGGGCGCGACCGGCCACGGCGGCACCGCGAACCGACGACGGCGCATCGCGGCACTTCCAGCGGAGCGCCCAGTGCCGAATCGGGCAACGTAATTCGCCCGGTCGCGCTTGCAGGTCGCCGGTAGGCTGTGATCACCCGCCGCGGGCAAAGGCGTGCTGGGAAAGCCGCTTCAATCTTCGAGATTGTGACCGCAAGGTCTGAGCCGGTTCGAGTCCGGTAGCCCGGGGCGGCACGCCTCAGCCCGGCGCCAAGCGCGCCGCGGTCCCGCACCCGACTTCACCGAACCGCCTGGACGTCCGCCCTTTCGAGCATCCGCTCCAGCACCGCCCGCTGCAGCGGCCGTACCTCGGCGTGCAGGGCGCGGCCCCTGGCGGTGAGCGCGACCCACACGCCCCGCCGGTCCTCGACGCAGACCGACCGCTCCACCAGGCCGTCCTTCTCCAGCCGTCCGATCAGCCGGGAGAGCGCGCTCTGGCTCAGGTGGACCCGGCCCACCAGGTTCTGCACCCGGCAGTGGTCGCCCTCGGCGGGGGTCTCGGTGGCGAGCAGGTCCAGCACCTCGAAGTCGCTCGCGCCCAGCCCGTGCGGATGCAGCACCCGGTCGATCTCGCACATCGTGCGCGCGTGCACCGACAGGATGTCCCGCCACTGTTCCTCGAGCCGGGCCTCGGCCGTCTTCACTGCCATACCCGCACCGTAACACCGATCAGGCCAATTGTTGAGTGCGCAACTAGTGCGGGTGCAAGCAGTCGTCCGAGGAGTACGACGGTCAGGCCACCGGGTTCTGGAGCAGGCCCACCATGTTGCCGTCGGCGTCCTTCACCGAGGCGACCAGCCGGCCGTTGCCGACGTCCCGCGCGTCCTGGACCAGCTCCGCTCCCGCCGCCAGCAGTGCCGCCAGCCGCTCCCGCAGATCGGTGACGTGCCAGAACGGCGTCGGCCCGGTCAGCCCCTGGGCGTGCCCGTTCGGGTCGAGGCCGACATCCTGCCCCGCGGCCTTGAACCCGATGTAGTACGGCTCGTCGGCGTACGGCTCGACGCCCAGCAGCGCGCTGAACAGGGCCTTGGCCTGCGCCGCGTCCTTGACGGGGTAGATGATCGTCTGTACGCCTGCGGTCATGGGTCCTTCTCCTTCTGAGGTGCGTGGGCCGACGGTTCCCGTCGGTGGTCTCACGCTAGGGCGGGGGAGCCCGCCGCGGCTTCTTCGATCCTGACCGGTTGCGGACTCCCCGCGGGTCACTCGTTGCGCAGTACCTCCGCGACGGTGAGGCGGGCCGCGCGCCGGGCCGGGACCAGGGTGCCCACCACGGTGATCACCAGACCCGCCAGCGCGACTCCGGCCAGCTTCGGCGGGTGCCAGACGTCCGTCATGTACGACGGCAGGGTGATGTCGATCCCCGCGGCCATCCGCGGGACGACCACCTCGTAGGCGGCGATGCCCAGCGGGACGCCCAGCACCGACCCGATCACCCCGAGCACGCCCATCGACGTCACCGTCATCACCGTCACCTGGCGCGGGGTCATACCGATCGACTTGAGCATGCCGAGGTCGCGGCGCCGGTCGTGGGTGTTGAGCACCGCCGTGTTGAACACGCCGAGGGAGGCGACCAGGGCCAGCATCAGGGTGAGGGCGGTCGCCGAGCCGATGATGGTCTCGGCGCCGCTGCTGGGGCTGGTCAGTTGGGTGCTGAGCCCCTTGTCGAGGCCTCGGGCGGCGCGTGCGTACGCCGTCATGTCCGCGCCCTTGCGGAGTTTGACGTGATAGGCGAACGCTTTTCCGTCCGGGACCAGCGCGGTGAACGTCGGCCAGGTGCCGACGATCACCCGGTCGTTCGACTGCATCAGCTCGCCGACCACCGTGACCTCCTCCTCGCGGCCGCTCTTGTGCACCCGGAGGTGGTCACCGATGCGCACCCCGTTGCGGCGCAGGAAGGCCGAGCCGACCACGACCTCTCCCGGACGGTGCATCCAGCGGCCCCGGACAAGCACGTCCTCCAGCGGCAGGTCCGGCCCGCGCCTGCCCTCGAAGGTGATCCGCTGGGTGGAACCCACCAGCCGCGCGTCCTCGTCCCCGCGGGCCGTCACCCGTGCCGCGCCGGGCAACGAACCCAGCAGCGACTGGAGTTCGCGGTCGCCGTGGACCGGCAGCACCTGCCTGCCACGGACCTGGTCGCTCGCGTACACGGTGACGTCGTACGCATCTTTGCCGCCGTCTCCGAAGAGGGTCATGGTCGTCGCCAGCCCCGTCGCGAACGTCACCGTCGTCACGCCCAGGACCACCGCGGCCAGCGTGAGCGCGCTGCGCGCGGGCCGGGCGAACGGCAGACCCGCCCCGAGGCTCACCGACCGTGGCAACCGCAGCCCCGCGAGTCGGCGCTGGATGCCGAGCGCCCGCCCGGCAGCGGGTGCGCTGCCCGCGCTGATCGCCCGCGCCGCCGACAGTCGCTGGGCCCGCACCGAGGGGGCCAGCGCGGCCAGCACACAGACCAGCGGCATGCCGAGCAGGGCCAGTGTGTTCACCCAGGGCGCGATGCCGAGTTCCTCGTGCAACACGCCCGAGTCCGGCCCCGTGAACACGAACCTGAAGAACGGCTTGGCCAGCAGGTTGCCGACGAATGTGCCGAGCGCACAGCCCAGTACGGCCGGTACGGAGACCATCATGAGATAGACGCCCAGCACTTGCCCCGGAGTGAACCCGATGGCCTTGAGGATGCCGATGTGCCGGAAGCCCGAGACCACGGCGCCGCCGACGACGCTGGCGACGATCAGCACCGCCACCAGGATGCCGAGGACGCCGAAGGCCGTGAGGTAGGGGGCGTACGCGCGGGCGCTGCTGCCGATCCGGTCCTTGAGCGTCAGGTAGCTCTGCGATCCGCTCAGCGAACCCTCGGGCAGCCCCTCGGTCACCCGGGCCAGTCCCGCGCGCAGCGCGCTCTGCGAAGACGCGTCCCGGAACCGGTACAGCATCTGCGTGGTGTTCGGGTGCAGGGCCGCGATCTGGGCCGGGGCGACCCACACGTCCGTCGTGTCGCTGAGGTCGAAGGCGAATCCGACGATGGTCAGGGTCGGCCCGGACGGCAGCCGGAACGTCTTGCCGAGGTCGGCGCCGGTCCAGTCGGACTGCCGGTTGAGGACCATCTCGCCCGGCCGGGCCGGCCACCGGCCCGCCCACAGGTGCACCCGGTCCACCGGGCCACCGGGCCCGGAACGGCCCGTGACCGTGACCTCGCCGCCGAGACCCAGATCCGCCGCGTCGCGCGGAACGTCCAGCGTGGTCTGCGGGAACGGACCGGCCACGGCCTCGATCCCGGGCTTCCGTGCCGCAGCCGTCAGTTGGGCGTCGGACACCTTGCCCGAGGCGAACTCGGCGACCACATGCGGTCCCCGCTGCTCGCCGAAGACCCGGTCGAACGGCGCCGACGCCGCGTCCACCAACCCCAGCGCGACCACGATCGACCCCGTCGACACCAGGGTCACCAGCCAGATCACCAGCGTCTGAAGTCTGCGCCTGCGCACGGCCGCCCGCGCGGCCTTCCACACCGCGCTCATGCCGTCGTCTCCAGGGTGTGTTCACCGGTGATCAGGCCGTCGGCCAGCCGGACCAGCCGGCTCGCACAGCGCTGAGCCAGATGCTCGTCGTGCGTGACGATGACCAGGGTCTGCCCGATCTGGTTGAGGTCGATCAGCAGGTCCATCACCTGCTCCCCGGCCCGGCTGTCCAGCGCACCGGTCGGCTCGTCCGCCAGCAGCAGCGCGGGCCGGTTCATCAACGCGCGTGCCACGGCGACCCGTTGCCGCTCGCCACCGCTGAGCACCGCAGGATAGGCGCTGCGCCGGCCGGCGATGCCGAGTTCCTCGAACAGCTCCAGCGCCCGCCGCCGGGCCTGCCGCGCGGGTGTTCCCGTCAACTGGGCGGCGAGCGCCACGTTGTCGAGCGCCGACAGGTCGTCGACGAGGTTGAAGAACTGGAAGATCATGCCGATCCGGCGCCGCCGGTACAGCGCGAGCCCCGTCTCGCTCAACTCCCCGACGCTCTCGCCGTGGACGACGACCCTCCCGGCCGACGGCCGGTCGAGACCGGCGATCATGTTGAGCAGGGTGGACTTCCCGCAGCCGGAGGGCCCCATCACTGCGACCGCCTCCCCGGCCCGGATCTCCAACGACACCCTGTCCAGGGCGACCGTCTCGCCGTACTCCTTGCGTACCCCGTCAAGCCGTACGACGGTGTCTCCCGTTCTCAACTCAGTGACCATGCACAGGACGCTAGAGGCAGGACCGGGAGACGGGCATCCGTCCCCGGATGGCACCCGGGGGCCGAACTCATCCCACGGGTGCAGACCGCTGCATCCACCGGCCGATGCGGATGTCAGTACCGTCTGCGACAGTGTGGCCATGGGGGGAGACTCGGGGGGACACGACGTGGTGGCGGCGGCGCTCGCGGTGGCGTGCGCGGCCGTCGTGGTGCTGACGGTGGCGCTGGTGCGCACCCGACGCCGGTGGCGGGCGGCCGTCGGGGAGCGCGGCTGGCTGCTGGAGCGGGAGCGGGAAAGCGCCGCCGAGGCCGCGATCGCGGCCGAACGCGACCGGATCGCCCGCGAGTTGCACGACATCGTCAGTCACAACGTCAGCCTCATGGTGGTCCAGGCGAGCGCCGCCCGCGAGGTGCTCGGGACCATGCCCGACGAGGCCTCGACCGCCCTGCGGGCCGTCGAGGACGCCGGGCGGGGCGCGATGACCGACCTCAGACACCTCCTGGGGCTGCTTGCTCCCGCACCGGACGGGGAGGACGGCACGGTGAGCGCCGACGGCCCCGGCCCGGGCCTCGCCCCGCAGCCCGGCCTCGACCGGCTCGGCCACCTCGTCGACCGGATATCGTTCGCCGGCCTGCCCGTCGAGGTCCGCGTCTCAGGCGAACCCCGGCCGCTGCCCCAGGGCATCGATCTGACCGCCTACCGCATCGTCCAGGAGGCCCTGACCAACGCGCTCCGGCACGGCGACGGCGGCAAGGCCGAGGTGACCGTGCGCTACGCCGACCACGCCCTGCGCGTCGAGGTGCTCAACACCGGCCCCAGCGTGCTCACCGGTGCCGCACCGGCCGTACCGGGACCGCACCGCGCGGGCACCGGGCGCGGTCTGCTCGGCCTGCGCGAGCGGGTCGCCGTCTACGGCGGTGACCTGGACGCCCGGCGAAGACTCGGCGGCGGCTACCGCGTCCGCGCCCGCATCCCTCTGGACCGCCCATGACCACGGACGCGCCCCGCGTCCTGATCGCCGACGACCAGACGCTCATCCGCACCGGCTTCCGGCTGATCCTCACCGCCCGGGGCATCGAGGTGGTGGGCGAGGCCGCCGACGGCGCCGAGGCGGTCGCCGCGGTCAGGGAACTCAAGCCGGACGTCGTGCTGATGGACATCCGCATGCCCACCATGGACGGCCTGGAGGCCACCCGCCGGATCCTGGCCGAGGCCCCCGGCTGCCGGGTGCTGATGCTGACCACGTTCGACCTGGACCGGTACGTGTACGAGGCGCTCGCCATCGGGGCCAGCGGCTTCCTGCTCAAGGACGTCACCCCGCAGCACCTGGCGGCCGCCGTACGGCTCGTCGGCACCGGAGACGCCCTGCTGGCGCCACAGATCACCCGGCGTCTGGTGGAGCGGTACGCGGCCGGGGCCGGGCGGACGGCCGAGGCCGTGCCCGCCGACCTGGCCGCGCTCACCCCTCGTGAACGGGAGGTGCTGACCCTGATGGGCCGCGGCCTGTCCAACACGGAGCTGGCCGTCGAGTTGACGCTGAGCGAGGCCACAGTCAAGTCTCATGTGGCGCGCATCTTTGCCAAGCTCGGCCTGCGCGACCGCGCCCAGGCGGTCGTCCTTGCATACGAGACAGGGCTGGTAGTGCCCCATAGGGGCGCGGGGCCGTGTTGAACATGCGGCTCCGCCGCCTGGGCGCAACCAGCCACAACGGGGCAGCAGACGCCTGAAGGCCTTTCCTGGTACCCCGGAGCGCGCGGCCCGGCTCACGCGGAGTCGCGGACCACCAGCTCTGTCGGCAAGATCACCGCCGCCGGGTCCTCGCCCCCGATCTGGGCGAGCAATACGCGGACCATCTCGGTGCTGATCCGGTCCCAGGGCTGGCGGATGGTGGTGAGCGCCGGGGTCACCGCCGTGGCCGCCGGGGAGTCGTCGAAGCCGCCGACAGCGATGTCATCCGGCACCCGCTTGCCGGCCCGCTGCAGCACCGCCAGCACACCCTGCGCCATCAGGTCGGAGGCCACGAAGACGGCGTCCATGTCCGGGGCCTGCGCGAGCAGCCGCTCCGCCCCCGCCTCACCGCTCGCCTTGCTGTAGTCCCCGGACACGACGAGTGCCTCGTCGATCTCGACGCCCGCCTCGGTGAGGACCTCCTTGTACCCGGCGAGCCGCTCGACACCGCCCGGGGTGTCGAGCGGGCCGGTGATCATGCCGATCCGGCGGCGCCCCAGCGACAGCAGGTGATGGACCATGTCACGGGCGCCGTCCCGGTCGTCGGCGGCCACGTAACTCACCTTCGAGCCGAGCCCGATCGGCTTGCCGCAGGCCACCAGGGGTACGCCCGCCTCGCGCAGTTCCTGCGCGACCGGGTCACCGGAGTGACTCGACACCAGGAGCACCCCGTCGACGTGGCCGGCGGTGATATACCGCGTGATCCGCCGCCGTTCGTCCTTCGTGCCCGCCAGCATCAGCAGCACCGGGATGTCGTGGCTCGCCAGCGCCTGCGTGCAACCGCTCAGCAGCACATTGAAGTTGGGATCCTCGAAGAACCTCTCCTGGGGCTCCGTCAGCAGGAAGCCGACCGAGTCCGAACGCCCGGTGATCAGCGAGCGGGCGTGCCGGTTCACGACGTACCCGGTCCGGCGGATGGCGTCGTTGACCGCCTCCTGGGCGGCGGGGCTGACGTAGTGCCCGCCGTTGAGTACGCGCGAGACAGTGCCTCGTGAGACGCCTGCCTCGCGCGCCACGTCGTGGATCGTCGGCGGTCTGCGTCGGCCCCCCGCATTGCTGCTCATCTGAGTCCTTTCGTGGATACCCCCGGCTTCAGCCGGAGGAGGAATCGAGACCCCTGCGGAGCGGGGCAGGGAGCTGGGATTCGCCGCCAGGGCGGATCGCAGTGCTCTGACCGGCAGATTTGATCCTCACCTGCAACAAGTCTAGTTTGTGAGCGTGACCATGAGCCCTGTGAAGCGGGCGTTCAAGTACCGCTTCCATCCGACCGATGCGCAGGCGGCCGAGCTGTCGCGCACGTTCGGGTGCGTGCGGAAGGTCTACAACCTGGCGCTGGCGGCCCGTACCGAGGCGTGGACGCGACAGGAGAGGGTCAACTACAACGCCACCTCGGCCATGCTCACGGCGTGGAAGAAGACCGAGGAACTGGCCTTCCTCAACGATGTCTCCTCGGTGCCGTTGCAACAGACACTGCGGCACCTGCAGACCGCGTTCACCCACTTCTTCGCCAAGCGGGCGAAGTACCCGCGCTTCAAGTCGCGGAAGAAGTCGCGCAGGTCCGCCGAGTACACCACCAGCGGCTTCCGCTTCCGGGACGGCGCGCTGACCCTGGCGAAGATGACGGAACCGCTGGACATCGTGTGGTCCCGGCCGCTGCCCGAAGGAGTGCAGCCGTCCACCGTGACCGTGTCGCAGGACGCGGCCGGACGCTGGTTCGTCTCCATGCTGTGCGACGACCCCACCGTCGGACCGCTTCCCGCCCTTGACACGGCGGTCGGCATCGACGTCGGCCTGGACCACCTCCTGACCCTCTCCACCGGGGAGAAGGTCGCCAATCCCCGGCACGAACGGCGTGACCGTGTGCGTCTGGCCAAGGCCCAGCGGGAGTTGTCCCGCAAGGCCCGGGGCGACGGCGCCAACCGTCGCAAAGCCCGGTGTAAGGCCGCCAGGATCCACGCCCGGATCGCCGACCGGCGCCGCGACCACCTGCACAAGCTGACCACCCGACTCGTGCGTGAAAACCAAACGCTCGTGATCGAGGACCTGACCGTGCGCAACATGGTCAAGAACCACACGCTCGCCCGGGCGATCTCGGACGCGAGCTGGAGCGGGTTCCGCTCCATGCTGGAGTACAAGGCCGCCTGGTACGGGCGGGAAGTGATTGCCGTGGACCGCTTCTTCCCCTCCTCCAGGCTGTGCTCCGCGTGCGGCACCTTGCAGGAGAAGATGCCGCTCAGCGTCCGTACGTGGACGTGCGAGGGCTGCGGTACGACCCATGACCGGGACGTGAACGCGGCGAACAACCTCCTGGCCGCCGGGCTGGCGGTGACAGTCTGTGGAGCCGGTGTAAGACCTCAACGGAGAACTCCGGGCGGGCAGTCGGCGACGAAGCAGAAAACCCCACGGCGCGAGCCGTAGGAATCCCCTCGTTCACGAGGGGGGAGGAAGTCAAGACTTTACGGCCCCGGACAGCAGGTCGAGGCTCCAGAAGCGCTGAATGACCAGGAAGAGCGCGATCAGCGGCAGCACGGCCAGGAACGCGCCGGTGATCACCAGGGTGTACAGGGCCGGGGTGCTGGCGCCCTGCTCCAGGAGCGTGTACAGGCCGACCGTCAGCGGGAACTTCTCGTCGTCGCTCAGCATGATGTACGGCAGCAGGAAGTTGTTCCACACGGCCACGAACTGGAACAGGAACACCGTCACCATGCCGGGGATCATCATCGGCAGCGCGATCCGGGTGAAGATCCGCCACTCGCTCGCCCCGTCCATCCGCCCGGCCTCCACCACGTCGGAGGGGACGGCCGCGGCCGCGTAGATCCGCGAGAGGTAGACGCCGTACGGGGAGAGGATCTGCGGCAGCAGTACCGACAGGTAGGAGTCCGAGAGGTTCGCCTTGGCCAGCAGCAGGTACTGCGGGATGGCGAGGATGACCGGGGGCATCAGCACGCCGGCGAGCAGCACGTTGAAGATGGCCTCGCGGCCCTTGAAGCGGTAGGTCGCCAGGGCGTAGCCGCTGAACGCCGACACGCCCGTCGAGACCACGGCACCGAGACCGGCGTACAGGGCGGAGTTGCCCATCCACTTCCAGTAGATGCCGTCACGGTAGGCGTTGAGGTCCTTCAGGTTGTCGGCGAAGCCGGAGCCGGGCAGGAAGGTGAACGTGGAGAACAGCTCGCTGCCGGACTTGGTGGACGCGATCACCACCCAGGCCACCGGGAGGAGCGTGTAGACCGCGCCGAGAAGAAGGGTGAGCGTCGGGACCAGGGCGATACGGCGGCGCAGCGGCGGTCCCTGCGCGGTCCCGGGCGTCGTACCGGCCGCCGGGGCGGCCTTGCGGACGGCAAGAGAACTCACTGTGCTGCCTCCTGCTTGTTGCGGCGGTTCGCGGCCCGCAGGAACCCGAAGGACAGCGCCAGCGTGGCGATGGCGATCAGGGTCGCCTCGGCGGCTGCCGAGTAGATGTCACCCCGGCGGAAGGCGTCCTGGTACACCTTCATCAGGGGGCTCCAGCTCAGGTTGACGGAGTTGGTGAACGGCTTGATGGTCATCGGCTCGTTGAAGACCTGGAGCGTCGCGATGATCGAGAAGAAGAAGGTCAGCACCAGCGAGGGCGCCACCATCGGGATCTTGATCTTCAGGGCGGTCTGCAGCGGGGTGGCGCCGTCCAGCTTCGCCGCCTCGTAGACCTCGGCGGGGATGGCCCGGAGCGAGGTGTAGATGACGATCATGTTGAAGCCGGTGCCGCCCCAGACCGCGATGTTGGACAGGGCCAGGTAAAGCGGCCCGCCGTCCAGCAGGTTCGGCTGCGGCAGGTGCAGCTTGGCGAGCACGTAGTAGAAGGGGCTGACGTCCGGCAGGTACAGGAAGCCCCACAGCAGCGCGGCGACCACGCCGGGGATGGCGTACGGCAGGAAGATCGCGAGCCGGGTGAACGGGGCGAGGCGGACCCGCTCGGAGTCCAGCATCAGGGCGAACAGCAGGGCGAGGCCCAGCATCACCGGGACGACGATGCAGCCGTAGCCGAGGACGCGCAGCGCACCGTCGTAGAACTCGTTGTCGGTGAGGGCGTCCTTGTAGTTCTCCAGGCCGGCCCAGACCTCGCTGCGGGCGCCGGCGCCCAGGCCGAGGCCGGAGACGTGCACCTTGCGGAAGCTGAGCCAGACCGCGTACCCGATGGGCAGCGCGAAGAACAGGGCGAAGAGGATCGTGGCGGGGAGGAGGAAGGCGTACGGGGCCCCCTTGACCCCGTACGACCTCCGGCTGGCGGGGCTGGTCACTGAGAGACCTCGAAGCCCTGCTTCTTCATGTCGGCGACCGTGTCGTCCTGCATCTTCTTCAGGGCGGCGGTGAAGTCCGACTTGTTCTTCGCGGCGGCGCCGAACGCGTCGTTGAAGGACGAGTAGGCGACGTTCACGTTCGGGCCCCAGGCGGAGGGCGCCGTGGTCTTCGCGATCTCGGCGGCCTTGGTGTAGAAGTCCGACTGGTTCGAGAAGTAGTCGGGCGAGGTGGCGAAGGCGCCGCTGGTCTGGGCGTTCGTGGCGGCCGGGTAGATGCCGCTCTCCTTGGCCAGCGCGTTGAGCGCCTCGCCGTCGGTGTTCAGCCAGGCCGCGAACTTGGCGGCGGCCGCCTGGTGCTTGGAGTCCGTGGTCACGGCGGTGGAGGAGCCGCCCCAGCTGCCGGTGACGTTCTCGGACGCGGACCACTGGGGGAGCGCGGCCATCGCCCACTTGCCCTTGGTGTCGGGCGCGGCGGTGGTCAGCGTGCCCGGTGCCCACACGGCGGAGACCCAGGCGATCTGCTTGCCGGTGTCCAGCGCCTTGTTCCAGGCCGGGGTGTACATCGGCTGGTTGTCGATGACACCTTCCTTGACCAGGCCGCCCCAGAAACTGGCGACCTTCTGGGTGGCCGCGTCGTCGATGGCGACCTTCCACTTGTCGCCGGAGGTGGTCCACCACTTGGCGCCGGCCTGCTGGGCGAGGCCCGCGAAGAGCCCGGAGTCGTTTGCGGAGAACGTGGTCAGGTCGAGGTCGGGCGCCTTCTTCTTCAGCTGACGGGCGTCCTGGGCGAACTCGTCCCAGGTGGTCGGCACCTTGAGGCCGTACTTCTTGAAGAGGTCCGCGCGGTAGTAGAACATCATCGGGCCGATGTCCTGCGGCACCGCGTACACCGCGTCCGTGCCCAGCGTGACCTGCTGCCAGACGCCGTCGGCGAACTTGGACTCGGCGTCGCCGACGTTCTTCGATATGTCGGCGACCGCGTCGTTGCTGACCAGCGTGGGCAGCGCCTGGTACTCGGCCTGCACCAGGTCGGGGCCGTTCTTCGCCTTGTGCGCGGTGAGGATCTTGGTGACCAGCGTGTCGCCGGACGCCTGCTTCTTCACCGTGACGGTGATCTGGTCCTTCTTGCCCTCGCCCTTGTTCCAGAGGTCCACGACCTTGTCCATACCGGGCGCCCAGGCCCAGTACGTCAGCGAGACCGGACCGGAGTCGGCCTTGCTGTCGTCGTCGGACGAGCCGCAGGCGGCGAGGGCGGTGGCGCCGAGCGAGATGGCGACGGCGGTTGTCACGAGGCGGCGGCGCTTCGTGTGCGGCATGGATCTCTCCCCTGACCTGGGTCCCCGCCCGTCGCGGGAACCTGCCATGCAGATGAATGTGTGAGCTTTCCAGACAACACAGACCCGGATCATCGCCCGTCGCGAGTCCGTGTCATGCTCTGTGAGCGTTCACAGTAGAGAAACATCCCGGACACTTGTCAATGGTTGTTGCTGTGCGGTTATGTTGGGCTCACGCCACGATCGATGTGTGTGAACGTTCCCAAATGATCGATTAAACGGGAGAGATCCATGCCGGACACCACCCCCAGGGGCCTGACCAGGCTCGCCTTCGGTGGGGACTACAACCCCGAGCAGTGGCCGGAAAGCGTCTGGCACGAGGACGTCCGGCTGATGCGCGAGGCCGGGGTCACGATGGTGAGCGTCGGGATCTTCTCCTGGGCCCTGCTGGAGCCGGCCCCGGGGGAGTACGACTTCGGCTGGCTCGACCGGGTCCTCGACCTGCTGCACGAGAACGGCATCCGCGTCGACCTCGGCACCCCCACCGTGGCGCCGCCCGCCTGGTTCTACCGCGCCCACCCCGAGGCCCTGCCGGTCACCGCGGAGGGCGTGCGCTACGAGTTCGGCTCCCGCGGTGCCATCTGTCACTCCGACGCCGACTACCGCGCGGCGGCGGCGAACATCACCACCCGCCTCGCCGAGCGCTACGGCGACCACCCGGCCCTCGCCATGTGGCACGTCCACAACGAGTACGGCGTCCCCGTCTCGGCCTGCTACTGCGACTCCTGCGCCGACCGCTTCCGCCGCTGGCTCGCCGACACCTACGGCACCGTCGACGCGGTCAACGAGGCCTGGGGAACGGCCTTCTGGGGCCAGCACTACACGGACCTGGCGCAGATCAACCCGCCGCGCGTCACCCCGACCGTGGGCAACCCGGGCCAGGCGCTCGGCTACAAGCGGTTCACCGACGCCACCATCCGCGAGAACTTCCGTATGGAGCGGGACATCCTGCACCGCCTCTCGCCCGGCGTCCCGGTGACCACCAACTTCATGACCGCGCTGAGCCAGTGCGACTCCATGGACTACTGGGCCTGGGGCCGCGAGGTCGACCTGGTCACCAACGACCACTACCTGATCACCGACGGCCGCCGCACCCACGTCAACCTCGCGATGGCCGCCGACCTCACCCGCTCGGTCGCCGGCGGTGCCCCCTGGCTGCTGCTCGAACACTCCACCTCGGGCGTCAACTGGCAGCCCCGCAACCCCGCCAAGGCCCCCGGCCAGATGGCCCGCAACTCCCTCGCCCACGTGGCCCGCGGCTCCGACGGCGCGCTGTTCTTCCAGTGGCGGCAGTCCCGGCGCGGCGCCGAGAAGTTCCACTCCGCGATGCTCCCGCACGGCGGCACCGAGACCAGGGTGTGGCGCGAGGTCGCCGAACTCGGCGCCTCGCTCGACTCGTTGGCGCAGATCAAGGGCTCCCGCACCCAGGCGGACGTGGCCGTCCTGTGGGACTGGCAGTCCTGGTGGGCGCAGAACCTCCAGTGGCGCCCCAGCGAGGACCACGACCCGCGCGAACGCGCCGACGCCTTCTACGAGGCCCTCTACGACCGCCACCTCACGGTCGACTTCGCCCACCCGGAAGCCGACTTGTCGGCCTATCCCCTTGTCGTCGTACCGGCTCTGTACCTGATGACAGAGGCGGCCGGGAACAACCTCCGCGAGTACGTCGAGAACGGCGGCACCCTCGTCGTCTCGTACTTCTCCGGGATCGTCGACGAGCACGACGCGGTGCACGAGGGCGCCTACCCGGGCACCCTGCGCGAGGTCCTCGGCCTCACGGTGGAGGAGTTCTCGCCGCTCCTCCAGGACCAGCTGGTTCGTCTCACCGGCCCCGACGGCTCCGAGCTGACCGGCGACGTGTGGACCGAGTTCGTCGTCCCGGGCGCCGCCGAGACCGTCTGGACCTACGCCGACGGCCTCACCGCCGGCCACCCGGCGGTCACCCGGCACCGGCTGGGGGAGGGCACCGCCTGGTACGTCTCGACCCGCCTGGACGCGCACGGCCTGGACGCCCTGCTCGGCTGGGCCGCCGAGGACGCCCGCATCGCGCCCCGCGCCGACCTGCCCCGTGACGTCGAGGTCGTCCGCCGCACCGGCGAGTCGGGCTCCTTCCTGTTCGCGATCAACCACACCGCCACCGACGCCAAGGTGCCGCTGGAGGCGCACGGCACCGAACTGCTGACGGGCGAACGCGCCGCGGGCCGGCTCGCGGTCCCGGCGGGCGCCGTGCGGGTCGTACGACTCGACGGCTGAACCGCGGCGCGGGCCCCGGGGCCGCCGTGCCCGCGCCGCCGAGACTCCCCTCCGTCCGCGAGTGCCACGAGAGCCGCGGGCGGAGGGGCTCTCCTCCGGCCGTACCGGAATCCGGTTGTACCGGAGCCCGGTCGCACCGGAGGACATCCCCACCCCCAGTCACGTCGAAGGGACGACGGACGATGATGTTCCATCCCAGACGCACCATCAGAGCCCTGCTGTTGCCGCTCCTGGCCGGGCTCGCCCTCACCGCTCTGCCCGCCCAGACCGCCCAGGCGGCGAGCACCCTCACCAACGGCGGTTTCGAGTCCGACGGTGCGGGCGTGGCCACGCCCACCGGCTGGTCGGAGTACGGCGACACGGGCGCCTCGTACACCGAGTCCGGCGGCCACAGCGGCAGTTACCGCCTGAGCCACTACTCGGCCTCCGCCTACAAGGTGGAGACCTACCAGTACCTGTCGGGGCTGACCAACGGCACCTACACGCTCACCGCCTGGGTCCGCTCCAGCGGCGGGCAGAACTCCGCCTACATATCCCTGAAGAACTGCGGCAGTTCGGACCAGAAGACCGACCTGCCGGTCTCCACCAGCAGCTGGGTCCGCATCGTCACCTCGATCGCGGTCACCAACAACCAGTGCACGGTCAGCGTCTACTCCGACGCCAACGCGGGCAACTGGATCAACGTCGACGACCTGACCTTCGCCTCCGGGGCGACCGGCCTGTCGATCAAGGGCGCCGACATCTCGTCACTCGCCAAGAGCGAGGCCAAGGGCGGGGTCTACAAGACCAGTTCCGGCACCACCGGGGACGCGGTCACCATCCTCAAGAACGCCGGGATGAACTACGCGCGCCTGAAGGTCTGGGTCAACCCGGCCGACGGCTACAACGACAAGGCGCACGTCCTGGCCATGGCCAAGCGGATCAAGGCCGCCGGCATAAAGCTGCTGGTCGACTTCCACTACTCGGACACCTGGGCCGACCCGGGCGCCCAGACCAAGCCCGCCGCCTGGGCGAACGACTCCTACAGCCAGCTGAAGACCGACGTCTACAACCACACGTACGACGTCCTCAACGCGCTGAAGGCCCAGGGCACCACCGCCGACATGGTCCAGATCGGCAACGAGATCAACGGCGGCATGCTCTGGTCCGAAGGCTCCACCAGCAACTGGTCGCAGCTCGCCGGCCTGATCAACTCCGGCTACAGCGCGGCCAAGGCGGTCTCCTCCTCCACCCAGGTCGCCCTGCACCTGGCCAACGCCGGTGACGACGCCACGGTCCGCTGGTGGTTCGACAACGCCAAGACCTACGGCATCAACTACGACGTGATCGGGCTGTCGTACTACGGCTACTGGCACGGCTCACTGGCCGCCGCCCAGACCACCCTGGACGACGTGGCCTCGCGCTACTCCAAGCCGGTCTTCATCGCCGAGACCGCCTATCCGTTCACCCTCGCCCAGGACGACTCGCTGGAGAACCAGATCGACACCAGCGGCGAACTGGTCACCGGCTACCCGGCCACCGCCGCCGGCCAGCTGGCCTGGATGAACTCCGTCGCGAACATCGTCGAGGCCGTCCCGAACGGCCGTGGCCTCGGCGTCTTCTACTGGGAGGCGACCTGGACCGCCGTCACCGGCAACGGCTGGGACCCGACCGACGCCACCTCCGGCAACGGCTGGGAGAACCAGGCCCTGTTCGGCTACGACGACAAGGCGCTGTCCTCCATGGCGTGGTTCAGCCACCGCTGAGCCACCACTGACGGGGGCCCGGCCGTAAGGGGACGGTCGGGCCCCTCCGCCCTGTCCGGGGCGGGGTCCGCCGGTGTCGGGCCCGGGTCGACTGCCCGGGCCGGCTGCCCGGTACCCGCCCCGCGGGCAAGCCCCCGACCGGCCTATCTCGTACGGCCGTTCGATCTCGGACATCGCGTCCCGACTCCCTGACGTGGGGGCTTCGGCTGCGGGACAGTGGGAACACACACTGCGAGGAGGCAGGGACGGAGGCCGGTCGGATGCTGAGGAACGCCACGAGCGCAAGCCGCCTGGAGATTCTGGACTGGCTCAAGGATCCGGCGGCCCACTTCCCGCCCCAGCGCCACGCCGACCTCACCGAGGACGGCGTCACCGTCCGGGCCGTCGCCGCCAAGCTCGGGGTCTCCCGCAAGGTCGCCGGCACCCATCTGGGCCTGCTGGCCCGTCTCGGCCTGCTGCGCACCAAGCGCATCCGGTACCGCGTCTACTACCGGCGCGACGAGATCCGGATCGCCGAAGTGGCCCGGATGTTCGACAAGGGCTGGTGAGACCGGTTCCGCCTGCCACCATGGGACTCATGGACCGACCCACGCGCCTCGTCCCCCTCCACTACGTCGCCATCGGCGGCCGGGGCCCGGAGGACGTGGTGACCGATCCGGACGGCGGGGTCCTGACCGGCGTCGAGGACGGCCGCATCCTGCGCCTGGACGGGCTCGGCGACCCGGACACCGCCCGGGTCCGGACGTTGGCCCGCACCGGCGGCCGCCCGCTCGGGCTCGACCTCCTCCCCGACGGCGACCTGCTGGTCTGCGACGCGGAACGCGGCCTGCTCCGCGTCGGCCTCGCCGACGGTGCCGTCCGCGTCCTCGCCGACACGGTCGAGGGGGAGCCGCTGCGGTTCGCGAGCAACGTGGTCGCCCTGCCCGACGGCACCGTGTACTTCACCGCCTCCAGCCGCCGCTTCCCTCTCGACCAGTGGATCGGCGACATCGTCGAGCACAGCGGCACCGGCCGCCTGCTGCGCCTCGCGCCGGGTGCCGGCACGGCCGAAGTGGCCTGGGAGGGCTTCCAGTTCGCCAACGGGCTGACCGTGAGCGGCGACGGCACCTTCCTGGTCGTCGCCGAGACCGGCGGGTACCGCCTCACCCGCTACTGGCTCACCGGCCCGCGGACCGGCAGCGCGGAGTTCTTTGCCGAGCTCCCCGGCATGCCCGACAACATCTGGCGTGAGGACGACCTCATCTGGGTCGCCCTCGCGGGCCCGCGCAACCCCCCGCTCGACCTCTTCCACCGGGCCCCGCTCGCCGTCCGCCGGGCGGCCGCCCGGGCCGCCGTGCACGCCCCCTACCGCCCGGTCGGCACCATCGCCGTCCTGGCGCTCGACGACCACGGCCGGGTCGTCCACCACCTGGCCCGCCGCAACTCCGGCTTCCGCATGGTCACCAGCGTCTGCCGGACCGGCCGCCACCTCGTCCTCGGCAGCGTCCGGGAGCCCGGCGTCGCGGTCTGCGCGGCCCCCACCGCGAAGTGACCGCCGGGTACGCCCGGCGGTACCCTGAGGCACCCGTCAGGGGGCGGCGCCGAACAGGAGACGTACGACCATGACAGCCCCGGAAGCCGAGAGCCTCCGTGTCCAGCCGAGCCCCCAGCGGCGGTCCGAGTGGCGTGCCCAGACACCGGTCGTCGCGGTGGTCGCGGCCGGCGGCGCGATCGGTGCCGTCGCCCGCTACGCCCTCGCCCTGGCCCTGCCCACGGCCGCCGGGGGATTCCCCTGGGCGACCTTCTGGACGAACATCATCGGCTGCGCGGTGATCGGCGCGTTCCTGGTCCTGATCACCGAAGGGCTCCCGGCGCACCGCCTGGTCCGCCCCTTCTTCGGCACCGGCGTCCTCGGCGGCTTCACCACCTTCTCCACCTACGCCGTCGACATCCAGAAACTGGTCGACCACGGCCGGCCCGGCACCGGCCTCGCCTACCTCGCCGCGACCCTGTGCGCGGCCCTCGCGGCGGTGTGGTGCGCCGCGACCGTGACCCGTCGTGTCCTCACCCGGAGGCAGCGATGACGAGACTGACCGGCCGCGCCCTGCGCCTGACCGTCTACATCGGCGAGGACGACACCTGGCACCACAAGCCCCTCTACACGGAGATCGTGCACCGCGCCCACCGGGCCGGACTCGCCGGAGCCAGCGTCTTCCGGGGCATCGAGGGCTTCGGCGCCTCCTCCCGCATCCACACCTCCCGGCTGCTGTCCCTGAGCGAGGACCTGCCGGTGGCGGTGGTGGTCGTGGACACGGAGGAGCGGGTCCGGGCCTTCCTGCCGGAGCTCGACGAACTGGTGACCGAGGGGCTCGTGACCTTGGACGACTGCGAGGTCATCAGGTACGTCGGCCGCACGGGCGACACGGGCAAAACGGACGTGAAGGGTAAGAAGTCGTTGTGAACTGGCTGTTGGTGGTCCTCGGAGCCGTCGCCGGTGCTCCGCTCCGCTACCTGACCGACCGCGCCGTCCAGGCCAGGCACGACTCCGTCTTCCCCTGGGGCACCTTCGTGGTGAACGTCACCGGCTGCCTGATCCTGGGCCTGCTGACCGGCGCCGCCTCGGCGGGGGCGGCGAGCCCGCACCTCCAGCTGCTGCTCGGCACCGGGCTGTGCGGGGCGCTGACGACGTACTCGACGTTCTCCTATGAGACCCTCCGGCTTACCGAGACCGGCGCGGGGCTCTACGCTGCCGCCAACGTCGTCGCGAGTCTCGTGGCCGGCCTCGGGGCGGCCTTCGCCGGGGTGGCGATCGCCCAGGCCGTCTGGGCCTAGGACTTGCCTCACACCCGCCCGTTGTAAGACTGTCTACAGCACTGTCGACCAAACTCTGCAGAACTGGATCCCATGAGCGCCATCTCAGTCGGTCAGGCCGCCGTCCTCGGGGTAGTCGAGGGGGTGACCGAGTTCCTTCCCGTGTCCTCCACCGGCCACCTCAAGATCACCGAGGGGCTCATGAACATCCCCGTCGACGACCAGTCCGTCGTCGGGTTCTCCGCCGTCATCCAGGTCGGCGCCATCGCCGCCGTGCTCGTGTACTTCTTCAAGGACATCAAGCGGATCGTCTCCGCCTGGGGCCGGGGACTGACCAACAAGAACGAGCGCTACCACCACGACTACAAGTTCGCCTGGTGGGTGATCGCCGCGACCATCCCGATCGTCGTGGTCGGCCTCGCCGCCAAGAAGCTCGTCGAGGGGCCACTGGGGTCGCTGTGGGTGGTCGCCGGCTCGCTGATCGTCGGCTCCGGTGTGATGTGGTGCGCGGACCAGATGGGCCGCCACAAGCGCGGTGAGGACGACACCTCCTTCAAGGACGCGATGCTGGTCGGCTGCTCGCAGATCCTCGCCCTGCTCTTCCCCGGCTTCTCCCGCTCCGGCGCCACCATGTCCACCGCGCTCATCCTGGACCTGGACCGGGTCGCCGCCACCCGCCTCTCCTTCTTCCTCGGCATCCCGGCCCTGACCGGCGCCGGCATCTACGAGCTCAAGGACGCGCTCGGCGCGGGCGTGGGCGCCGCCCCGCTGGTCGTCGGTACGGTCGTCTCCTTCGTGGTCGCCTACGCCTCCATCGCCTGGCTGCTGAAGTTCGTCGCCAAGCACTCCTTCAACGCGTTCGTGATCTACCGGATCGTGATCGGCCTGGCGCTCTTCGGCCTCCTCGCCGCGGGCACCATCAACGCCTGACGGCCGCCGTCCCACGAGTCACTGCTCCGCCACGGGGTGTGATGCCTGCATTCAGGCGTCGCACCCCGTGAACGTTTCCTTTCCGGAAACCTTGACAGCGTCCTCACGCAACCCGGAACATCTCACCCGTGAACCTGTCAGACAGCCCGACAGCCGGACAGCCCCCGCGGCGCGTGAGCGCCATGGAGGCGGTACTGGCGCACCTGCGCGCCGCCATCGAGCGCGGCGAGTACGCCGTGGGCGACAAGCTCCCCTCCGAGGCGGAGCTCTGCCGCACCCTGGAGATCAGCAGGCCCGTCCTGCGCGAGGCCCTGCGGGCCCTGCAGACGATGGGCCTGACCGTCTCCAAGACCGGCAAGGGCACCTTCGTGGTCGCGAGCGCCGTCGAGGACCCCACCTTCGGCGACTACGCGGCGAGCGACCTGATCGAAGTGCGCCGGCACGTCGAGATCCCGGTCGCCGGGTACGCGGCCCTGCGCCGCACCCCGGAGAACCTGGACCACCTGGCCCATCTGCTCGACCGCATGGAGCGGGAGACGGACACCACCGCGTGGGTCGCGATGGACACCCTCTTCCACCTCGCCGTGGCCGAGGCCGCCCAGAACCCGGTCTTCCGCCGGGTCATCGAGGAGATCCGGGACGCACTGGCGCGTCAGTCGGCCTTCCTCAACGAGCTGGGCGGCCGCCGCGAGCAGTCCAACCGGGAGCACCGGGCCATCGTCGAAGCGCTGATCGACGGTTCCGAGACCGACGCCGTGGACGCCATGAGCCACCACCTCGACCGCGTCGAGACCACCCTCACCCACATCGTGCGCCCCGCGCGCACGGACCAGCACAAGGAAGGCGGAACCGAGGCGTGAGCGAACAGCACCTCAAAGACGAGACGCGCCCCTCGTCCCGTCACGTCGACGCCGGAGACCACGGCTACAGCAAGTCGCTGAAGCACCGGCACGTCAACATGATCGCCATCGGCGGCGCCATCGGCACCGGCCTCTTCCTCGGCGCCGGCGGCCGCCTCGCCGACGCCGGACCCTCCCTCTTCGTCGCCTACGCGGTCTGCGGAGTCTTCGCCTTCCTCGTCGTGCGCGCCCTCGGCGAACTCGTCCTGTACCGCCCGTCCTCCGGCGCCTTCGTCTCGTACGCCCGGGAGTTCCTGGGCGAGAAGGGCGCGTACACCGCGGGCTGGATGTACTTCCTGAACTGGGCGACCACCGGCATCGCCGACATCACCGCGGTCGCCACCTACACCCACTACTGGGGGATGTTCTCCGACATACCCCAGTGGGTGATCGCCCTGATAGCCCTGGCCGTGGTCCTCACCGTGAACCTGATCTCGGTCAAGTTCTTCGGCGAGCTGGAGTTCTGGTTCGCGATCGTCAAGGTCAGTGCCCTGGTGATCTTCATGGTCATCGGCATCTTCCTGCTGGTCACCCAGCACCCGGTGGACGGCACCACCCCCGGCCCGTCCCTGATCACCGACAACGGCGGCATCTTCCCCAACGGCCTGCTGCCCATGCTGCTGATCATCCAGGGCGTCGTCTTCGCCTACGCCTCGGTCGAACTGGTCGGTGTCGCCGCGGGCGAGACCGAGAACCCCGAGAAGATCATGCCCAAGGCGATCAACTCGATCATGTGGCGGGTGGGCCTGTTCTACGTCGGCTCGGTGATCCTGCTGTCGATGCTGCTGCCCTGGAACAAGTACACGGCGGGCCAGAGTCCCTTCGTCACCGTCCTCTCGCACATCGGCGTCCCGGCGGCCGGCGGCGTGATGAACCTCGTCGTGCTCACCGCGGCCATGTCCTCGCTCAACTCCGGCCTCTACTCCACCGGCCGCATCCTGCGCTCCATGGCCGTCAACGGCTCCGCCCCCAAGTTCACCGCGAAGATGAGCCGCACCCAGGTCCCGTACGGCGGCATCCTGCTCACCAGCGGCATCTGCGTCCTCGGTGTCGGCCTCAACTTCGTGGTCCCCGCCGACGCGTTCGAGATCGTCCTCAACTTCGCGGCGATCGGCATCATCTGCACCTGGGGCATGATCATGCTCTGTCACCTGCTCTTCTGGCGGAAGACCCAGAACGGCGAACTCACCCGCCCCGGCTACCGACTGCCGGGCTCCCCCTGGACCGAGATCGTGACGCTGGCGTTCCTCGCCTCCGTCCTGGTCCTCATGTACGCCGACGGCGGCGCCGGACGCACCACCGTGCTGTGCCTGCCGCTGATCGTCGCCGCGCTGGTCGCCGGCTGGTACGCCATCCGCCGCCGCATCCCGCGCACGTCCACCGGAACCGACGCGTGAACCGCGCCCCGGTCCGTCCCACCTCACCCGAGACCAGGCAGTGATGCACAGCAGTTCCCCCGCGGACGCACCCATCGTCCGTGAACCCCTCCACGCCCCCGTCGCCCACCTGATACGCGGCGGGGTCGTCGAGGGCATCCACTACGGCTCCGTCGTCGTCCTCGGCGCCGACGGCGAGGTCCAGTTCCAGCTCGGCGACATCGAGGCCGCCTTCTACCCGCGCTCGGCCCTCAAGCCCGTCCAGGCCGTGGCCATGCTGCGGGCCGGGCTGCCTCTCGACGGCGACCTGCTCTCACTGGCCGCCGCCAGCCACTCCGGCGAGGAGCGGCACCTCGCCGGGACCCGGCGGATCCTCGACCTCGCCGGACTGACCGAGGCCGACCTGCGCAACGTGCCCGACATGCCGTACGACCCGGCCGTGCGGGACACCTGGATCCGCGAGGGCCGGGAGCCGTCGCGGCTCGCCCAGAACTGCTCCGGCAAGCACGCGGCGATGCTGTGGACCGCGAAGCTCAACGGGTGGTCCCTCGAGGACTACCTGGAGCCGGAGCACCCGCTCCAGCAGGCGATCGCCGAGATCGTCGAGGACCTGACCGGGCAGCGGGTGGCGGCGACGACCGTGGACGGGTGCGGGGCGCCGCTGTTCTCCATCTCCCTGCACGGGCTGGCGCGTGCGGTGTCGCGAATCGTGTCCGCCGTGCCGGGTACGCCCGAGGCACGGGTGGCCGACGCGATGCGGGAGCACGCGGAGATGGCGTCCGGCGCGGGGCGTGACGTGGCCGCGCTGATGGCGGCCGTGCCGGGGCTGCTGGCCAAGGACGGCTTCGAAGGCGTGCAGGTCGCTGCGCTGGCGGATGGCCGGGCGGTGGCCGTGAAGATCTCCGACGGGGCGAACCGGGCGCGGGTTCCGGTGGCCGCGGCGGCATTGGCGAGGGCCGGGGTGGATCCGGAGCTGTTGACGGGGTTCGCCGGAGAGGCGCTGCTCGGCGGCGGCAAGGAGGTCGGGCGTGTGCGGCCCGTTCGTTCGCTGGAGCCGGTTTCGGTTTGCGCCTAGTGGGGTGGGCCGGCTTGTCGGTCGGCGGCTGCGGGTCCGTTGTGGCTGGTCGCGCAGTTCCCCGCGCCCCTGTCGGGGCGCCTCAGTCACGGTCCTGAAAAATCACTCCCTCCGAAAGAGGAATTCCCACCCTCATGACCACCACCCTCGTCACCCGTAGCGAACATGATCTGCTCGGTGACCGTGACGTGCCCGCCGATGCCTACTGGGGTGTGCACACCCTGCGGGCCACCGAGAACTTCCCGATCACCGGTACGCCGATCTCCGCCTACCCGCACCTGATCGACGCCCTCGCCGCCGTCAAGGAGGCCGCCGCCCTCGCCAACGAGGAACTGGGACTGCTGGCGCCCGAGAAGGCCGCCGCAATCGTCGCCGCCTGCCGGGAGATACGGGCCGGCAAGCTGCACGACCAGTTCGTCGTCGACGTCATCCAGGGCGGTGCCGGGACCTCGACCAACATGAACGCCAACGAGGTCGTCGCCAACCGGGCCCTGGAGCTGATGGGGCACCGGAAGGGGGAGTACCGGTACCTGCACCCCAACGAGGACGTCAACCTCGGTCAGTCGACCAACGACGTCTACCCGACCGCCGTCAAGATCGCGACCGTCTTCGCCGTGCGCGGGCTGCTCAAGGCGATGGCCGTGCTGCAGGACTCCTTCGGGCGCAAGGCCGTCGAGTTCCGTGACGTGCTGAAGATGGGCCGTACGCAGTTGCAGGACGCGGTTCCCATGACGCTCGGGCAGGAGTTCTCCACCTTCGCCGTGATG
This sequence comes from Streptomyces sp. NPDC058457, assembly GCF_042720695.1. Classification (NCBI taxonomy): domain Bacteria; kingdom Bacillati; phylum Actinomycetota; class Actinomycetes; order Kitasatosporales; family Streptomycetaceae; genus Streptomyces; species Streptomyces sp. NPDC058457. The sequence continues at coordinate 55,676 of NZ_JBHXLU010000032.1, read as the reverse complement.
CTCGACGAGGACCGCAGCCGGCTCGCCGAGGCCGTCGAGCTGATCCACGAGATCAACCTCGGGGCGACCGCCATCGGCACCGGCCTCAACGCGCCCGCCGGCTACGCCGAGTCGGCCCGCCGGCACCTCGCCGGGATCACCGGCCTGCCCCTGGTCACCGCCGCCAACCTGGTCGAGGCGACCCAGGACTGCGGGGCGTTCGTCCAGATGTCCGGCGTGCTCAAGCGGATCGCGGTCAAGCTCTCCAAGAGCTGCAACGACCTGCGACTGCTGTCGTCCGGGCCGCGTGCCGGGCTCGGCGAGATCAACCTGCCGCCCGTGCAGGCCGGTTCGTCGATCATGCCCGGCAAGGTCAACCCGGTCATCCCCGAGGTCGTCAACCAGGTCGCCTTCGAGGTCATCGGCAACGACGTCGCCATCACGATGGCCGCCGAGGCCGGACAGCTCCAGCTCAACGCCTTCGAGCCGATCATCCTGCACTCCCTGTCGGAGAGCATCACGCACCTGCGGAACGCCTGCCGCACGCTCGCCGAGCGCTGCGTGGACGGCATCACCGCCAACACCGAGGTGCTGCGCGCGACGGTCGAGAACTCCATCGGCCTGGTCACCGCCCTCAACCCGTACATCGGGTACACGGCGGCCACCGACATCGCCAAGGAAGCCCTCGTCACCGGCCGCGGGGTCGCCGAGCTCGTCCTGGAGAAGGGCCTGTTGCCCGCCGAGCGGCTCGCCGATCTGCTGCGCCCCGAAGTCGTCGCCGGCAGCGGATCACCCCTCGCCTGACCTGCGAGTACGCACCAGGACCGGCCCGGAGGCACAATAGTGATCATGACAATGACGTCGTCCCAAGCCTTCCTGCCGGTCCTGGAGCGCATCGCCGAGGAGATAGGCCGTACGCCGGGTCGCGGCCGCCCCGCCGACTACATCCCGGCCCTCGCCGCCTGCGACCCCCGCAGCTTCGGCATGGCCGTCGCCGAGCTCGACGGCACGGTCTACGGCGTCGGCGACTGGCGGCAGCCCTTCTCCGCGCAGTCCATCACCAAGGTCTTCACCCTCGCCCTCGACCTGGCCCGCGAGGGCGACGAACTCTGGGAGCACGTCGGCCGCGAACCCTCCGGCAACCCCTTCAACTCCCTGGTCCAGCTGGAGTACGAGCAGGGCATCCCGCGCAACCCGTTCGTCAACGCGGGCGCCCTCGTCGTCACCGACCGCCTCCAGACCCGTACCGGAGACGCGGCCGGCGAACTGCTGGCCTTCCTGCGCGCCGAAAGCGGCAACGCCACGCTCGACTTCGACAAGGAGGTCGCCGCCTCCGAGTCCCAGCACGGCGACCGCAACGCCGCGCTGGCCCACTTCATGGCGTCCTACGGCAACATCGACAACGAGATCCCGGTCCTCCTCGACCAGTACTTCCGCCAGTGCTCCGTGGCCGCTTCCTGCGCCGACCTGGCCCTGGCGACCACCTTCCTGGCCCGCCACGGCATCCGTGCCGACGGCACCCGCCTGCTCACCAGAAGCCAGGCGAAGCAGGTCAACGCCGTGATGCTGACCTGTGGCACCTACGACGCGGCGGGCGACTTCGCCTACCGGGTCGGCCTGCCGGGGAAGAGCGGGGTCGGGGGCGGCATCATCGCCGTGGTGCCGGGCCGGTGCGCACTGTGCGTATGGAGCCCGGGTCTGGACGAGCGGGGCAACTCGGTGGCGGGAGTGGCGGCACTCGACCGCTTCACGACGCTCACGGGTCTGTCGGTGTTCTGACACATCCGGCTCGGTGATCAGCTGTGCGTTCAGGCGGGCATCGGCCGTGTTTCCCGGCTGACGGTGTCGAGCAGCAGTTTCGCGGCCACCGCTGCTCCGTCGGTACGGATGCCGTCGGCCACGGCCCTCGCGCGTGCGGCGGTCTCGGGGGCGAGGGCCGTCCCGAGTGCGGCTGACAGGGACTCGGTGGTCGGAGTCGGGCCGTCGTGTGCCACGCCGATGCCCAGGGCGGCGACCCGGCCCGCCCAGTAGGGCTGGTCCGCCGCCTGGGCCACCACCACCTGTGGCGCTCCGGCCCGGGCTGCCGTCGTCGTGGTGCCCGCGCCGCCGTGGTGCACGGCGGCGGCCACCCTGGTGAACAGCGCCTGCTGATTGACCTCGCCGACGACGAAGCAGTCGTCCCGGTCGTCGATCAGGGCCAGTTCGGCCCAGCCGCGTCCGACGAGTGCGCGACGGCCGTGCGCGCGGATCGCCTCGATGGACACCCGGGCGATGTCCGTCGAGACGCCCCGCATGCTGCCGTAGCCGACGAACACCGGAGGTGCGCCCGCGTCCAGGAAGGCCAGCAGGTCGTCCGGCAGCGGGCGTTCGTCCGGCAGGAGCCACGCCCCGGTGTGCACGAGGTCGAGTTCCGGGGTCTCCCGCCACGGGCCCAGGACCGGGTCCGACGCCAGCCACGGCCGGTCGGTGAAGATGAAGCCGTGGACGTCGTCCACCGGCGGCAGGCCGACCGAGGTCCGGTGGGCGTTGAGGGCCTCGCCGTGCAGCGTGTTGAAGGTCCGGGCGTTGAGGTCCCACAGCGCCCGGTTGTCGGTCACTTCCGGCGGGAACGACTGGCCCGGCAGCAGCGCGGGAGGCGCCTGGTGCGGCGACCGCAGCAGGAACGGACAGAACGTCGCGTACACGTAGGGGACACCGAGTTTCTCGGCCGCAGACCGCGAGGAGAAGTGCGCGAGCCCGGTCGCGAGGAGAACATCGCATCCCTCTGCGGCCGCGGCGACCGTGGCGAACTGCGCGGCCAGTTCGGCCACCCGCCGGGAGGCGGCCGATTCCGTCGACGGTGCCGCCATGGTGCCCATCGGCCTGCCGACCGCCACCGGTTCCACGTCGGCCCTGGCCAGCAGCCGGGCGAAGACCTCGTCAGGCGGCGCGCAGACCCGTACCTGTGCGCCGAGTTCCCGCAACCGCACCGCGAGCGCCACCAGTGGTTCGACATCTCCGCGCGACCCATACGTCGACAACAACACACGCACTACGCGACTCCCGTTTTTGCAGGTACTGGCCTCGGTCGGCGATTCTGCGGCCTGCCGGGGGCCTTGCCGCAAGCCCCCCGGCGCGCTATACGTTGAGCACGGCAAGGAGGGGGGAATCTCCTTGCCGCTGCCTTGTGCCGTCCACGGTGAACGAAGGGCCTCTGACGAAGCGTCGGTGCGGCGCGTGGCACGGCCCGCCGAACCGAACGCCCTGTCCCCGCCCGCGTCCGGGGGGTCTCGGGAACCTGCGCACGAAGGCCGGTTCACCCTGGGCGTGGGCCTGGCCGCGGGCACCGCTGCACCTCTGCTGTCGACGTCCCCCAAGGCCTGCTCACCCCTGAAGCCCTGGAACTCTCCGGCATCGTGCCGAATCCCGAACCGGCGTACGGGGTGTGCCGTCAAGGGCCGTGAAACGGAGCGGTATCGTCCAGCACGACATGCCAGGCAGCCGGCCTGTGCCGAGGAGGATCGTCATGACCAGTCGTCGGCACCTGGCCGGCTCGGACGAAGGACCGTCGGCGGGGCCGCCGACGCCTCATGCCCCGAGCGTGCAGGGCACAGTCCGCCTCTCGCTGGTGGTCGGGGCGCTCGGTGTGGTGTTCGGCGACATCGGGACCAGCCCGATCTACACCCTGCAGACCGTGTTCAACCCGGGTGACCCGCACCCCGTCCCGGTCAGTACGGAGAACGTGTACGGGGTGGTGTCCCTGGTGTTCTGGTCGGTGATGATCATCGTCACGGTCACCTACGTGCTGCTCGCGATGCGCGCCGACAACGACGGCGAGGGCGGCATCATGGCGCTGATCACCCTGCTGCGCCGATGGAGCGGCCCGCGAGGCGCGCGAGCCGCCGTCGTCCTGGCGGCCCTGGGTATCTTCGGCGCCTCCCTGTTCTTCGGCGACAGCATGATCACCCCGGCGATCTCGGTGCTGTCCGCGGTCGAAGGACTCAAGGTCGTCGAGCCGTCGTTCGGCGATGCGGTCGTGCCGATCACCGCGGTGATCATCGTGGTGCTGTTCCTGGTGCAGCGCAGGGGAACCGCGGCGGTGGGCCGGGTGTTCGGGCCCGTCATGATCGTCTGGTTCCTGGCCATCGGCGCCTGCGGCGTCGCCGGCATCGCCGACCACCCGGAGATCCTCAAGGCACTGTCGCCCACCTATGCCGTGGGCTTCCTGTACGGCCACTTCGGGACCGCCTTCTTCGCCCTGGCCGCGGTCGTGCTCGCGGTCACCGGCGCCGAGGCGCTCTACGCCGACATGGGCCACTTCGGGCGCAGCCCGATCACCCGCGCCTGGATGATCCTAGTCTTCCCGGCGTGCGTCCTCAGCTACCTCGGCCAGGGCGCGCTCATCCTCGCCGACCCGGGCAACATCAGCAGCCCGTTCTTCCTGCTCGTGCCGGGCTGGGCACGCTGGCCGATGATCCTGCTGGCCACGGCCGCCACGGTGATCGCCTCCCAGGCGGTGATCACCGGCGCCTACTCGGTCACCTCCCAGGCGGCCCAGCTGGGCTATCTGCCGAGGCTGCGGATCGCGCACACCTCCGAGTCCGCCGCGGGCCAGATCTACGTCCCGTGGATCAACTGGCTGCTGATGGTCTCGGTCCTCACCCTGGTGTTCGCGTTCCGCAGCTCCGCGGCCCTGGCCTTCGCCTTCGGCATGGCGGTCACCGGCACCATCACCATCACCACCCTGCTGTTCTTCTACGTCGCCCGCGCCAAGTGGGGCACACCACGGTGGCTGATCGGTGCCGGTGCCGCGCTGCTGCTGACGGTGGACCTGCTGTTCGTCGCCGCCAACCTGACCAAGCTGGTCCACGGTGCCTGGCTGCCGCTGCTGATCGGCCTCACCGTGTTCACCGTCATGACCACCTGGCAGCGCGGCCGCGAGCTCGTCACCGCCGAACGGGCACGTCAGGAAGGCTCGCTGGCCGAGTTCGTCGACCACCTGCGCACCGGTGAGGTCCCGACGATCCGGATCCCCGGCACGGCGGTCTTCCTCGACCGGGGCAAGGAGACCGCGCCGCTGGCGATGCGGGCCAACGTCGAGCACAACCACGTGCTCCACGACCACGTGGTGATCCTCTCCCTCGAGACCCAGCCCGTACCCCGGGTTCCGGACGACCGGCGCAGCGCCGTCGACGCTCTCGGATACGGCGACGACGGGATCATCCACGTCACCGCGCGGTTCGGGTACATGGAGACACCGGACGTGCCCGCCGTACTGGCGACGCTCGACCCGGCGACGACGGAGGGGCGGTTGCAGCTCGACGACGCGTCCTACTTCCTGTCGAAGATCGAGCTCCGGCGCGGAACGGCGCCGACGATGGCGTCCTGGCGCAAGCGGCTGTTCATCGCCACGTCGTACATCACCGCGGATGCCGCCGAGTACTTCGGCCTGCCCCGCGACCGGACGGTCATCATGGGCTCGCACATCGACGTGTAGGCGACCGCCGACCCCCGCACCGGGACACCCCGAGGACAACTGTCCGTGATAGACAACGCAGTTGTGAGGGCCGGTCGTTGGCGGCCGTGGGACGACGGGAGAGTGCAGCCGTGCTGTTGAAGACCTTTCGCTGGGCGTTCCTGGTCACCGCGGTCGGCCTGGCGGCCGGGGTGCTGTACGACGGCTGGACCGCCCTCGGCATCGTGGCGATCCTGGCCGTCCTGGAGGTGTCCCTGTCGTTCGACAACGCTGTCGTCAACGCCGGGATCCTGAAGAAGATGAACGCCTTCTGGCAGAGCGTCTTCCTCACGGTGGGCGTCCTGATCGCCGTGTTCGGCATGCGGCTCGCCTTTCCGGTCGTGATCGTCGCGATCACCGCCAAGCTCAATCCGTACGACGCGGTGAACCTGGCGCTCACCGACAAGGACCGCTACGAGCAACTGGTCACCGACGCCCACCCGGCGATCGCCGCCTTCGGCGGCATGTTCCTGCTGATGATCTTCCTCGACTTCGTCTTCGAGGCCCGGGACGTCCAGTGGCTGGGCTGGATCGAGCGTCCCCTCGCCAGGCTCGGCAAGGTCGACATGCTGTCGGTCTGCATCGCCCTGATCGTCCTGCTGATCAGCTCCTTCAGCTTCGCCACCCATGCCCACCAGCACGGCGGCGCGCACGCCGACAAGGCGCAGACGGTGCTGGTCTCCGGCATCGCCGGCCTGATCACGTATCTGGTCGTGGGCGGCCTGTCGGGCTACTTCGAGAACCAGCTGGAGGAGGACGAGGAGAGGCAACAGCGGGGCGGTGGCTCGGCGGTGCTGCTGGCAGGCCGGGCCGCGTTCTTCATGTTCCTCTACCTGGAGGTCCTGGACGCGTCGTTCTCCTTCGACGGCGTGATCGGCGCCTTCGCCATCACCAACGACATCGTCCTCATGGCCCTCGGCCTCGGCATCGGCGCGATGTACGTCCGTTCGCTCACCGTCTACCTGGTCCGCCAGGGCACCCTGGACGACTACGTCTACCTGGAGCACGGCGCCCACTACGCCATCGGCGCGCTGGCCGTGATCCTGATGGTCACCATCCGGTACCAGATCAACGAGGTCATCACCGGCCTCGTCGGCGTCGTCCTGATCGGCTGGTCGTTCTGGTCCTCCGTACGGCGCAACCAGCGGCTGGCGGCGGCCGAGGCGGAGACGGAGACCGCCGAAGCGGTCCGTGTCCCCTAGGACATCCGGCACGCCAACGGCCGGGAGGAGCGCGGCCGGGGCCGGCCGAGTCGACTGCCTGAGGACGTGCAGCCCACCCGCACCCGACCACGATCGACCACCCACAGGTAACAACCAAGCCCCTCCCAAGAAAACACCCCGTCGCTTTCCGGCCACCCGCAATTGACACGCTGACCCAGTGTTGGCCATGGCTTTCCCCGTCGATCTCCGCCGCTGCCAGGTACTCGGCCTGGCCGGCACCGCATTCCTCGCCCTGGGAGGTGAGACAGCCGGCGCCCTACCCGTCGAGGATCTCCTCGCACCCAGCTCCGTGCAGGCGGCGTTCGGCCTGGTCGGGGTCTACTTCGGCGTCGTCCTGCTGATCGCGGCGTGGCTGCTCCTCGGCCGCCTGGTGCGCGGCACCACGCCGCCCACCCCGCGGCAGCTGCTGCTGGTCCTCGCCGTCTGGGCGACCCCGTTGCTGCTCGCGCCCCCGCTGTTCAGCCGGGACGTGTACAGCTACCTCGCGCAGGGTGCGATGGTCGACGCGCACATGGACGTCTACACGTCGGGACCCGCCCAGCTCGGCGGCCCGCTGGCCGACGAGGTCGCCCCGGTGTGGCAGAACACCGCCGCCCCTTACGGCCCCGCGTTCATGGGTGTGGCCTCGCTGCTGTCCGGGCTGACCCGGGGCGAACTCCCGGCCGGGCTCTTCGGCATGCGGCTGGTCGCCCTGCTCGGCGTCGGCCTGATGGCGGCCGCGCTGCCCCGGCTCGCCCGGCACAGCGGCGCCGACCCGGCCGCCGCGCTCTGGCTCGGCGCCCTCAACCCGCTGGTGCTGCTGCATCTGGTCGCGGGCGCCCACAACGACGCGATCATGCTCGGTCTGCTGGGCCTCGGCCTGGTCGCGGCGCTCGGCCGCTGGCCGGTCCTGGGGGCCGTACTGGTCACGCTCGCGGCGCTGGTGAAGGCGCCCGCGGCGCTCGGTCTGCTCGCGGTGATCGTCGTACAGGCGCGCAAGGGCCGCAGTCCCGTGCGGGCCACCCTGACGACGGCGGTCGCGTCGGGGGCCACGACGGTGGTGGCGACCGCGGTCGCCGGGACGGGGTACGGGTGGATAAGGGCGCTCGACACGCCCGTCTCCCCGCACAACTGGGCGCTCAGCAGCCTGCTCGGCCGGGCCACGGGGCGGGTCCTCGAACACTTCGGCAGTGATCTGGCGCCGCTGGCCGTCCCGGCCTGGCACCTGTTCGGGCTCGTACTCACCGCGGTGACCGTGCTGTTGATATGGGTCCGGCTACGGCCCCGCCCGGTCTACGCCCTCGGGCTGAGCCTGGCCGCGGTCGCCGCCTTCGGGCCGGCGATCCGCCCCTGGTACGCCATCTGGGGCCTGTTCCTGATAGCGGCGGCGGCGCCGAGCACCTCGGTACGGCACCGGGTGGCGGCCGTCACCGGAGTGCTCGCGCTCGCCGTGCTGCCCAGCGGCGGCCCCGCCGACATCGGCCAGCTGGTCCTCGCCGTCTCCGGCGGGGTACTGGGCGTGGTCGTGCTGTGGCAGGCCCACCAGGCCGCGCAGGCCCCGGCCGTGGGACGTACGGCATGAGCCCGAGAGGACCGCAGAGCGACCGGGGAAGACTGGTGCTCGTCCTGGTCCTGGCCGCCGCCGTGACCGCGTTCACGGCCACCGTGCCGCTGCTGCGCGACTGGTTCGACCTGCGCGTGTACTACGGCACCGTGCACACCTGGGTGCACCACGGCGGGCGGATCTACGACTACCGGGTGCCCGGGACGACGTACGGGTTCACGTATCCGCCGTTCGCCGCCGTCGGCATGCTGCCCATGGCGCTGGTGGGGCTGCACCTGGCCATCGCGGCCTCGCTGCTGCTGAACCTGGCCGCGCTGGCGTTCGTGCTGCGTGTCCTGGCCGGGCCGGGCTGGCGGCGCTGGGGCTGGTACCGCTGGGCGCTGGCGCTGTGCGTGCTGGCGCTGTTCGAGCCGTTGCGGGACACCTTCAGCTTCGGCCAGGTGAACCTGATACTGCTCGCCCTGGTGCTCGGCGACTGCTGTCTGCTGCGCAGCGGGCGGGGTCGCTGGGCCGGGGTCGGCATCGGGCTCGCCGCCGCGATCAAACTCACGCCCGCGCTGTTCATCGGCATGCTGCTGATCGGCCGCAAATGGCGTGCGGCCGGTGTCGCCACGGCCGTGACACTCGCCGCGACCGGGCTCGCGGCCTGGGCCGACCCGAGGGCGTCCCGCTTCTACTGGACGCAGGCGCTCTGGGACACCGGCAGGGTCGGCCGGCTCGACTACGTGTCGAACCAGTCGCTGCAGGGCGTGCTGGCCCGGCTCGGCCATCCGGACAAGCCGCTGTGGGCGATCGTGGTGCTGCTCACCCTTGCCGTGTGGGCGTGGCGGACCCGCCGGGCCCTGGCGGCCGGCGACTGGACGGCCGCCTTCGCGCTCACCGGTCTCGCGGCCTGCCTGGTCAGCCCGATCACCTGGGTGCACCACCTGGTGTGGGTGCTGCCGTCGTTCGCGCTGCTGGCCCGCGCCGGGCGCCCGCGGGTCGCGGGCGCCCTCTACGCGGTGATGTGCACCAGCGTGGTGTGGCTGTGGTTCGACGACGCGTCCGGCATCGACGGGTTCCTCGGCAGCAACATCTACACCTGGATCACGCTGGGCCTGCTGCTGGGCCTGCCGGTCGGTCAGTCCCGTCCGGAGCGGTCGCTCCTGAGCCGCAGCGCCAGGCTCACGGCGCCCGCGCCGAGTACCGCGAAGCCCGCGGCGATGGCGGTGTCCGACCAGCCGGAGTCGTCCTCGGGCGCGGTGGCTGCCGCCATCGGTACGGTGCTCGGATCCGGCCGGGGCCGCGGCTTGGCCCGCAGACTGTCCAGCGAGCCCACCGGGTCGACCTTTCCGGCCGCCGCGAAGCCCCAGTCGAGCAGCTGACGGGCCTCGTCGTACACGCCGCCGTCCTGGGGGTTCATCACCGTCACGAGGAGGGTGCGGCCGCCGCGCCGGGCGGCGGCCACGAGGGTGTTGCCGGCGTTGCTGGTGTAGCCGTTCTTGATCCCGATCAGGCCGGGGTAGCGCGCCACACCGTCCTCGCCGGTCAGCAGCCGGTTGGTGTTCTCGATGCCGAACGACCAGCCGGCGCCGTCGGGGAAGCGGGCCTCGGCGGTGGAGCAGTACAGGGCGAAGTCGGGGTTGCGCAGCCCCTCCCGGCCGAACACCGCCAGGTCGAACGCGGAGGAGACCTGCCCCGGTGCGTCGTAGCCGTCGGGGGACTTGACGCGGGTGTCGAGGGCGCCCAGGGAGCGGGCGTTGGCCTGCATCCGGGTGACGGTGCGGTCCCAGCCCCCGTCGAGCGCGGCCAGGACGTGCACGGCGTCGTTGCCCGAGCTGAGGAAGACCCCGCGCCACAGGTCGGACACCCGGTAGGTGTGCCCCTCTTCGACGCCGACCAGGCTGCTGCCCTCGGCGACGTCCGCCAGCTCCTCGGGCGTCACCCGGTGCGGGAGGTCCGCGGGCAGGACGGGCAGCACGGTGAGCGCGAACAGGGTCTTGAGGGTGCTGGCCGGCGGCAGTTTGCGGTGTGCGTGGTTCGCCGCGAGCACCTGGCCGGTGCCCGCGTCGGCGACCAGCCAGGAGAGCGCGGAGACGTCCGGCAGTTCCGGGGTGCCGGGGTGCGGCCGCGCTTGTGTGCCGGACCGGTAGAGCAGCGACGGCCCGGGAACCACCGCCCTCGGGGGCGGGGCCGGGTCCAGCGCCCGGGTGCCGGCGACGGCCGTGCCGGGCGTCAGCGCCAGCAGGCCCGCCAGACAGACGGCGCAGGCCGCCGCCGCTCGCCGAGGGAATCGGTCAGGGAATCCGATCGTCATATGATCAACGTAGGAACGGGGGCGGTGTCCCGCGCGCTGCATGGGCCGGTCGGATGCCGTGAGCAACCCGGATGCCGCACGCCCGGGCCCGGTCTCGGACTGTCGGGAGGGGTGCCCGGTCTCAGCCCGCCGGCAGGGTCGGCTGCACGCGCCGCAGGAAGGCTGCGTTGTCCGGGGTCTCCCGCATCCGCTCCAGGAGCGTCTCCAGCCCGCTGGGGGCGCCCTCGCGGCTCTGCAGGGCTCGGCGCAGTCCGCGGATGGTGGTCAACTCGGCCGGGGTGAGCAGGAGTTCCTCGCGGCGGGTGCCGGAGGGGGTGATGTCCAGGGCCGGGAAGACCCGCCGGGAGGCCAGTTCGCGGTCCAGGCGCAGCTCCATGTTTCCGGTGCTCTTCAGCTCCTCGAAGAAGTAGCCGTCGGCCCGGGAGCCGGTGTCCACCAGGACGGTGGCCAGGATGGTGAGCGAGCCGCCCTCCTCGGCCTTGCGGGCGGCGCCGAAGAACCGCTTGGGGCCGAGCAGCGCGCCGGCGTCGACACCGCCACTGAGGGTACGGCCGTTGGAGGCGGCCGCGTTGTTGTGGGCCCGGCACAGCCGGGTCAGGGAGTCAAGAAGGATGACGACATCCTTGCCCTCTTCGACGAGCCGCTTGGCGCGCTCGACGACGAGTTCGGCGAGGGCGATGTGCTCCTTGGCGGGCCGGTCGAAGGTGGACGCGTACACCTCGCCGCGTACCGAGCGTCGCATGTCGGTGACCTCCTCGGGGCGCTCGTCGAGCAGCAGCACCATCAGGTGGCACTCCGGGTGGTTGCCGGCGACGGCGGCCGCGAACTGCTGGAGCAGCACCGTCTTGCCGGTCTTCGGCGGGGCCACGATCAGCCCGCGCTGCCCCTTGCCGACCGGCGCGAACAGGTCGGCGACCCGGCCGGCGAGCCCGGCGCCCGGGTGTTCGAGGCGGATCCGCTCGTGCGGGTGCAGCGGCGTCAGATCGCGGAAGTTTCGGCGACCGCGCAGCTCTTCGGGCGTACGGCCGTTGACGCGCGTGATCTCGGTCAGCGTGCGCCGGTCGGCCCGGACGCCCTCGACGAGGTCGCCCTTGCGCAGGCCGTGCCGGCGGATCAGCGCCGGGGAGACCTGCGGGTCGGCGGGGGAGGGCAGGCAGTCGGGGGCCCGCAGCTGGCCCTTCCCGCCGGAGTCGATGTCGAGGACACCGGTGACGGACCGGCCCGCGGGCCGGTCCTGCTGCTGTACGGGGGGTTCGAGTGTGGTGGTCATGAGAGGTGGTCCTTTCGCGGACGGAAGACATGAGTGAAGGGGGGAGTGGGCCGCGAGCGGGAGGGCGTGTGCGCAGGCCTCCGTGCGGCGGGGAACGGCACCTCGGGAACGGCGGAAAGGCCCTGGTCACGAGGTGGTGCTGAGAAGCCGACGGCCGGTCGGGGAACGACGGGCGACTCGGCTGGAGGGGTGGAACCGGCACTGGGCGCCCAGAAGAGGGGCGCTCACACGTGCTGATCGCACTATACCCAGGGTTCCGCTGTCGTCAACATGGCACCGGTCACCTGTATTCCCGCACCCGGTGCCGGACGTGCCTGCCCGGGGAGCGCCCCTTGCCGGGGGCTCGGGGTCGATCACGACCGGCCGTGTCCGCGCCCTCCCGGTGCGGCCGCGCCCTCGGCGCGGCGGCTGCGGCGCATACCAGCCATACGAACCCCCGATGGCGTTTCGCTGACGCATTTCTTGTTCTGGCCATAGGCCCTACCTACGCTGCCACCACCGCACTTCGGCGGCATGGACAAGGGACTTGGCAAACATGGGTCGACTGGCCGGAAAAATCGCTTTCATCAGTGGAACGGGGGCTGGAATCGGCCGGGCCGCGGCACAGGTGTTCGCGGCGGAGGGCGCCACCGTATTCGGCTGCGACATCGACGAGAAGAGCGCTGCGGAAACCGTGGAACTCGTCGAGAAGGCCGGTGGTGTCATGCGGTCCCTGGCGCCGGTCGACCTTTCCACCGAGGCCGGGGCGCGGGAGTGGATCGAGGCCGGCATCGCGGAATTCGGCGCGATCGACATCCTCTACAACAACGCCTCCGCCCTGCGGAACGGCCCCTTCGAGACGATGCCCGCCGAAGACTGGTACTTCACCATCAGGAACGAGCTGGACATCCCCTACTTCTGCACCCAGGCGGCCTGGCCGCACCTGATCGCACGCGGCGGCGGAGCCGTCCTGAACGTCGCCTCCGTGGCCGCCGTGCGTGGTGCGCCGTTCATGCCGATGGTGCCGCACGGCGCCGCCAAGGGCGGGGTGCTGGCGATGAGCAAGCACCTGTGCGCGGCCGGCGCCCCGCACCACATCCGGGTCAACACCATCGCCCCGGGCATGACCCGCACCTCGGCCACCGCACCCTTCCTCGACGACCCGAACGGCCCGAAGGCCCAGCTGGAGGCGCGGATCCCGGTCGGCCGGGTCGGGCAGCCCGAGGACATCGCCCACGCGGCGGCCTTCCTCTGCTCCGACGAGGCGGCGTTCGTCAACGGCGCCGACCTCATGGTCGACGGCGGCGACAGCGCGATGGCGGGCTGAGCGCGGATGCACGCACGACTCGACCACGTCGGCGTCAATGTACGCGACCTGCCCGCCCAACTCGCCTGGTACCGAACGGTCTTCGGACTGAAGACCGTCTTCGAGTTCCATCTCGACGGCCCCGGACTCACCGGTGTCGTCCTGGAACACCCGCACGGCTGGCGGCTCGAACTGCTCGCCAGGCCCGGGTCCGTGCCCGGCCTCAGGGCACCGGACCCGATGGCCGCCGCCCTCACCGAGGGGTACGGGCACTTCGCGGTCACCACCCCCGAACTCGCCCCCGTGTACACCGCATTGGTGGCCCACGGAGCGAGCGAGGTCCTCGCCCCCGGTCCGTCCCCCGAACCCGGGGTGCGGATGGCCTGGGTCAAGGATCCCGAGGGAAATCTCATCGAACTCATAGAACGCGGCGGACTCGGCGAGCACGGCGAACTCGCCGAAGGCGAAGAGCGCGGCACCACCGTTGACCCGTGAGATGGAGTGCGGAATGACAAATGCTGTGAAAAAACTGGACGTGGGCACGCTCATAGCCTGTTGTCTGGCAGTTGCCGCCGCGCAGCTGTGCATCACAGTCCCCTCGCCCATCAACGGGGAGATCCAGAGCGCATTCGGAGCCTCGGGATCGCAGGTCGCCTGGGTCACCTCCGCGTTCATTCTGCCCACCGCGATTCTGGAACTGAATTTCGGTGTGGTGGGCGACCTGTTCGGCCGTAAGCGGCTGCTGGTCCTCGGCGGATTCGTGCTGGCGATCGGGGAACTCCTCAACGCCACCTCCCAGAACATCACCATGCTCTGGATCGGCCAGGCCCTCGCCGGCATCGGTGCGGCCGCCCTCTTCCCGAGCTCCCTCGCCGTGATCGCGGCCGCGACGCCCGAGGAGAAGGACCGCGCCAAGGCGGTCTCGACCTGGGCGCTGAGCATCTCCCTCGCCTCCGCCGTGGGCCCGCTCTCCTCCGGGATCCTGGCCACGGTCGCCGACTTCCGCTGGGCGTTCGTACCGCCGGTCGTCCTCGGTGTCGTGGTCGGCATCGCCTGCTGGGCGCTGGTCACCGACTCCAAGGCGCCCGAGGGCCGCGCCCTGGACTGGCCGGGCCAGATCAGCATCGCCGTCGGCCTCACCGCCCTGCTGTGGGGCATCATCGAGGGCGGTGACCGGGGCTGGAGCAGCCCCTCGATCGTCTTCGCGCTGGCCCTCGCCGCCGTGGCCCTCGTCGGCTTCGTGATGGCGGAGCGGCGCGCCGCGTCCCCGATGTTCAACCTGGAGCTGCTGAAGATCCCGTCCTTCGCGGCTGCCGCGGTGGTCGCGCTGACCGGCATGTTCGGCTTCATCGGCACCGCCTACTGCGTCTCCATCCGGCTCGGCGCGGTGATGCACCTCAGTGCCCTGCGCGCCGGTATGCCGTTCGTGATCCTCCAGCTGATCCCGCTGCTCCTCGCACCGGTGCTCAGCAAGATGCTCACCCGCGTCGAGCCGCGCCGGCTGCTGATGGGCGGTCTGCTGCCGATGGCCGCCGGCCAGTTCTGGATCGCCGCACTGCCCATCACCACCACCTCTCTCGCGGCCTTCATCGGCCCGGTGCTGCTGCTCGGCATCGGCTTCATCTGCGTGGTCTCCTCGCTGACGTCGGCCGCCGTGAACGCGGTGCCGATCGAGATGACCGGCATGGCGAGCGGCGCCACCAGCCTGGTCCGCGAGTTCGGTCAGGGTCTCGGCCCGGCCGTGATCAGCACCATCGCGATGAGCGCGGCCTCCTCCGCGCTGGTCGGCAAGCTGAGCGGCGCCGACGCGGGCATGGAGGCCGCGGCCGGTCCGCTGGCCGTGGTCAACGCGGGCAGCGACAGCGCCAGGGCCGCCGCGCAGGACGCCCTCGCGCACGGCATGGCCCTGGGTGTGGTGATCTGCGGCTGCGCATCGCTGCTCGGCGCGCTGGTCACCCTGCTGCTGGTCCGCAAGAGCACCGCACGGGCGACGGCCCAGGCACAGGTGCAGCCGGCATCCGCCTGACCGCCGGCGTGACGAGAAGGCCGGGGCTCCCGCCCCGGCCTTCTGGCGTTCAGTCCAACTGGCCTGTAACAAACGGGGCTTGGCCGGTAACGGAGGTTCCCGGACCATAACGATCGCGGTCCTGACAGGGACTTGACGTCCGGTTATGCCGTATCTTCACGACATGTCCACGCCACCGCAGCAGCCGCCCTCCTCTCCGCAGCAGCCGCCGTCGTCGTCGGCTCCGCAGCAGTCCTCGCCGCCCCCGCTGCAGCCGGACCAGCCCCCGGCGGCACCGCCGCAGCCCCAGCAGCCCCAGCCGACCGCGTACCCGTATCCGAACCCGCAGTCGCCGCCCCCGCAGAACCCCTACGCCCAGCCCACGCTCGCCGGTCAGCCCGCTCCGCCGCAGCAGGCCAACCCCTACGCCGTGCAGCCCGGTTACGGATACCCGCCGCCGGCCGCACCGCCGGCGACCGGCGGGAACGGGGCCGGGAGAGCCGTGCTGTGGGCCGTCGTGGGCGCGGTGGTCGCGTCCGCGGCCTGGGCGGGCGGCATCTTCCTGACGGGCGGCTTCGGCACGAGCGCCGACCTGCGCGGCTACCGGGCGCCCGCGAACCTCTGCTCCAGCGCGGACTACTCGTCGTTCAAGGACGAGTACCCCGTGGACGACTCGTCCCCCACGAAGAACGCGATGAAGGACCCGGCGCTGGACGAGAGTTACTGCAGTCTCAGCCTCAAGAAGACCAGCTCCAGCTACGGCGACGCCTACCTGACCATGCAGGTCGACCTGCACAAGAAGACCGACCCGGCACCGGAGTTCACGGCCACCTGGAAGAACTACGGCGACAGCCACACCGACTACGACGTGACGCCCGTACAGGGCATCGGCGACGAGGCCTACCTGGTCACCCAGGACACCAGCAACGGCTCCACCACCAGCGGCTCGCGGTACGCCACGCTCGCGGTACGGGACGGCTGGATGACGTACACCATGTACTACAGCGCGTACTTCTCCTCGTACGACAGCGACACCGACCCGCCGACCCTCGACTCCGTGACCGGCTGGCTGAAGACCGACACCAGGTCCACGCTGGAGCAGCTCAAGGGCTGACGCTCAGTCCTGGTCGAGGGCGTTGGTGATCGCCTTCACCGGGCCGTGCGCCGCGTAGCCGCCGTCGACGGTGATCTCCGCGCCGTTGACGTAGGAGGCCTCGTCGGAGAGGAGATAGACGACCAGCGGCGCCACCTCGTCGACCGTGCCCGGGCGGCCCTGGGGCGTCATGGCGAGGTGGGCGGCGACGAACACCGGGTTGGCGGTGGCCATCAGCGGGGTCTCGATGTACCCCGGGTGGATGATGTTCGTCCGGATGCCGCGCGGGGCCAGCTCCAGGGACGCCACCTTGGACAGGCCCCGCAGCGCCCACTTGCTGGTCGTGTATGCCACCGCGTGATGCGCGGTGAGCCCGGCGACCGAGCCGACGTTCACGATCGAGGAGCCGGCCGGCATCAGCGGCGCGAGAGCCTGGATGCCGAGCAGGGCGCCGGTAGTGTTCACGGCGAAGGCCCGGTTCCAGTCGGCGAGTTCGACGTGGCCGAGCCGGGCCCGCATCGGGATGCCCGCGTTGTTCACGAGGCCGTGCACGGTGTCCAGGCCGGCCGCCAGGGCCGCCCAGTCCTCCGGCGAGGTCACGTCCAGGTGGACGTACCGGACGTCGAGGCCGTCGGCGCGCAGGGACGCGGCGAGCTTCTCACCGGCCTCGTCCAGCACGTCGGTCGCGATCGCCGTCGCGCCCTCCCGGGCGGCCGCGGCCGCCTCGGCGGCCCCCTGGCCCTGTGCGGCTCCGGTGACGACGACGGTACGGCCCGCCAGGCGCGTGCGGCTCACGGCTTCCTCCAAGAGGGGTACGGGAGAGGTCCTCCCGTCCACGCTAGGAAGCCGCGGACAGCTCCGGAAACACGCTCTCGGAATGGTTGCCATCCGCCTCGGCGATCTCCGGCGGGGCCTCCTCGCCCAGCGCCGTCCCGACCTTGCGCACGGTGTCCCGCAGCCAGCGGTGCGCCGGGTCCGCGTGCCGGTTGTGATGCCAGTACATGGCCTCCACCAGCGGCACGTCCGGGAACGGCGCCGGTACGACCGCACAGCGCGCGAAGCCCTCGAAGCGGCGGGCCAGCCGCTCCGGGACCATGGCCACCAGGTCCGTACCGCTCACCAGGAACGGCAGCACACTGAAGCCCGGTGTGCTGACCTGTACCTTCGGGGTGATCCCGAGGGTCTCCAGCTGGCGCTCGGCGGGGGTGTGGCTCTTGCCGATGGCGCAGGCCGCGTGCGGCATCTCCGCGAGGTCGCGCAGGGTGAGCCGGCCGTCCACGAGGCGCGGGTTGTCCGGGTCGACGATGCACACGAACCGGTCGTGCATCACGGCCTCGCTGACCCCGGGCAACTGGTAGCCGAGCGGCACGATCATCAGGTCGTGGCAGCGCAGGTGCGTCTCCGTCTCCAGCTGTCCGTCCACGATCGGATGGAAGTCGATCCGCACGCCCGGCGCCTCGGCCGCGATCACCCGCAGCAGCGGCTCCACGAGCACCGTCATCACGTAGTCCGACATGACCACGGAGAACCGCTGGCGGCTGCGGGCCGGGTCGAAGTGCCGGGTCAGCGACAGCGCCTCCTCGGCCTTCTGCAGCGACCCCTGCACGACCGGCAGCAGCCGCTCCGCCAGCGGCGTCAGCTCGTACTCCCGGCCCACCCTGATGAGCAGCTCGTCGTTGAAGTGCCGGCGCAGCCGGGCCAGCGAGCCGCTCATCGCGGACTGGCTGGTGCACAGCCGTACACCGGCGTGGGTGACGTTCTTCTCCTCCAGGAGCGCTTCCAGCGCCACCAGAAGATTGAGATCGATCGCTCCGAGACCCACGAGTGTCCCCTTCCGGCCGGCCACGTCCTTGAAGCTTCGGTGAAACGCGAGGTTAACCAGCGGACGGCCGTCGAGGAAGGGGGTCGGGGCGACTGACAGGAAGATGCGATGCCAGGCATTCGGGCACCGGATACCCGCAGGTGGGGGGCGCGCGCGCACCACAGGCCCCCCACAGCTCGGGGTGCTAGGGGCGCGGCGTACGGCCCCTCTTCCGGGCTCGCGGAAGGTATGCGTCCACCCGCCCCGGCACGATCCGGTTGGAGAGCGTGCCCAGCCGCTCCACGGTCAGCGTCACCTCGTCGCCGGGCTGCAGCGGGGGCGGGGTGCGCTCCCCGAGCCGGCCCCAGAACTCCGCCAGTGCGCCCCAGCCGCAGGTGCCGGAGCCGAGGATGTCCCCGGGGCGTACCCAGGCGTCCCGGCTGGCGTAGGCGATCATCTCCTCGAACGTCCAGGAGACGTTGGCGAGGGTGTCCCGGCCGATCAGCTCGCCGTTCAGGGTGACCGTCATCTCCAGGTCCAGGAAGCCGTCCGCGTCCCGCCGGTCCTCGACCTCGTCGGCGGTGACCAGGAAGGGGCCGAGCGTGTTGGCGAAGTCCTTGCCCTTGGAGAAGCCCAGGCCGAGGTTCTTCTCCGGCTTCTGGAGATCCCGCGCCGACCAGTCGTTGAAGACCAGGTAGCCGACGATGTGGTCCCTCGCCTGCCCCGGGGTGAGGTCCCGGCCGCTGCGGCCGATGACCGCGCCGACCTCCAGCTCGAAGTCCAGCACCGAGCAGCCCGCCGGGACCGGCACGTCGTCATGGGCGCCGTAGGCCGCGTGCGGGTTGGTGAAGTAGAAGTTGGGCGCCCGGTACCACTCCTCCGGGACGTGCTCCAGACCGTCCAGCGACTTCGACACGCCCTCGATGTGGGCCTCGAACCCGACGAAGTCCCGGATGGACGGCGGCTTCAGCGGCGGCAGCAGCCGAACCTCGTCGACCGTCAGCTCGCCCGGTTTCCTGAGGGCTTCGACACCGGCCGCGGACAGTACGCCCGCTTCGACGAGTGTGAGAACGCTCACCCCGTCGGGCAGCGGATGGATCACCCCGTCCCGCACCACACCGGCGCGCTCCTCGCCGTCGTGCTCGTATGTCGCGAAACGCATGGCTGCTCACTGCTCCCAGTGGTTGGTGTTGGTGACGGTCCCGGCGCTCAGATGGCCGGCGAACACGCCCTTGGGGTCACGGGCGGCCCGGATCTCGTTCAGCCGCCGCCACTGCTCGTCACCCATGAACCGCAGCTGCCGTACCGTGAAGTCGGAGTCGCCGAGGTACTGGCCCGCGGTCACCGGCTGCATCGCCGCCATCGCCTCGTCCAGCCAGCCGCGCAGTTCCGCGTCCCGCCCGGGGGCGTCGTACACGACATAGCTCGCGCAGTAGATCTCCGACTGCAACGAGAAAGCCATGTCGGGGAGTTGCCGCAGCGGCGCCATGGAGAACCAGATGGTGAAGGTCTGCCGGGTCGGGTGCTCGGTGAACGCCTTGCGGATCGCCGGGACGACCTCCTCGGCGCTGCCGGTCAGCCAGGCGTTGTCGACGAAGTAGCGGTGGCCTTCGGGGTTGGCGGTGCGCTGCCCGGTCAACTGCTCGGCGATTGTGGTGGGTTGCGCCTCGACGCGGAACAGGGCCTGGTCCGCGTAGGGATTGGCGTGCAGCGGCGCGAGCGCCTCGGCAGCCTCTTCCGCGGTGTCGGTCATCGAGACGCCGGTGACCAGCAGCACCGGTCCGTCGAGGTCGGGCGGGGTCTGGGTGAGGGCGACGATCTCCACCAGGTCGGAGACCGTGTGGTGGATGCCGTGCAGCCAGGTCATGACCTCGTCGAAGAGGTCGAGCGGGTAGGCGTGCACGGTGTGCGCGAGATGCCGGGGGAGGGGACGGGTGCGCAGGTGGAAGCGGGTGACGACGCCGAAGAAGCCGGGGCCCGCCCCGCGCGCCGCCCAGAACAGGTCGCTGTGCCGCGTCTCGTCGGCACGCACCAGCTCGCCGTCGGCCGTGACGACGTCGATCGCCACGATGTTCTCGGCCGCCCAGCCCCAGCCGCGCGCGTTCCAGCCCTGCCCGCCCTGGAGCAGAAAGCCCCCGATGCCGACGGACGGACAGTGCCCGCCGTTGAAGAAACGCCCGAACTCGCCGAGAAACGGGTTGAGTTCGTCACCGCCCTTGACGCTGGGGGTGGCCGTGACGATCCCGGTGGTCCCGTCGTACTCCATCTCGCGGAAGCCCCCGAGGTCGATCAGCAGCGCGTCCCGGCGCACCGACCAGGCGGCCCAGCTGTGCCCGCCGGAGCGGACGGCGACCTGCCAGCCGCGCTCCAGGGCGAGCCGTACGCCCTCGACGACGTCCTGTTCGGTGACGGCCCTCAGTACGGCGGCGGGGGTGCGGTCGGCGGGGCGGCGGGCGTTGAAGACCCTGCCGAACACGGCCTCCTCGAAGTCCTCGTCACCAGGGAGGTGGAGGGTGCCGGAGAAGCGGTTGGTGTTCACTGGCGGCTCACTTGACTGCGATGGGGTTGACGGGGGTACCGACCGCGCCGGTCCCCGGCAAGGGTGCCGCGACCAGCAGGAACTCGTAGACACCGTCGGCCGCGCAGTCCTCCGCGAGGGCTTCCAGGTCCCACAGCTCGCCCAGCGGCAGGCCCAGGTGGGGGACGGCGATCCGGTGCAGCGGCTCGGCCGCCGGCTCGGCGAACCCGGACGGCCGCACCTCCAGGCCCCAGGTGTCGGTGGCGACGGCCGCGATCTCGGTGCGGTGCAGCCAGCCCAGGGTGGCGAAGGACAGGCCGGGCGCGTCCCCGCTCGCGTACCCCTCCCAGGCGCCGAGCCGGCGTACCCGGCCGAGCTGTCCGGTGCGGACGAGAACGATGTCACCCCGGCGCACACTGGAGGTGGCGCCCTGTGCCTCGACGGCGTCCCGCAGGTGCTCCTCCGATATCGGGTAGCCGTCGGGGAGCTCACCCCGCGCGTCGCCGACCGCCCGGCCGACGTCGAGCAGCACCCCGCGGCCGGTGAAGGCGTCGCGCAGGTGCTCGATGCCGGTCACGGAGTCACCGTCGGTGACGGCGCGCGAACCGCCGTGCCACGCATACTTGTTGTCGTGACCGCGGCCCAACCCGTCCCATCGCGTGGAAGTTCGGTCGCCGAGCCCGTCGAACCCCTGGGCCAGCGAGAAGGAGCGGCCGCGCCGGACCAGACCCGCGGCGTGCGCGCGGATCGCGTCGTCGATGAAGTTGAGCGTGCCCAGCACGTCGGCCTCGCCCCAACGGCCCCGGTTGCGGTAGGCGGCTCGGGCCTTGGCCAGCTCTTCCTCAAGGGGCCCCAGAGTCATCGGGTGTGTCCTTTCAGCAGCAGATCGAGGGCGTTGCCCCCGGCGATCGCGTCCCGTGCGGCCGGGTCGAGGCCCGCCGCGTCCAGACGGGCCACCGGGTCGGTCACCCCCATGTCGAAGGGGTGGTCGGTGCCGAGCACCACCCGGTCCGCTCCCACCTCCTCGACCAGATGGCGCAGCGCGCGAGGCGTGTAGACGAGGGCGTCGAACCACATCCGCCGCAGATAGGAGCTGGGCGGTTCGGCGCAGCCGCGCGCGTCCGGCCGGACCTGCCAGGCGTGGTCGGAGCGGCCGATGTACGTCGGCAGGTAGCCGCCGCCGTGCGCGGCCACCAGCTTCAGGTCCGGGAACCGGTCCAGGACCCCGGTGAAGATCAGACGGGAGAGCGCGACCGTGGTCTCGGTGGGCTGGCCGACCGTGTTGCCCAGGTAGTTCGAGGCGAGCCGCTCGCCGAGCGAGCAGCCCCAGGGGTGGACGAAGACGACCGCGCCCAGCTCCTCGGCCTTCAGCCAGACGTCGTCGTGCGCGGGGTCGGCCAGCTCGCGGCCCCCGACGGTGGTGGAGACGCTGATGCCGTACAGGCCCAGCTCGGTGACCGCCTTGTCCAGCATGGCGACCGCCAGGTCCGGGTGCTGGAGCGGTACGGTGCCGAGGCCGTACAGCCGGCCGGGCGCGGCGGCACAGTGCGCGGCCACCGCCTCGTTGACGGTACGGGCCAGTTGTACCGCAAGGCCCGGGCCGGCCCAGTAGTGGTGCATGGGCATCGGGCCGACCACCTGGATGTCGACGCCCATCGTGTCGAGGTCGGCGAGCCGCACGTCCACGTCCGTCAACCTCCCCGCCAGACGCTGGAGCTGGGCCCGGTTGGCGGCCAGCGACTCGGCGGAGTGGGCCCGCTGCTCGGCGGCCAGCTCGGCCGCGAAGCCCGCGGTACCGGCCACCAGGGCGTCGGCCTCGGGGACTGCGAGATGCCCGTGGAAGTCGACGACGGGCGTGCTCATGCGGCCACCGTCAGGGAAGCGAGGGTCTCCGACATGATCCGGGCCGGGTCGGCGCCCGGGGTGTCCGGGTGGATCTCCCACTCGGCGAGCTGGAGGGAGTTGTCCAGCACCATGCGGACGCGGGGCAGCCGCCGGGCCATGAACCGTGCCAGGGCCCGGTCCACCGGCTCGTCGGCGGTGACCAGCTCGGCCAGCAGCACCGCGTCCTCCATGCACATCGCGGCACCCTGCGCGATCAGCGGCGGACAGGCGTGCGCCGCGTCTCCGACCACCATGGCCCGGCCCCGGTGCCAGTCCTCGTCGACCAGCACCGCCTCGATCCAGCGGTAGTCCACGGCCGTGTCGTCCGGCAGCGAGGCGAGTATCTTCCCCCAGGTGCCGCCGTATCCGGCGCCGCGCTCACGGAGCAGGTCCAGCGAGGCGCGCGGGCCGATCAGGGAGGCGTCCAGGTTCTCGTCGAGGAGGTAGGCGTAGCACTGGTCGTCGGAGATCGGGCTGTAGCCGGCCTTGTAGCGGGGACCGCCGTAGTACACCTCGGCGCAGTCCATCTCGGCCGGGCGCCGGGCCACCACCCGGAAGATCGACATGCCGACCGGGCGGGGCCTGGCGGTGATGCCGATGAGCGCGCGCATCGCCGAGTTGATGCCGTCCGCGCCGACCACCAGGTCGTAGCGGTCGGTGGAGCCGTCGGTGAAGGTCACGTCCACATGGTCGGCGGACTGGTCGAGGCCGCGCACGCTCAGGCCCAGGCGGACGGTGACGCCGTGCGCGTACACCGCGTCGCACAGCGCGTTCTGCAGGTCCGAGCGGAGCGCGCCCGCCGTGGACGGCAGGTCCGCGCCGCCGGTGTGCGGGGTCTCCAGCTCGGTGATCAGACCGCCGTCCGCCCGGCGCAGCCGCATGAGGTCGAACGGCACCGCCCGGGCCAGCACCCGCTCCAGCACGCCGACCGAGCGCAGCGCCTTGAGGGCGTTGCCCTGGATGGTGATGCCGTGGCCCACTCCGAACCACTGGGGCGAGACCTCGACGAGCTCCACCCCGACCCCGCGCTGGGCGAGGGCGAGACACAGCACGCTTCCGGTGATGCCGCCGCCGACGACGAGCACCTTGTTCACGGGCATGGGCGATCCTTGCGAAAGTAGAAAGGCAGATGGCGGGGGGTCAGCAGCTTTCAGCCGGTGAAGCGGGGGCCCAGCTCGCGGTAGTGCTCGACGGCCGGCGGAGCGGCGAAGAACGGGCCGACCAGGGCCCGCCAGCGCGCGAACCGCTCCGACTCCCGGAAACCGACCGTGTGCGCCTCGACCGACGCCCAGCCGACGAGCAGCAGGAAGGTCCGCGGCCGCTCCGCGCAGCGCAGCAGCTCGGCCCAGCGGAACCCGTCCGCCTCGGCGAGCACCTCGCGGGCCTTGCCGAAGACCTCCTCGAATTCCGCTTCCCGGCCTTCCTCTACGGTCAGCTCGGCGTGCTCGACCACCACGGTGTGCTCCTCGGGTTCGGGGTGGCATCGAGCCTGATCGGCGGTAGGTGCAGGGTCAACGGATCGAGGCATCGGCAAGGGGGACGTCATCCATCCCCGACGGCGATGGCGGTCCCCGCGGCGGAGCCGCACATCGGCGCAGGCCGCGGCGGAGTGCGCGGGTGATGGCAGCCATCGTGAACGGCCATTTCCGCCGACCGGGCGGGATGCCTAGCGTCGAAGGCGAGCCCCCACCCGTACGAGGAGAGCCGCCCGTGCCCGAACCTTCCCCCTCCCACGCCGGACCCTTCGCGCTCGGCACCTTCAGCGACGGAGCGGCCCCCTTCCCCGGCCTGGTCGCCGGCACGCGGGTCCGTGACCTCTCCGGCACGGTCGCGTCGGTGCGCGCGCTGGTCGAGGACTGGGACACCTGGCTGCCCCGCCTGCACGAGCTGGCCGCGGCCACCGACGGCACCTGGCGCAACCTGGCCGACCTGCGGGTCCTGACGCCGATCGAACCCGGCCAGATCCTGCAGAGCGGCGCCAACTACCGCAAGCACGTGGTCGACCTGGTCGCCGCCGAGAAGGAGAGCGTGCACGGCGCCACCCCCGAGGAGGCCCGCGCCGACGCCGAGACCATGATGGACGAGCGGATCCGCAGCGGAGTCCCCTACATCTTCCTCGGCTCGCCGCGCGCGCTGTGCGGGCCGTACGACGACGTCGTGCTGCCCGCACTCGGCGAACAGCATGACTGGGAGCTCGAACTCGCCCTGGTCATCGGCAGGTCCGGGAAGAACATTCCGGCCGCGGAGGCGATGCCGTACGTCGCCGGGTACACGATCAGCAACGACCTCACCACCCGTGACCGGCTGTACCGGCCCGACCTGAAGGCCATCGGCACCGACTGGTTCACCGCCAAGAACGCCGACACCTTCCTGCCGACCGGGCCGTTCCTGGTCCCCGCGGACTTCGTCGGCGACCCGGGCGACCTGCGGATCACGCTGCGGCACAACGGGGTGGTCCGGCAGGACGAGTCCACCAAGGACATGATCTTCGACATTCCCCGGCTGATCGCCTACGCCTCCACGACCACCACCCTGCGCCCCGGCGACCTGCTGCTCACCGGCTCCCCGGCCGGCAACGGCGCGCACTGGGGGGTCTTCCTCAGGCCCGGAGACGTGATCGACGCGGAGATCACCGGCCTCGGCCATCAGCGCAACACCGTCAGGAGCGACGCATGAGCTTCCAGCCCATCACCCATCTGCGCCATGTCGACCTGGCCGTACCGGACTTCGCCACCCAGCGCGCCTTCTACGGCACCACCTGGGGTCTGACCGAGGTCGCGAACGACAGCGGCATCGCGTTCTTCGCCGCCGAGGGCAGCCCCGAGCAGTACATCGTGCGCATCCGCGAGGACGAGCGGAAGCGGATGGACCTCGTCGCCTTCGGTGCCGTGTCACCGGCGGCCGTCGACGAACTCGCGGTGCGGCTGGGGCGGGCCGGGGTGCGGATCATCCACGAGCCGCGGGCGCTGGACACCCCCGGCGGCGGCTACGGGCTGCGCTTCTTCGACCCCGACGGGCGGGTCGTCGAGGTCTCGGCCGACGTGGCCACCCGCACCCATCGCAGGATCGAGGAGCGCGAGGCCATCCCGGTGCGGCTCTCGCACTGCGTGGTCAACTCCCAGGACCCGGAGGGGCTGCGGGACTTCTACATCCAGAACCTCGGCTTCCGGCTCACCGACACCCTGTACTCCACGCACATGGGCGACCTCATGTACTTCCTGCGGTGCAGCCCGCTGCACCACTCCTTCGCCATCGCGCGCGGGCCCCATGTGTCGCTGCACCATGCCTCGTTCGAGATGCGGGGTGTGGAGGAGTACATGCGCGGCACCGGGCGTGCGCTGCGCGCCGGGACCCGGCTCACCTGGGGTCCGGGACGGCACCTGGCGGGCGACAACACCTTCTCCTACTTCCACGACCCGCACGGCAACACTGTCGAGTACACCACCGAGCTCGCCGTCCTCGAAGAGGACCTGTGGCACCCCGGCCGGCACGACGTGGACGACCCGATCACCCAGGACCAGTGGGGCACCGCCGACCCGATGAGCGAGTCGGTCGCCAAGGAGCAGTTCAACGACCCCGACGTGCTCTTCGAAGCGCCCCCGGTGTGATCCCCCTCCCGAGCGAAATCTCCTGAGAAAGGCCGCAGTTGTGGCAGAGATCCTGAAGCATGCCGTGCCCGGGGCCGAGGTGGCCGCCTCCCTCGACCAGGTGCGGGAGACCGTCACCGGTGTCATCGCGGACATCCGCGAGCGCGGTGACGCGGCCGTCCGCGAGTACTCCGAGAAGTTCGACAAGTGGAGCCCCGACTCCTTCCGGCTGAGCGCGGAGGAGGTCGAGAAGATCGTCGCCTCGGTGCCGCAGCAGGTCATCGACGACATCAGGTTCGTCCAGGAGCAGGTCCGCAACTTCGCCCGCCACCAGCTCGACTCGATGGGCGAGTTCGAGGTGGAGACACTGCCGGGCGTGAAGCTCGGCCAGAAGCACATCCCCGTGCAGGCGGCCGGCGCCTACATCCCCGGCGGCCGCTACCCGCTCACCGCCTCCGCCCACATGACCATCGTCACCGCCAAGGTGGCGGGCGTGGAGCGGGTGGTCGCCTGCACTCCGCCGATCCACGGCGAGATCCCCGCCGCAACCGTCGCCGCCATGCACCTCGCGGGCGCCGACGAGATCTGGCTGCTCGGCGGCGTCCAGGCGGTGGCCGCGATGGCCGTGGGCACCGACACCATGGAGCCCGTCAACCTCATCGCAGGACCCGGCAACGCCTATGTGGCCGAGGCCAAGCGCCAGCTGTTCGGCGAGATCGGGATCGACCTGTTCGCCGGACCCACCGAGATCCTGGTCCTCGCCGACGACCAGGCGGACCCGTTCGTCTGCGCGGTCGACCTGCTCTCCCAGGCCGAGCACGGCCCGGACTCCCCGGCGGTCCTGATCACCACCTCCCGCGAGGTCGCCGAGCGGACCGTCGCCGAGGTCGAGCGCCTCCTGCCCGGCATGCCCACCCGCGACTACGCGGAGCTCGCCTGGCGCAACCACGGCCAGGTGCACGTCGTCGAATCGATCGACGAACTGTACGAACTCGCCGACGCGTTCGCCTTCGAACACGTCGAGGTGCTCACGTCGGAGCCGCGCCTCGCGCTGGAGAGGATGACCCAGTACGGCGCCCTGTTCCTCGGCGAGGGCACCTGTGTGTCGTTCGGCGACAAGGTCATCGGCACGAACCATGTGCTGCCCACACGTGGTGCCGCCCGCTACACCGGCGGCCTCTGGGTGGGGAAGTACCTCAAGACCGTCACCTACCAGGAGGTCACCGACACCGCCTCGCAGGCCCTGCTCGGGCGGCTGTGCGGGCGCGCGTCCCGGGTCGAGCTGTTCGAGGGCCATGCCCGCTCGGGCGACGTACGGGCCGCGAGGGCCGCGGGCGACGCGCTGCCGTGGAACGAAGCGTGAGTCTGGACGGCCGTACGGCCCTGGTCACCGGCGGGGGAGGGCCGCTCGGCCGGGCCTTCGCGCTGGCGCTCGCCGACGCCGGTGCCCGGGTGGTCCTCGTCGGCCGGAACGAGCAGGCCCTGGCGGAGGCGGCGGCCAAGGTGGGCGAGGCGGCCCGCACGGCGGTGTGCGACGTCTCCGACCCCGTGTCGGTACGCGCCCTGGCCGCCGGACTCGCCGACGAGGACGTGTCGTTGCTCGTCAACAACGCCGGCGTCGCGGGACCGGTGCGGCCGCTCGTCGACATCGAACCCGACGAGTGGGACGACGTGTTCGCCGCCAACGTACGCGGCGTCTACCTCATGTGCCGGGCGTTCCTGCCGCCCATGCTCGCCGCCGGGCGGGGCGACATCGTCAACGTCGCCTCGGTCAGCGGCAAGCGCCCGCTGCTCAACCGCACGCCGTACACCGCCTCCAAGATGGCGCTGATCGGCCTCACCCGGACGCTGGCGGGCGAGGTGGGCCCGCAGGGCGTCGCGGTCAACTCCCTCTCCCCGGGCCCGGTCCGGGGACCCCGCATGGACCGCAACTTCCGGCTCACCGCCGAACTCACCGGCTGCACCGTCGAGGAGGCCGAACGGGACTTCGCCTCCCGGGCCGCGCTCGGCCGGCTGGTGGAGGAGGACGAGGTCGCGCGGGCACTGGTCGCCATGCTGGCGATGCCGGGGCTGTGCGGGGCGGACATCGACCTGTCGGCGGGGATGATCGCACCGGCGTAGATCAGCTTTGAGAACCCGGCGAGGTGGACGGCATGCGGGCCGTCCGCCTCGCCGTCGTGCGTGCTCACGACCGGGGGCTGTGGCCACTCTGTGTGATCGCCATGAAGTGGGCCGCACGATCGAAGGCATCGGGTTCCGGGATGCGTGTGTGCAAGGCCTGTCCCGGTTTTACCGAGGCTGATTCACTCCAACCTGCGCACCTCAGGTGCCTTCGTCGCCCTGGTTCCGACCGGCGACTCGTAACTCTGCGCGACGGCGCACTCGCGCACTCCACCCGTGGAAAGGCCTGCAATGACGCTGACATCCCGACGCTCGTTCCTGATCGCCGGTTCCGCCACGACAGCGGCCGTGCTCGTTCCGGTCGCCTCCGGCACCGCCACCGCCGCGCCGAAGGCGTCGGGCAGGACGATCTCCGTCGCCGCGGGGGAGACCTACGAACTCGCCGCGACCACCAAGGTCAGCCAGCTGACCATCGGCGACGGCGGCAAGATCGTCGCCCCGGACGGGTACGACATCAGCCTCACCGTCGACGGTGTGGAGACCGGCCAGCTGCTCACCGAGACCGGCGGCACCGCGACCCTGATCCAGGCCGGCACCTACCGCGGCGACGTCGTCCTCACGGTCGCCGAGTCCAACGACGTCACCTACCAGACGCTGACCTTCCCGTTCCGGCAGGCCCTGTACGTCGGTTCGGACGGGGTCGACTCCGCGAAGTCCGTGCTGTCCGCCGTACGCGGCGGCAAGGTCACCGACACGGCCGCCCGCAACGTGTCGATCGCGTCCACCGGCGAGTGCTTCAACGGCGTCTACGTCGAGAGCGCCGACTACACCCTGCAGAGCCCGACCATCACCCTGGACGGCAACGGCCGTTCGGACTTCGCCGGGTACGGCGCGGCCGTGGTCGGCGACGGCTCCGCGACCAAGCTGGTCGTGGACGGCGCCCGGATCAGCAACAAGGGCGTGGTCCGCACCACCGTCATCGCCAACAACGGAGCCAACGTCCTCGTCAAGGACTCCTTCCTGCGCGCCCGCAACGGCGTCCTGCCCGCCGACTACGAGGCCACCGTCGAGACCCCGTACATGGAGTCGGTGCCCTGGATGCTGGGCCTGGACGGCAACGTCCGCGCCACCAACCTGATCGGCAAGGGCAGCATCGCCACCTACCTCAACTCGACCGTGTTCTCCGAGACCTGGGGCGCGCTGTCGGTCGAGGGCGGCAGCGGCCTGAAGCTGACCGCGATCAACAGCCACGTCGGCAACACCGGCGACTACGGCTATGGCACCTACGCCATCGGCGACGCCACCGTCCGCGTCCTCGGCTCCCGCTTCGACGTCGGCTCCTACGCGACGATCATCGCCGGGCCGGCCGCCGTCGTGCACTACGGCGACAGCACCCGCGACGCCGTCGCCGCCCTCAACACCGAGCTGGATCTCGGCCTGTCCAACGCCGAGTTGCGGAGCATTCCGGAGCGCAGCACGGTGGTCAACTCCGGTCACTTCGGCTACATGTTCTTCGGCGCCGGTCAACTCACCCTGGACGGCGGCACCGTCATCAACTCGGAGCGGGCCACCTTCCTCAACAAGGGCCAGCAGACCACCATTTCGGTCGACGGCTCCAAGGGCGCCCGGCTCAACCCGCGCGACGGCATCATCCTCCAGATGATCGAGCTGGACGACCCCGGCCCGGTCCGCGTCAACGGCAAGATGATGAACGTCGGCGTCTACACCGAGCCCACCACCGACCCGACCAAGAACTCCTCCTTCGACGTCACCGCCGTCCACTCCACCGACGGTGCCGCCACCTTCAGCTCCATCAGGCTGAAGGGCGACTTCTACAACGGCGTGCGCAACGGCAGGAACATGGTCCTCACCTTCGAGGACTCGTCCGTCGAGGGCGTCATCTCGGCGACCAAGGCCAAGCACCGGGTGTCCTCGATCGACTCGTCCACCTTCTACGAGCTGGGCATCGTCACCAACACCGTGCAGGCCGCCGTCAACAACGGCGTGGTGGTCAAGCTGAACAGCGGCGCCACCTGGACGGTCACCGGGACGTCGTACCTGACCAGTCTCACCCTCGCGGCCGACGCGGCCGTGCGGGCACCGCGCGGCAGGACCGTGAAGCTGACGGTCGACGGCACCGAGACGGCGATCACCGCGGGCTCCACCTACACGGGCGCCCTCACGCTGACCGTGGCGTGACGCCCGGCGCCCTGGCGTGACATCAGGCGCCGTGGCGTGACACCAGGCCGGAGGCGCGGTCCCTTCCACGGTCCGCGCCTCCTCCGCGTCCGGCGGCGGGAGCTCCCGTAAGCTGGCCGGATGTTCAGCCCCGAAGGCCCGAGCCTCCGTGAACTCGCCGTCCAGGCCCTGTCCTCGGTGGAGCGCGGTTACGACCTGCTGGCCCCGAAGTTCGACCACACCCCCTTCCGGACACCCGACTCGGTGTTGCAGGCGGTCGCGAAGGCGCTCGTTCCGCTCGGCCCCTTCGAGGACGGCCTCGACCTGTGCTGCGGGACGGGAGCCGGCACCGAGGTGCTGGCCCAGGTGTGCCGGCACAGCGCCACCGGGGTCGACTTCAGCGCCGGCATGCTGGCGGTCGCCCGCCGGCAGACCCCGCCCGAGGGCCCGGACGTCGCGTATGTGCGCGGCGACGCCCGGGCCCTGCCGTTCGGGCCCGCCTTTGACCTGGTCGTCAGCTTCGGGGCGTTCGGCCACTTCCTGCCCCGGGAACTGCCCGGCCTCTTCGGTCAGGTGCGCGCGGTGCTGCGGCCGGGCGGCACCTTCGCCTTCCCGGTACTCGCGCCGCCGCGGCCCACCAGCCCCGGGTTCTGGATGCTGCTGGGCTTCGACGCCGTGATGCGGGTGCGCAACGCCCTGTGGCGGCCGCCGTTCGTCATGTACTACCGGGCCTTCCGACTCGGCGATGTACTGGGCGAGTTGGCGCGGGCGGGGTTCGGCACGGACCTGTACCCGCTGCCCGAGTTCGGCGAGCGCGACGACGGCAGCCCGCGCGCCCGGCTGGTGGTGGCCCGGCCCGGTCAGCCCGCGGCAGGGACCGTGAACTCGTAGACCAGCGCGTCCTGCTGGGCGTCCACCACCAGGTCGGTGATCTCCAGCGGGCGGGCGTACTGGTCGTGCACCCGACGCGTCACCCGGACCGAGGACGCGTCCGCGACCTGGGTGATGGAGTCCCGGTGGTGGAGGGTGAGGCCGGCCTTGCGCATCCAGTCGTACGCCCGGCGCAGCTGCGCGGCGGTACAGCCGTCCGCCCGGTCCCGGTAGCGTCCGAGTTCCTCGACCTCGGTCAGGGCCACCGTCGAGAAGGAGGTCACGGCGGTGCGCAGGGCGTGTCCGTCGGGGGAGGCGGACTCGTAGCGGTGCACCAGGGTCGGCCGGTGCGGGGCCAGCCCCAGGGCCGCCGCGTGCTCGGGCGGCGGCTCCTCCCAGGTGACCGTGGCCCGGTCTACCGCGCCGTGTTCCGTGGTCCCGGCGCCCACCGGGAAGGCCAGCGAGACCGGGTTCTCCACCGGACGGCCGTGCAGGGTCGCGTGGCTGCCGCGCCGGTCGGTGGCCACCAGTCCGCTGTGCCGCAGTACCTCCAGCGCCTGCCGGACGGTCTCCCGGCTGACCCCGAAGTGCTGTGCCAACTGCCGTTCCGCGGGCAGCCGTTCACCCGGCGGCAGGGTGCCGTCGCGCAGTTCGCCGAGGAGTTGTGTCGCGATCCGCCAGTACAGGGGCTGCCCTTCGCTCTCGGAGTGGTCGTGGGGGGTGGTGCGGGCCATGCCGCGCCTCCTGTGGGTGACAGGGCTTGGTCACCGGGCACGCGGACAGGCGTGCTGACGCCTGCCGGCGGGCCCGATGACAAGACGTAGCCGTGCGGGTTCGGTCCGCGACCACATCTAGCATTGGTCTAAACCATCAGGGAAGAGCGTCCGACCGGTTCGGCCGAAACCGTGCGGGCCTCACAGACACGCGTAAACGGCCTTGACCAGGGCTGTCTTCCGGGGGTCGTCCGCGATCCGCGGTCCCATGCGGTTCATGACGTATCCGAGGGAGACCCCTGCTTCCGGGTCGGCCAACCCGCAGGAGCCGCCGAACCCGTCGTGTCCGAAGGCGCGCGGGTTCGGCCCGTACGAGCCGTTCGACCCGCTCAGCCAGAGCCCGAGGCCGATCTCGGTCTCGTGCTCGAAACCCGCCCCCAGTACCAGGTCACGGCAGCTGCCCTGACCCTCCCGCACCCGCTCGGCCGCCTCCGGCGACAGCACGCGCCGGCCGCCGTACTCGCCCCGGCCGGCGAACACCCCGTACAGCGCCGCGACCGCCCGGGCCGTGCCGTGCCCGTTGGCCGCCGGGATCTCGGCCGCCCGCCACTCGGGGGTGTTCGCCGCGCTCGCGCCCACACCCGGGTTGGCCAGCGCGGCGACGGCGGCCGGCGCCAACTGGCTGAAGATCGCAGCCTGTTCGCTGTCCGACACGACCCGGGGATGCACCAGTTCGGCCGCCCGGCCCGACTCCTTCTCCGGCAGCCCGACGGTGAAGTCGATCCCCAGCGGCCCGGTGACCTCCTGCTCCAGGAACGCCCCCGGCAGCAGCCCTGACACCCGCCGCACCACCTCGCCGACCAGGAAGCCGTAGGTCAGCGCGTGGTACCCGGACCTGGTCCCCGGCTCCCACCAGGGCTCCGTCGCCGCCAGCCGCGCGGTCGTCAGCTCCCAGTCGTACAACTCCTGGAGCGAGTGCGGCGAGCGCAGGCCGGACAGCCCGGCCCGGTGTGAGAGCAGATGGCGGACCAGGACGCCCTCCTTGCCGGCCGCCGCGAACTCGGGCCAGTAGCCGGCCACCGGCGCGTCGAGGTCGAGCAGCCCCCGGTCGGCCAGGATGTGCGCGCACAGGGCCACCGGGCCCTTGGTGGTGGACCAGACGTTGACCACGGTGTCGCGCTCCCACGGCCGGGTGCGAGCCGGATCCGCCCAGCCGCCCCGGAGATCCACCACGGTCTCGCCGCCGACCGTCACCGCGACGGCGGCACCCAGCTCCTCCCGGTCCCGGAAGTTCTCCTCGAACGCCTCCCGTACAGCCCCGAAACGCGGATCGCAGTGGCCGTGGACATGCGGCTGTGGCTGTGGTTCGTGCTCGGACATGCGCCCTCCGTCGTACGCCGGAAAACCCGGACCGCGACGCTGCGGCCCGGGCACCCCGAACGTACCGACTGGTCGGACTGGAGGGAAGGTCAGAGAAGGAAGAGCCGCCCGGACGGCTCCTGGTGCCCCTCGGCGGTGTGCCAGTAGTCGCGGGTCTCCACCGCGAGCCCCTGTGCGTCGAAGCGCACGAACACGCATCCGGCCAGTGTGGCCGCCGCACCCTCCTCCTCGGACCGCACCCGGAACTCCGCCGCCGCGACCCCGTCCGGGCCCACCAGCGGGGCCGAGAACCTGACGTCCGGCACCCGCTCCGCCTCGAACGACCAGCGCAGATAGGAGGCGAGTTCGTCCCGCCCCCGGTGCGGGGCCCGGAACGGCATCGAGCGGTGCACACAGTCCTCGGCATACAGGGCGAGCAGTGCGTCCACGTCGTGCGCGGCCCAGCCCCGCTCCCAGACCCGGACGAACCGCTCGGCGGCCTCGCGCGTGTCCATCTCCGCCGCCTCCTCAGACGTACGAGCGCAGCCAGCGCACCTTCGCCGCCTCGTGGTAAGGGCCGCCGCCCTCGTGGTCGTTGTAGTCGTACACCTCGATCGCCTTGTCCTCGTGCGCCCAGGAGTTGAAGGCCGCGTAGACCGTTGAGGGCGGGCAGGTCTGGTCCTCCAGGGCCGCCGAGAACAGCGCCGGGGCCCGGCCGCGCGCCGCGAAGTGCACCCCGTCGAAATAGGAGAGAGTGCGCTGCACGTCCGCCGAGCGGCCGCGGTGGGTCTTGAGGAACAGGGCGATCTCCCGGTACGGGTGACGGTCCGTCAGTTTTGTGGCGCGCGGGAAGTCGCACAGGAACGGCACGTCGGGGGCGACCGCGACCAGGTCGGGGACCAGGCCGCCGACCGCGATGGTGATCCCGCCGCCCTGGCTGGCCCCGAGCGCCACGGTCCGCGTCGCGTCGGCCAGCGGGTGCGAACGGGCGGCCTCCACGGCCCGCACCGCGTCCGTGAACACCCGCCGGTAGTAGTAGTTCTCCGGCGCGTCGATGCCCCGCGTCATGAACCCGGGAAAGGCCGGCGCGCCGCCCACCGGGTCGGCGGTGGCGCCGCCGCCGCCCCAGGCGCTGCCCTGGCCCCGGGTGTCCATCGTGAAGTGCGCCCGTCCCGTCGACGCCCAGAGCAGGTTCTCGTGCGGCAGCCCGCGCCCGCCGCCGTACCCGACGAACTCCACGACCAGCGGCAGCGGTCCGGTGGCGCCGGCCGGCAGTCGCAGCCAGCCCTTGACCGGGTGGCCGCCGAACCCGGCGAACGTCACGTCGTAGACGTCGACCGTGGACAGCCCGGTGTCGACCGGCTCGAAGCGGGCGTCGAGATCGTGCTCGCGGGCCTCCTGGAGCGTCTTGGACCAGAACGAGTCGAAGTCCTCGGGTGCCGTCGACTCGCTGCGGTGTTCGCGGAGCTCGTCCAGGGGAAGGTCGAACAGGGCCATCTACAACCGCCTTGGTGAAGGGAAGGTGCGGATGATCACACCGTACGTGGATGGTCCGACGAATCACCAGGCCTCTGCGCCGACCGACCCCTACCACGGGCCCATGCCGTCAGCTGTTGATCTGCTGGTCAGAGACGCCAGCCTGCTCGTCGTGGACGGCGGGCGGGAGATCCCGGGCGGCTGGATGGCCATAGCGGGTGGTCGGGTCACATCGGTCGGGGCGGCGGGCAGCGAGCCCGAGGCCCGTACGGTCGTCTCCGAGTCCGAACGGGCCCCCGCTGTGAACGGCTTCCTCTTCGAGTGGCTGACCACCCTCTACCGTTCCTGTGGACCTGGCAGGTGTAAGCCCACTCGGCCGCACGCCCCGAACGGTCTTGGGCGCTCCCCCACTGCCTTAAGGGCGTGGGAGGTACCCCCAGGTCCCCGGCGTACTCGACCCCGGGGCGGCGACACGGATCCTGTCCGTGGTCCGATCCCAGGAGGCCGGTTCCTTCGCGACCTGGCCAAATGAGTACGGCCAGAGGCGACGGGGAGGCCCTGAACCATCACTCTGGTGGAGCAGGGGCCCCGCACGCTGGCGCCGTACCCGGTGTCCCAGATCGCGCGATCGCCGTAGCCTGAACGGCCCAGGCCACCACAAGCCCGGAAGCCGACCATCACACGATCGAGTTAAACCGCCCTGGAGTGCGTTCCACTGGACCCTGGGCCCGGCGCCCTGATCCGGGTCGCGCTCGCCCCCTGCTCGCCCTTCTCGGTGACCAAGGAGGTGATGACGGCGACCGCCGAACTCGCCGAGCGGTACGACGTCCGGCTGCACACCCACCTCGCCGAGGACCACGACGAGGACATCTACTGCCTGGAGACCTACGGCTGCCGTCCCGTCGAGTACTTCGAGGACTGCGGCTGGGTGAGCGACCGCACCTGGGTCGCGCACTGCATCTACCCGAACGACGCCGAACTGCGGCGCCTCGCCGCCGCGGGCGTCGGAGTGGCGCACTGCCCGAGCTCCAACATGCTCATCGGCGGCGGCACCGCGCGCGTCCGCGAGATGCGCGACCTCGGGCTGCCCGTGGGCATCGGCTGCGACGGCTCGGCCTCCACCGACCACGCCTCCCTCTGGATGGAGACGCGCAACGCCCTGCTGCTCGGCCGCTACCGGGGCGGACCCGCCGCCATGACCGCCCGGGACGCCCTGGACATCGCCACCCG
The DNA here is from genome assembly GCF_042720695.1 of Streptomyces sp. NPDC058457. Taxonomy (NCBI): domain Bacteria; kingdom Bacillati; phylum Actinomycetota; class Actinomycetes; order Kitasatosporales; family Streptomycetaceae; genus Streptomyces; species Streptomyces sp. NPDC058457. Next base: position 19,751 of record NZ_JBHXLU010000032.1, on the reverse strand, counting down.
CGGCTCGGCCCGCTGCCTGGGCCGTGCCGACGAGCTCGGCCATCTGCGCCCCGGAGCCTGCGCCGACCTGGTCGTCTGGGACCTCCACGAGGTCGCCCTGGCCGGTGCCCTCACCGACCCCGTCGAGGCCTGGCTGCGCTGCGGACCCGCGCGGGCGTGGATGACGGTGGTCGGCGGGCGGGTGCTGGTCGACGCGAGCGAGCCCGTCCTGCCCGGGCTCGCGGACGCGCTGCGCACGCACGCGCGCGTGGCCCGCCGCCTGCAGACGACCGACTAACGGCTCTCGATCGACCAGCGGGTCTCAGGCGCGCCCACGGGTCCAGTCCGGTCCGGTGCGCGCCCACTCCTGCTCCCACTCGGCGAGCCGGTGGCGCAGCGCCACCCGGCGTACGACGCCATGGCCGACCAGCACCACGGCCGCCGCGCCGGCCGCCCCGCACAACCCCACGGTGACCGTGTGCTGCCAGACGGCGATGTCGTCGGGCGGCGGGGCGACCCCGTGCCCCTGCCGGTCGAACCACACGTCCACCACGTCACCGGTCCGGGTCCCCGCAGGCACCCGGGCCAGGGCGGTCTTCGTCCCCTTGCCGGGGACCGTCCAGCGCACATTCGTCTCGTAGGCGTGTGCCCGGTCGCCGCCCTGCACCGAGGGCAGCTGATCCGGAGTGCCGCCGATGACCACGGCCCGGACCATGTGCCGCTCGGCCCGCTCCACCGCCGCCACCGACCGCGCCTGCTCGTAGGCCCACAGCCCCGTCACCGCCCCCACCAGGGGCGCGCCCACGCCCAGCAGGACCGCGACGGCCAGCGCGATCCACGCCTCCACCACGTCGGACTTGCGCCGCAGCGGGTTCTGCCGCCAGCGCCAGCCACGCACCCGGGTACGCATGTCGACCTCCTCGCCGCCACAAGAGCCGGAGGGCCGGACAGCCGGTCCGCAGCTCCCAGCGTGCCCCCGCTCGCATGCGAGCGTCCACACGGGAGTGGTACCCCGTACGGAGTACCCGGCCCACCGACCGGAGGTAGGGACGTGGTGTGGCCTGAAGCACACGTTCCGCCGCGCGCCCCGGGCGGTCGCCGGGGGAGCGAGCCGCCGCTCAGCCGTTTGCGGGGGGCCGGTCGTCGGTGGGTGCGGTGGCGGAGGGGGCAGGGGGCGGGGAGGGCGAGGGGCCTGCGAGGTACTGCGTGAGCAGGTCGCGGCAGACCGGGACGAGCGCGGTGTCGGAGAGGCCTCGCTTGGGCAGGGCGATCCAGGGTCTGCCCGTGCGGTCCAGCAGAACGAACTGTCGGTCGGACTCCGTGCACGAACCGAACTGCGACCAGGAGTAGGTGGCCGTCTGCCCCTCCGCGCGGATCGTCAGGGCTTCCGGTACGATCTCGGCCTCCTGCGCCAGCTGCATCCTCGGTGAACGCCGCCAGAGCGCACGTGACCTGCGGCGAAGACGCCTCCGGGAAGAGGCGGCGAAGGCTCTGCCGACGTGCTGGACGAGGACCGTAGCGAGCACCAGGACGGGAATCCACCACTGCCAGGGCGGTTCCAGGGCGGCCAACGCCACCAGGGAGCCCCACAGGATCAGGAGAACGGCGACCGCCTGGCCCAGCGCCCGCCTCCGCACCCGCCGCCGCGCGGGAGCGTGGATCAGCAGCTCGAGGAGGTCGTCGGCCTCCGGGACGTACCTCAGCGTCAGCGCCGGCTGCATGATCCCCCCTGCCCTCGACGAGCGAGCCCGCGCATCGTAGTCGTGGGTGCCGGAGAAGGGGAGTGCCGTGCGGTGGGGGCCGGGAACGAACACCCGGAGGTGCCGGCGGGACGGTGAAGGGCGCAGGTCAGGGACCAGATCATTGCGGCCGTATGAACGATCCTCGGGTACGGGAATAGCCGCCGTGTACTCGTCCTTGGCGCTGAGTGCCGCTGCCGGGACACCGGCGACAGCACCAGAGAGCGAGGAAACACGATGCCCAAGGCGTACGTCTGCACCAGGCACGGCGGACCCGAGACCAAGGCCTGCGCCGAGGCGGACCCGCCCGTTCCCGGCCCCGGTGAACTGCTCGCCGCGGTCCGCACTGCGGGGGCCGACCCCGTCGACCGGAGGCCGCGCATCGGCATCCGCCGCCCCGGTGAGGGGGAGGCGCGCTTCCCGGTCGTCGTCGGCGGCAAGGCCGCCGGTGTGGTCGAGGAGACCGGCAAGATCGTGATCGAGGTCGCCATATGAGCGTCCCGAACTCCCGCGGGAACTCCCGCGAGGGCGCCCCGCACATCCTGGACAACCCCGCCCGCGCCTCCCTCACCGGCCCGCACGCCCTCTTCGCCGAGCGGCGCGGTCGGATCCTGCGCTACCCCGTCGACGTCTCCCCGTGGCTGGCGCTGCCCGACGCTCCCGACGCGGACGACTGGGCGGACCTCGCCGCTCTGGCCGGCCCCGGCGCCGAGGTCCCGCTGCCCGGGTACCGCGGTGAGCTCCCGGAGGGGTGGGAGCTCACCATGAACATCGCGGGCGTGCAACTGGTGGACGAGGGCATGGAAGCGGTCCCGGAGCCGGCCGCGGTCCGGCTGGGACCGTCCGACGTACCGGAGATCCTCGACCTGGTCGAGCGCACCCGCCCCGGTCCGTTCCTGCCCCGGACCATCGAACTCGGCACCTACCTGGGCATCCGCCGCGACGGCAAGCTGATCGCGATGGCGGGGGAGCGGCTGCACCCGCCGGGCTGGACCGAGATCAGCGCGGTCTGCACCGACCCGGCGTACCGCGGCGAGGGCCTCGCCACCCGGCTCATCCGCGCGGTCGCGTACGGCATCCGGGAACGCGGCGAGACACCCTTCCTGCACACCGGCGCCGAGAACACCACCGCGATCCGCCTGTACGAGTCGCTCGGCTTCCGGCTGCGCCGACGTACCGCCTTCATCGCGGCCCGGGTGCCGGAGCCGCTCGGTCAGTCGCCGGCCGAGCCCGCCGAGGTCCCGGCGTTGTAGCGCTCCAGGTATCCGGCGAACCTGACCAGGTCCGCCTCCGGCCAGTCCGCCAGCCGTTCCCGGAAGGCGGCCCGGCGGCTCTGCGTGACCTGGGCCAGGATCTCCTGCCCGGCCTCCGTCAGATGCAGCACCTGGACCCGGTGGTCCTCCGGGTCCAGGCGCCGCTCGATCAGCCCCGACCGCTCCAGCGCGGCCACCTGCCGGCTGACCGTCGACTTGTCCAGCGCGTAGTGCGCGGCCAGATCGGTGGCCCGGCAGCCGCCGCGCTCCTCCAGATGCCCGAGCAGCGTGTACGACACCAGCGAGAGCTCGGGGTGCATGCGCCCGGCCGACGCCCGCGCCCGGCGCGCGAAGATCGTCATCTCGCGCTGGATGGTCTCGACTGCCGTCTCCGCCGTTGTCACGGGAATACCTCCTCCGACGGTCTAGTTGTATAGTACAACTTGACCGTGAGTTGTATAAGCCAACCAGTTTGGCCGCAAGGATCTGGAGGTCGTACGCGATGAGGTCGCCGGCTCTGCGCCATGTGCTCACGCACCTGATCACCCCGCTGCTGATGTGCCTGGGCATGGGGCTCGCCTATATGGGTGCGTTCGTCCACCCGGAGCCCAACCACATGCCGGTGGCCGTGGTCGGAGCCGGACCGGAAGCGAAGGTGTTGGCGCAGACCATCAAGGACACGGCCGGCGACAAGCTCGACGTCCGTACCGTCCCCACCCGCGCCGCGGCCGTCGACCTTCTTGAGTCCCGTACCGTGACCGGCGCCTATGTGCCGAGCGCCAAGGCTCCGGAGCTGATCGTCGCCAGCGCCGCCTCCGACATGGGCGCCACGGCCGTCGAGAAGGTCTTCACCCCGGTCGCCGACAAGCAGGGCGTCCCCCTCAAGGTCACCGACGTGGCCGAGCCGGTCGCCGACGACCCCACCGGACAGGGCCTCTTCTTCCTCCTCATCGCTGTCAGTATCGGCTCCTACGCCTCGGTCGCCGCCCTCGGCACGGCCGGTGCGGCGCTCCCCATGCGGATACGCGCCCTGCTGGCCCTCGGTGTCTCCGCTGTCGTCAGCGGCATCGGCGCGTTCCTCGCCGGACCGGTGTTCCACCTGGCCCACCACGACCTGGCCGGGGTCTGGGGCATGGCCTGGCTCTACTCCGCCGGCATCCTCCTCATCGGCGTAGGCCTGCACACCTTCCTCAAGCGGTGGACCACGCTGACCATGATGGTGCTGTTCGTGATGCTCAACTTCACCAGCTCCGGCGGGTTGTTCCGCCCCGAGCTGCAGAACGGCTTCTTCGGCACCCTGCACGCCTTCTGGAACGGCGCCGGCTTCGTCGAGGGCGTCCGCAGCCTGCTGTACTTCGGCAGCGACGGCCTGAGCCGCAACGTGTGGACCCTCGCGGTCTGGCTGCTGGCCGGCCTCGCGGTCACCGCGATCGCGGCGGCCTACGAGCGGACCAAGGCGGCCCCGGCCGCCGCCGTGACCGTACCCGACTCCCCTGCCGGACTGGCCGAACTGGCTGCGGAGGCCGAGGAGGCCGAGGAGGCCGAGGAATCCGAGGAGGAGACCGCGGAAGCGGTCGGCGTCTGACCGCCCCACCGTACGACTGCCCCGCCCGCCCGCCCGTCCGTCGGGCGGGCGGTCCGCTCGTCCGTCCGCTGGCCCGCCCGGTAAACCGTCTGACCGGCTCCCCGCCGTCCGGATAGGCTCCCGGTGATGACCTCACTCTCCGACTCCGATACCGTCACCACCGCCGTCGTCTCCGCGCTGCGCGCCGCCGGTTGCGTCTTCGCCGAGGACGAGGCGGAGCTGATCCTCGACACCGCCCGTACCCCGGACGAACTGGCCGCCATGGTGGACCGGCGAGCCGCCGGACAGCCCCTCGAACACGTCCTCGGCTGGGCGGAGTTCCACGGGCTGCGGATCCTCGTGGAACCCGGCGTGTTCGTGCCCCGCCGCCGCACCGAGTTCCTGGTGGACCAGGCCCTGGCCCAGGCCCCTGGAGCGTCCGTCGTCGTGGACCTGTGCTGTGGATCCGGTGCGGTCGGCGCCGCCCTCGCCGCCGCCCTCGGGGACGTCGAACTGCACGCCGCCGACATCGACCCGGCCGCGGTCGGCTGCGCCCGCCGCAACATCGCCCCCTACGGCGGCCACGCCCACGTCGGCGACCTCTTCGACGCCCTGCCCGCCGCCCTGCGCGGCCGGACCGGCATCCTCGCGGCCAACGTGCCCTACGTCCCCAGCGACGAGGTGGGGCTGCTGCCCGCCGAGGCCCGCGAGCACGAGCCGCTGGTCGCCCTCGACGGCGGCGGCGACGGTCTCGACGTGCTGCGCAGGGTCGCCACGGGCGCGCGCGACTGGCTCGCACCCGGCGGCTGCGTCCTGGTCGAGACGAGCGAGCGCCAGGCCGAGGACGCCGTCGAGACCTTCCGCCGCGCCGGCCTGACCACTCGGCTCGCCGCCTCGGAGGAGCTGTACGCGAACGTCGTGATCGGCGTACGCGACCAGGCGCCACGCGGCTGAAGCCCCGCCGGGGGCTGTCGGGCGTTCTGTCGTAGCGGGTCGCCAGTTCTCGCCACGCCTGGTTCGCGGTCCGGGATGCTCGGCGGGTCAGGCCTCGGACAGGAGCCAGCCGATGCGCAGTTCTGCCGCACCCGGGCGGGAAGTCCGCATGAGCTCGGCTCGCTCGGGGTCGTCTTCGGGGAGGTGGTCCGCGAGAAGGGCCTGCGCGGCGATGGTCTGGGGCCGGGCACCGAGCGCGGCGCGCAGGTGAAGTGAGCGGCGCAGCATCGCGATCCGCTCGGCGGGCTCCTTGTGCGGTGCGAGGTGCCGGATGATGTAGGACTCGAAGCAGCCGTCGCCGGACCTCGTCGCGATCCCTAGAGCCGTCTCGTAGCGCGGGAGGGCGCCGGCCGGGTCCTCGTCGATGTTGTCCAGCAGGACGGCCCAGTGGTACTCGGCCCAGCCGCGCTGCTTCTCGTCGCCGCTCTCGGCAGCCGCGCGGTAGCCGGCCTCGGCCACGGCGCGGTCGTCGGCGCGGGGGTCGCGTCGGAACAGCAGGCGGCTGTAGGCCAGCCGAGCCGTGAGCAAGTGAGCGGTCGGCGATGCGGGATCGAGCGCCGCGACGGCTTTCTCCGCCTCCTCATGACCCTCGATCCGGAAGAACCAGCGGTCGACGGCGATCTCCGCGCGCAGCTCGGGCTCGGTGTCCGGGCCCAGGGCGGCGAGCGCGGCGTCCCACTCCCCGAGCAGCAGCAGGCGGCGGGCTATGTAGGTGTCATCCGGTAGCAAGGCGCCTACGTTAGGAAGCGGCGATGTAGGTGGTCAAGTGCAATACGGTGACTACATTGGGAACCTGACGCGGTTGGCCGTGGAGCTGGCCAATACCGGGACCCTCGACCAGCACGGCGAACTGGTCGCCGCGTTCTTCGCGGAGCACGAGATCACCCCGCCGCCGGGCGGCGACTACGGCGAGCTGCCGGACCTCGTGCGCACGGCCCTGGCGCAGTCGGTCGACGGCGCCGCCCCCGAAGCCGTGCACCGCCTGTTGCGGGACTATCCGCCGGACATGCACCTGTCCGACCATGACGGCCTCGGCGGCTGGCACATCCACTTCAGCCGCAACGGCACCCCGGCCAAGCGCTGGGTCGGCCAGCTGATCGCCGCCAAGCTCGCCCTGGTCGCGGCCGGGGATCCGGCGGTGACGCTGGGGCGGTGCGCCGCGGCCGGGTGCGACAACTACTTCGTGGACCAGTCACGGAACCGGACACGCCGGTTCTGCTCCAATGCGTGCGCGAGCCGGACGACGGTCGCGGCCCATCGGGCCCGGACTGCGAAGAACTCCTAGGTGGTGGCCCCGCTCCCCGAAGGGCTCGGTGAGGGTGAGCGGTCGCCGGGGCCCTGCCACGGGCCGCCGCGGTCGTGCATGCCGCCGCGGCCCATGCCCATGAAGTCGCCCGAGAGGGCGCCGGACGCGGTCAGCTTGCCGTCGTCGGCGCGGGTGCCGATCAGGAAGGCCGTCGCGTCCTTCTTCAGCGCGTCGGAGTCGCCCCGCACCTTGACGTCCGAGCCCACGGTCCACGTCCACGACGTGCCGTCGTCGCTCTTCACCGTGACCTGGTCACCGTCCACCTTCTGCACGGTGCCCCGCTGCCAGACCCGTACCACGTACTTGCCGGTGTCCGGGTCCTTGACGGTCGCCTCGCCGTGCACGCCCATGCCGCCGCCCATTCCGAACCAGCCGGGCCCGGGCCCGCGCCCGTCCGGCGCCGAGGGCCGCGCCGACGGCGCGCCGGAGGCGGCCGGGGGCGTGGCGGAGCCGCTGTCGCCCGAGCCGGCGGCGAACGCCACCGTGCCGCCCAGGGCGAGCGCCCCGGCGACGAAGGCCACGGTCACCGCCCGCACGCGGATCGACTGGCGGCGCCACAGGTCGCGCAGCGGCGCGCCCGGCTCACGGTCGGGTCCCGGCCCGGCGAGGGCCTCCGACGGGGCTTCCCACTCCGGGGCGGCGCCCTGCGGGGGACGGTCGGGCATCGGGGGGATCGACGGTTCGGTTCCGTCGACGTCACGGCGGTCTTCCTGCTCCGGTTCGTGCGTCACGGCTCGCTCCCATCGGCGAACGGCACGCGGCATCGCGCGATGCATGCCTCTCTGTGAATTGTGGGAGCTCGCCGATAAGAACCTGGTAATCAGTCCCTGTGAATTCGATGAATCCGCGCGCGGAGCACCCGGAGCCCTGGCGTCCCGGCGGTCAAGGCAGTTCCCGTGCCCGCGCGATGAGCAGCGCCACGTCGTCGTGGTTGTCGGGGTGGTGCAGCTCCCGCAGCAGCAGGTCGCAGGCCTCCTCCAGCGGGCGGGCGGGATCGTCGAGCAGGGCCAGCAGTTCGTCCAGCCGTTCGTCCAGGGAGTGCGTGCGCGTCTCGACCAGGCCGTCGGTGTAGAACACCAGCTCGTCGCCCGGTTCGAAGTCGACGGTCGTGGTGGCGAAGGGGATCCCGCCCACGCCCAGCGGGACTCCGGTGGGCAGGTCGAGGAGTTCCGGCGGCCGGCCGGGCCGGAGACGGGCCGGCGGCAGATGGCCGGCGTTGGCGATCCGGCACCGGCGCAGATGCGGGTCGTACACGGCGTACACGCAGGTCGCGATGGAGTGGTCGAGGCCCGACGTGGTCTTGTCCAGGTGTTCGAGGAGCACCGCCGGATCCAGGCCGAGCGAGGCCAGGGTGGTCGTCGCGGTGCGCAGCCGGCCCATCGTCGCGGCCGCGTTGATGCCGCTGCCCATCACGTCGCCCACCACGAGGGCCGTTCTGCCGCCCTCCAGCGGGATGACGTCGAACCAGTCGCCGCCCACCTCGACGGTGGCGCCCGCCGGCTGGTAGCGGGAGGCGACCTCCAGGCCGAAGGTGACCCGGGGATGCGTCGGCAGGAGGCTGCGCTGGAGGGTCAGGGCGGTGGTGCGGGCGCTCTGGTACCAGCGGGCGTTGTCGATCTGCACGGCCGCCCGCGCCGCCAGTTCCCGGGCCAGTAGCAGATCGTCGTCGTCGAAGGACGCCGGATTGCGGGTGCGCCTGAGGTCCAGGGCGCCCAGCACCTCGCCGCGCGCGATCAGCGGCACGGCCAGATACGAGTGCACCCCGGCCCGGCCCAGCAGGACCGCGGCCTCGCCGGAGGGGGCGATCCGCGCCAGGTCCTCGTCCTTGACCTGCGGGACGACGACGGCCTCCCCGGTGCGTACGCACTCGGTGATCAGGCGGTCCGGCGCGTACCGGGCGACCGTGCCGGGCGCGTCGGCGGCCTGGACCGCGTCCGCCTCCTGCTCCGCGCGTACGGCGAGTGCCCGGAGCACGGCCGGCTCTCCCGGGCCGAGCGTGCCGGTCCGGCCCTCGGCCACCGTGTCCAGCAGGTCCACGGCTGCCACGTCGGCGAGCTCCGGTACGGCGACGTCGGCCAGCTCCCGGGCGATGCGGTCCAGGTCCAGGGTGGTGCCGATACGGGCCGAGGCGTCGGCGATCACGGCCAGGCGGCGGCGCGCGTTCTCGGCCTCGACCCCGGCCCGGTACGGCTCGGTGATGTCCACCACCGACGTGGCCACGCCCAGCACGTTGTCCAGCGCGTCCTCCAGCCGGTAGACCGACACCGACCAGATGTGCTCCTCGTCCGGGTCGGCCGGCGTGCGGCCCACCGCGGACTCGTCGATGACCGGCTCACCGGTCCGCAGCACCCGCAGGTAGGCAGACTCCAGCGCGTCGGCGTCCAGGAAGGGCAGCACCTCGCGGATCGTCCGCCCCACGTGCTCCTCGGCCGGGACGCCGTTCATCTGTTCGAGGGCCGGGTTGACCGACACGAACCGCAGCTCCGTGTCGAGGACGGCCAGCCCGATCGGCGACTGCTTCACGATCCGCTCGGACAGCGCCACGTCCTGCTCCAGCCGGCGCACCGTCGACTGGTCGGCGGCCAGACCCAGCGCGAACACGTCGCCGTTGTCGTCCATCAGACGCATGTTGCGGAACTCGACCACATGGGTGGTGCCGTCCTTGTGCCGGATCGGGAAACCGCCGGCCCAGCTCCGCCCGGTGCTCATCACGTCCGCGAACAGCTTGCCGACCAGCTCGATGTGGCGCTCGTCCACCATCAGCCGGGCCGCGTACTGACCCAGTGCCTCCCGCGCCGTGTAGCCGAACAGCTCCTCCGCCTGTGGGCTCCACAGCACGATGCGCCCCTTGGCGTCCAGCACCACCGAGGCCACGCTCAGGACGTCAAGGAGCCCGCCCGGCCGCACGGGTCCGCGCACGGGCTCCCGGCCCCCCGGCACCGAAGCCTCGGCTGGACTCATCGCACGCACCGCCTTCGAACCTCCGCACGGCACGCCGTCCCCCGTGCCGACTCCCCTTGTTCTATCGCGCTCACACCCGACTCTCCGACGCCGCCGCCGACTTTTCCACCATCTCTCAACACGGCGGCATCCGTACGGCGAAGCGACCACAGGGGCGGCCGGGGCGTGAGTTCACCTTCCCGTCCCGTCATTGGTCTGTACATGCCCGTCGGGCCCACGCCAGACTGACCGGCGCACGCGCGTCCCACCCCCCAGCTACCGAGGAGTACGCTTCCATGCCCGCGTCCACCCGGCAACGTTGTCGCGCAGGCCTGACCGCCCTGGTCGCCCTCGCCACCACCCTGGTCCTCGCGACCGCCGCTCCGGCCTCCGCGGCCGACACCTGGACCGAGACCGGCTCCGACCATGCCGATGCGCTCACCGAGAGCCAGGGTCTGACGTCGGTCGAGGTCCCCGCCAACAGTGCGAACCGGTACACCGGCATCGGAACCATCCCCATCAGCGTCTCCAGCCGCGGCTGGAACCACGTCGGCGACCCCGACGAGTCCTACGACGGCTACTACGTCGAGCCCTACCAGGCGGACTCCGGCACCGCCAAGATGTACCGGGTGCAGGCCCCCGACGGCACCTGGTCGGAGTACGTCCACACGCTCGCCTCCGGCGAGGCCCTCAACAACTCCTGGTCCGCCATCACGCCGGACAGCCAGTACATGCTCTCCGGCGAGTACGGCACGATGACCCGCTTCCTGGTCTTCCCGACGCCGGGCGCCAACAAGAGCACCTCGCCGTCCGCGAACCTCCCGCTCGCGTCCGTCGTCAACCTGGACCACGCCGTGCGCGACGTGCAGGGCTGCGACTTCGCCGGTGCCACCACCCTGCTGTGCTCCTCGGACGACCCGGACGGAAGCCTCTTCGGCTACACCAAGCCGCTCCTGCAGATCGACCTGTCCGCGCAGCCCGGCTCCGGCAACGTCACCGGGCATGTCACGGCGCTGCGCCAGCTCCCGCTGCGCAGCTCCTGCTCGGGCACCTTCGAGGTCGAGGGCATCGACTACGACCGCCGCACCGGCACCCTGCGTGTCATCGTGATGTCGCCCAGCATCTGCATCCTCACGGACAGCAAGACCTACAAGTTCACCCGGAGCTGAGCCCCCTTCACGGGTGGTGCATGCCCCGAAAGTGGTGCTTTTCTGTTGGCATGGCGTGGTTCGCGGGGGAACCCGTGCTACCGCGCCATCGCCATGAGAGGAGCGATCACGATGGTCCGTGAGCGACTGCACGAGGAACCCGTCTCGCTGGAGATCAGCGGATGCAGCAAGGAGGACGCCCGGATCGTGTTCGACGCGCTGTGCCAGTGCTTCGAGTCCGACCGGGCCGCCGAGGACGTGCCGCAACAGCTCCACGAGACCCGCCCGATGGTGTGGCTCGGCACGTTCGAGGTCACCGACGCCCACGAGTGCACCCTGCCGCCCCGGCTCTCGGCCACGGTCGAGGCCGACGCGCAGGGCGGCTACTGGGCGATCAGCCGGCTCCACACGACTCTCGACTCCCTGTTCGCCGTACGCAACCTGTCCTCCGCCTCGGGCGACCAGGAGAGGGAGCTGCACGTCCTGCTCGAAAGCCGGTGACCGGTGATCTGAGACACGTCGTGCCGATGCCATTGTGCAACTAGTTGCATAATCCGTGCGCGGTCCTCTACAACTACGGTGACGACACCGCGCACGGAGGGCCCGATGAGCCGTTACCCGCACCTGCTGCAACCCCTCGACCTGGGCTTCACCACACTGCCCAACCGCGTGCTCATGGGCTCCATGCACGTGGGCCTGGAGGAGGCCGAGCGCGGCTTCGAGCGGATGGCGGAGTTCTACGCGGCCCGGGCCCGCGGGGGAGTCGGCCTCATCGTCACCGGCGGCATCGCGCCCAACGACGAGGGCCGGCCGTACGAGGGCGGCGCCAAGCTCACCACCGAGGAGGAGGCCGGGCAGCACCGGGCCGTCACCGAGGCGGTGCACCGCGAGGGCGGCCGGATCGCCATGCAGATCCTGCACTTCGGCCGGTACGCCTACCACCGCGACCTGGTCGCCCCGAGCCCCCTCCAGGCCCCGATCAGCCCCTTCCCGCCCCGTGAGCTGACCGACGCCGACGTCGAGCGCACCATCGACGACTACGTCCGCGCCGCCCGCCTCGCCCGGCAGGCCGGCTACGACGGCGTCGAGATCATGGGATCCGAGGGCTACCTGATCAACGAGTTCGTCGCCGCCCCGACCAACCGCCGCACCGACCGCTGGGGCGGCTCGTACGAGAACCGGATGCGGTTCCCCGTCGAGATCGTCCGCCGGGTGCGCGAGGCCGTCGGCGACGACTTCATCATCGTCTACCGGCTCTCCATGCTGGACCTGGTCCCCGGCGGCTCCTCCCTCGACGAGGTGATCACCCTCGCCAAGGCCGTCGAGTCCGCCGGGGCGACCATCATCAACACCGGCATCGGCTGGCACGAGGCCCGCATCCCGACCATCGCCACCTCGGTCCCGCGCGGCGCCTACACCTGGGTCACCAAGAAGCTGATGGGCGCCGTGTCCGTCCCGCTGGTCACCACCAACCGCATCAACACCCCGGAGGTCGCGGAGGAGCTGCTCGCCGAGGGCTTCGCCGACATGGTCTCCATGGCCCGCCCGATGCTCGCCGACCCCGACTTCGTCGCCAAGGCCGCGGCCGGCACGCCCGAGGCCATCAACACCTGCATCGGCTGCAACCAGGCCTGCCTCGACCACACCTTCGGCGGGAAGATCACCTCCTGCCTGGTCAACCCGCGCGCCTGCCACGAGACCGAACTGGTCCTCGCCCCGACCCGGCTGAAGAAGCGGGTCGCGGTGGTCGGCGCGGGACCGGCCGGCCTCGCCTGCGCGGTGTCCGCCGCCGAACGCGGCCACGAGGTCACCCTGTTCGACGCGGCCGGCGAGATCGGCGGCCAGCTGAACGTCGCCCGCAAGGTCCCCGGCAAGCAGGAGTTCGACGAGACCCTGCGCTACTTCCGCCACCAGCTCGACGCCCACGGCGTGGACGTACGCCTGAACACGACCGTCGAGCCCGAGGACGTCACCGGCTACGACGAGGTCGTGGTCGCCACCGGCGTCAGCCCGCGCACCCCCGACATCCCCGGCGTCGACCACCCCCGCGTCCTCGGCTACCTCGACGTGCTGCGCGACGGCGCCCCCGTCGGCGACCGGGTCGCGATCCTCGGCGCCGGCGGCATCGGCTTCGACGTCGCCGAGTACCTCACCGACGGCGGCGACAAGGCGAGCGACGACCCGGCGACGTACTTCAGGCACTGGGGCGTCGACATGGAGTACCAGGGCCCCGGTGGTCTGACCGCACCCGAGCGCCCCGCGCCCCCGCGCACCGTCCACCTGCTCCAGCGCAAGACCGGCAAGGTCGGCGCCGGACTCGGCAAGACCACCGGCTGGATCCACCGCACCGAACTCAAGCACCGCGGCGTCACCATGGTCCCGGGCGTGCGGTACGACCTGATTGACGACGCCGGACTGCACGTCACCGTCGACGGGGAGAGCACGGTCCTGGAGGTCGACACCGTGGTGCTGTGCACCGGGCAGGAACCGCGCCGGGGCCTGTACGAGGAACTGGTCGCCGCCGGCTGCAGCGCGCACCTCATCGGCGGCGCCGACGTCGCCGCCGAGCTGGACGCCAAGCGGGCCATCAAGCAGGGCACCGAGCTGGCGGCCGCCCTGTGAGCGGCCGTCCCTAGGATGAGCCCATGTCACTCCCGCACGCGATCCTCACCGCCCTGCTCGAAAGGCCGTCGTCGGGGCTTGAGCTGACCCGCAGGTTCGACAGGTCGATCGGCTACTTCTGGTCGGCCACGCACCAGCAGATCTATCGCGAGCTCGGAAAACTGGAGGCCGAGGGCTACATCCGCACCCTGCCGGCCGAGCAGCCGGCCCGCGGGCAGAAGAAGAGCTACGAGGTCCTGCCCGCGGGCCGCGCCGAACTGGCCCGCTGGACCGCCGCCTCCCAGGACCCCAAGCCGCAGCGGGACGTGCTCCTGCTGCGGCTGCGCGCGGCCGCGGTCGTCGGCACCGACGGCCTCGAAGCCGACCTGCACCGCCATCTGGAGCTGCACCGACGGCAGTTGGCCGAGTACGAGGAGATCCAGCGCCGCGACTTCCCACCGGGCAAGGACGCCCCCGAGGACCGGCTGCGGCACCTGGTGCTGCGGGCCGGCATCGACCTGGAGACCTTCTGGACACAGTGGCTGAGCCACGCCCTGGAGGAGTTCGGCGAACTCCCCGACCTGCCCTGAGGGCTGTCCGCCGGACAGGCCCTAGTGACCTGAGTCGTTGATGCGTCGTTTGATATGCATGGGGCGTCCGGGGCCGCGGTTGGCCGAGCTGGTGTTGTCCGAGCATGAGCGTGAGGTGCTCGGGGGGTGGGTGCGGGCCCAATCCACGCCGCAGGCCCTGGCGTTGAGAGCGCGGATTGTGCTGGCGTGTGCCGAGCTCGCGCCGGACGGGTTGTTGCCGCGGTCGGCCAGTTCGGTGGCCCGGCAGGTCGGGGTGACCACCGAGACGGTCTCCAAGTGGCGGGCCCGGTTCGTCGCCCACCGGCTGGACGGGCTGGGTGATGCGCCCCGGCCCGGCCGGGTGCGGACGGTGACCGACGAGCAGGTTGCCGAACTGGTGCGGCTCACCCTGGAGACAAGGCCGAAGAACGCCACGCACTGGTCGACGCGGTCGATGGCCCGGCGGGCCGGCATGTCGCAGTCGACGGTGTCGCGGATCTGGCGGGCCTTCGGTCTCAAGCCGCACCGTACCGAGTCGTTCAAGCTGTCCACCGACCCGTTCTTCGTGGACAAGGTCCATGACGTGGTGGGGTTGTATCTCGACCCGCCGGAGCGGGCTCTGGTGCTGTGTGTGGATGAGAAGTCGCAGATCCAGGCACTGGACCGGTCCCAGCCGGTGCTGCCGATGATGCCCGGAGTGCCCGAACGCCGCAGCCACGACTATCTCCGCGCGGGCACCACCACCCTGTTCGCCGCGCTGGACGCGGCAAGCGGCCGGGTCATCGGCTCGCTCCACCGCCGGCACCGCACCGCCGAGTTCAGGAAGTTCCTCGCCAAGCTCGACCGGGAAGTGCCGGACGGCCTGGATGTCCACCTCATCGTGGACAACTACGGCACCCACAAGACCGAGCCGGTCCGCAGGTGGCTGCTGGCCCACCCCCGCTTCCACCTGCACTTCACCCCGACCGGATCGTCCTGGCTGAACCTGGTCGAGCGATGGTTCGCTGAGCTCACCTGCAAGAAGCTCCGGCGCAGCGTCCACCGCTCCGTCCCCGCCCTCGAACGCGACATCCGCACCTGGATCAAGGACTGGAACGACAATCCACGCCCGTACGTCTGGCACAAGACCGCCGACCAGATCCTCGACAGCCTCGCTGGCTATTGCCGACGCATCAACGACTCAGGTCACTAGAGCCGGTACGGCTTCGAGCGCTTGCGCAGGTACCAGCCCGTGGCGATGACGCCCGAGCCGACCAGCGCCGCGCCGATGCCCAGCGTGAGCGGCCCGTAGTCGCGGGCGGCGCCGCCCAGACCGCCCATCACGCCCCGGGCGGGCGTGGCCGGCGCGGCCGACCTGGTGGTGGAGGAGGTCGTCGGTGCCGCGTTCGCTCCGGACACGATCACCGACTGGGTGCCCGCCGTACCGCCGTTGGAGCAGACGACGACCACCGTGTAGGTGCCCGGCGACACTCCCGACCAGGCCGCGGACTGGCTCACGGTGGTGCCCGCCAGGGCCACCTGCCGCCCCTGGGCGAAGGCGGTCTGGCCGCTGTTGAGCAGCGAGGCGTTGCCCCAGCTGCCGTTGCTCTGGGTGCAGGCGCTGGTGACCACCGAGACCGTGGTGCCGATGGTGCTCACCGAGATGCCCGTGAGTGCGGCGGACGGGCCGGCGAGCCAGGTAGGGAACGCGGCGGCAGCCGCCAGGGTCAGGCCGGAGCGGAGGAGAAGTCGTGTAGTGCGCATGGGCTGTCCTCCGGCGGCACGGTTGGCGGAACCCCTTGCGCCGCCGAGGGTCGGGAAACGCCCGTGCTGCCACAGGTTCAGCGAACGGGGCCCCGGCGGGTCCCGCACCCGGAGGGCGACCGACCAGGTGACTTCTTCCTCCGTCCGGCCCAGGCCCGGATGCGCGTCAGGCCCCCGTCGTCACGGTCCGTTCCACCGACCAGCCGCCCCAGGTGCCGTCCGGCAGCCGCGCCCGGAGCCGCACCCGGTGCACGGCCCCATGGTCCCGGCCCACATAGAAGCTATAGGTCGCACGGCCCTTCGGCGGGGTGCCTCCCCACACCAGGGAGGTGGTCGTACCGCTGTCGAGCCGGATCTGGTACTCCGTGACCACACCGTCCACCTGTGGCGGATCCCAGGCCAGGTCGAGGTAGTAGGCGCCGCTCTCCTCGTGGGTCCGCGCCGTGAAGGAGGCCGGCGCGGTGTCCCGCCCGTCGCCGCTGCCCGGCGTGGTGAGGCGTACCGCCGTGCTGGCGGGCGAGAGGTTGTCGGCCGCGTCCCGGGCCCGGACGGTGAAGACATAGCGGGTGCCCGGCCGCAGCCCGGTGACCACCGTCGCGGTCTGGTTCCCGCCCACACTGTGGATCTTGGCGCCGCCCTGCCAGATGTCGTACGACACCACGGCCCGGTCGTCCTTCGAGGCGCCCCAGGACAGCTGTACCGCGCGGCTGCCCACGGCCCGGCCGTCCGGCCGCGTGGGACGGGTCGGGGCCGAGCGGTCCGCCGCGACCATCGCCGGTGTGGTCGCCCGCACCGCACGGCTGCGCGGCCCGAGGCTGCCGTCCCCGCCCCGGGCTCGCACGGTGAACACATACACCGTGGACGGCCTGAGCCTGGTCACGTCCACCATGTGCTCGGACCCCGGCACTTCCTCGACCTTCGTGGTGCCGCGATATACCTCGTAGCCACCGATCCCGGAACCGTCCGGCAGCGCGTTCCACATGACGTGCACGCTGGTGGCGCTCCCGGCCGCCGCCGTGACCCCCGTCGGGGCACCGGGCAGCCGGCCGCTGTCACCGTCGGCGGCCCCGCCCCAGCCGCAGGACGACACGCACAGCAGGACGCAGACCACGACGGCAACTCGGCGCACGGTTCCGCCTCCCCGGGGACGGCAGCACGGCAATGGTCCGGACCAATATGACCTGCCCGGCATGCGGACATCAAGAGGGCCGTATTGCAGACGGCGGGGGAGGGTTACGTATGCTGAGTGCCTTGCGGTCGAACTTCCCCGGAGAACAGGGGAGTTCGCGCCTGTGGCGCGGAACGCTGTCGTCGCTGATCCCGCGCCGGCACGGGCGGCCGGGGCGGACTGGGCTGACACCGGCTCAGCGCCCCGGCCCCCGGTGACCTCTCACGAAGTGTCAGTTTCCTTGCTCCGAACGGCCCTGTACGCCCTCTGCTTGCTGGCCCGGCCGCCGGACCCGCACCAGATTGTTCCGGTGACTCCATGTCCCCCACGAAAAGGGTCCCTCATCGTGCGTGTCCAGTCGCTGACGCTGGCCGCGGCCGGCGCCGCCCTGCTCGCCCCGGCCACACTGCCCGCCCCCGCCGCCTCCTACGCGGCCTCCGGTGACCGGCACCGGATCACCGCCACCGACCTGCTGGCCCGGGTGCAGGACTGCGCCCAGGTCTCCAAGGGCCGCTACCGCTCCGACGCCGGCACCGCCGCCACCGTCCCCGTGTGCGGCACCCGGCAGGCCGTCTTCTGGAAGGCCGACCTCGACATCGACTGCGACGGCCAGACCACCGCCCACTGCAACCGCGCCGCCGACCCGGCGTTCTCCGCCGCCACCGCCTTCCAGCAGTCCGACGGCGGCCAGCTCAACGCCGAGCAGCTGCCCTACGTCGTCGTACCCGGCGTCAGCGACCGCTGGAACCACCGGGCGTCCGGCGTCCGGGGCGGCGCGGTCGCCGCGGTCATCTACAAGGACCGGGTGCAGTACGCCGTCGTCGGCGACACCGGACCGCGCGACATCATCGGCGAGGCCTCGTACGCCACCGCGAAGGCACTGGGCATGAACCCCGACCCGCGGGCCGGCGGGGTGCCGTCCGGCGTCACCTACATCGTCTTCAAGGACTCCGGGGTCGAGCCCATCGAGAACCGCGAGGCGGCGGAGGCGGAGGGGGAGCGGCTGGCGGCGCAGTTCGCCGAGGACGACTGACCGGGCCGGTCGGCCGACGCCGAAACCGCGGGCAGGGCAGGGCGGCCGCACCTCCGGCGGCGCGGGTCAGACGGCCGCCCAGCCGTTGTCCACCGGCAGGATCGCGCCGTTGATGTTGCCGGCCGCGTCCGAGGCCAGGAAGACGATCGCCGCCGCCTGCTGCTCGGGCTCGGAGACCTGGCCCACGTTGCCGAAGTACGGGCCGAGCGCGGCCGGCCCGTGGGCGCCGTCCTCCAGGTCGATCTGTATCCCGGTCCTGGTGCCGCCGGGGGCGATCGCGTTGGCCCGGATGCCCTGGTTGCGGTACATCACCGCCAGGCTCTTGGTCAGGCCGACGACACCGTGCTTCGAGGCCGTGTAGGCGGCGCCCGCCGCGCTGCCGCGCAGACCGGCCTCGGAGGCGGTGTTGACGATGGCGCCCCGGCCCGCCGCCAGCATGTGCGGCAGCACCGCCCGGGTGAGCAGGAACGGCGCGGTGAGGTTGACGCGTATCACCCGCTCCCACTCCGCGTCGCCGACGTCCGCGAGCGCCGACATCCGGTCCATGATCCCGGCGTTGTTCACCAGGACGTCCACCCCGCCGAACCGCTCCACGGCGGTCGCGACCACCCGGTCCACCACGGACTGCTCGCTGAGGTCACCGGTGACGGCCACGGCCGTGCCGCCCGTCTTCTCGATCTCCTCGACCGCCGTGCCCGCGGCCTCGGCGTTCAGGTCGGCGACCAGGACCCGGGCGCCCTCCCTGGCGAAGGCCAGGGCGGTGGCCCGCCCGATCCCCGATCCCGCGCCGGTGACGATGACGCCGCGCCCGTCGAGTCCGCTGGTCATGTGGTGCTCCTGTCAGGTGGTTCGAGGGCGCACTGCGCCCCGGTGCGGTCACACCATACGACTTAATGTCTCTGAGTGACATGAAGTCGCGACGGGAATTTTCCGCCGCACGCCTCCTCGGGGAGAATTCCGATCACCAGTCGCCGGCACCGGAGGAGCAGATGACCGCAGCAGCGGGACGCACGGGACGCCCGCCCCTGACCGAGGAGCGCAAGGCCGAGATCAGGCTGGAGATCGCCCGCGTCGCGGTGGACCTGTTCGTCGTCCAGGGGGTGGCCGCGACCACGGGCGAGCAGATCGGCCGGGCGGTCGGGATCTCGGCACGCACGGTGTGGCGCTACTTCCCGAGCAAGGAAGCCTGCGTAAGGCCGTTGTTCGCGGCCGGCATCGAAGCCGTCGCCGACGGTCTGCGCGCCTGGCGCCCCGGCCGGCCCCTGGAGGACGCACTGGAGGGTGCCGTGATGGACGGCAGCCTGGTGCACAGCCCGGACCATGCCACCATGGGCGCCCTGATCCGGCTGACCCGCAGCGAACCGGGCCTGCGCGCGGAGTGGCTCCAGTCCTACGACGAGGCCGAACCGGCCTTCGCCCGCGCCCTCGCCGAACGTGCCGGGGTCCCCGCCGACGACCTGCGGACCACCATCCAGGCGGCCGCGCTCAACGCGGCCCTGCGCGCGGCCGCCGAGTACCACGTCTGGCGCGTCGCCGACCGGACGATGGACGCGGCCACGGCGGAGGCCGAGTTCAGGGCGACCCTGCGCTCGGCGCTCGCGGTCGTGGCGGGCGGGCTGTCCTAGAAGGCTCATGAAGATCTTGGGTTCTGGCCCTGCCGCGTCAGCGGCAGGGCCAGACTCGTCAGGTGGCGATGGGTGAGTGGGTCGGCGAGA
>NZ_JBHXLU010000031.1:44964-109582 GCF_042720695.1 Streptomyces sp. NPDC058457 | reverse complement strand
ACGGCCCGGGTCCAGAAAGGCGTCGTAGCCCCGCGCTCGAACAGCCCGGCGAGAGTGTGGTTCCCGCTACTGGAGCTGTTCACAAGGAATTAGGGTCCAGGCAGGCCAGGCCGATCTCGTTGAAGCGGTGGATCACGTCCCGGACGGTGTCCTCGTCGGCCTGCACCAGTTGGGCGATCACCGGCACCCGGTTCCCGCCGGCCGAGGCCAGCAGCATCATCGCGCGCCGGTAGCGCACCGAACTCGTGCTGCCCCAGCGAACGATCTGCTGCAGTTTCTGCCCCTCCTGGTCGGTAAGTCTGCGCACACGGACAGGCTCGGCCACCGCGCCTCCAGCGATCGGAACGGACGTCACCGCACATCCAACCGCCACGACCACCAACCCGGCGAACCTACGCGGTCACAGCACTAGCTAGGAGCTGTCCGGCGGATCAAGTCGCAGGAGAGCAGCGGTAGCTGTCAGCCGAGGTAAGCGGGGTCTGGTGCAGCTGCAAGGCGGAAAAGGGAGTCGACGCGGTGGGGGCACCTCCCGGCCGAAGGCTGGGGGACGTCGGCGAGTGACGACAACGCCGCAGGTGGGCGTGCCAGACCCCGCGTCTGCGGCATGATCCGCCGGACAGCCCCCAGAGGTCAGCGGGTCGCGCCCACCGGCTCCTCCGGTTCCTCGGGCTGGCCGATGAAGGTGCGCCACAGTTCGGCGTACCGGCCGTCGAGGGCCAGCAGTTCGTCGTGGGTGCCGTCCTCGGCGACCCGGCCGTGGTCCATGACCACCACCCGGTCGGCGCGGGCCGCGGTGGTCAGCCGGTGGGCGACGACGAGGGTGGTACGACGGCCCGTCAGGCGGTCGGTGGCCATGTTGACCTGGGCCTCCGTCGCCAGGTCCAGGGCCGCCGTCGCCTCGTCGAGGAGCAGCACGTCGGGGTCGACCAGTTCGGCGCGGGCGAGGGCGATCAGCTGGCGCTGGCCCGCGGAGAGGTTGCGGCCGCGCTCGGCCACCTCGTGGAGGTAGCCGCCGTCGAGGGTGGCGATCATCTCGTGGGCGCCGACCGCGCGGGCCGCCGCCTCCACCTCGGCGTCGGTCGCGTCCGGGCGGCCGTAGGCGATGGCGTCCCGGACGGTCCCCGGGAAGAGGTACGCCTCCTGCGGGACGACCCCGAGCCGGTGCCGGTACGAGGTGAGGTCCAGGTCGCGCAGATCCGTGCCGTCGACCGTCACCCGGCCGCCCGTCGGGTCGTAGAACCGCGCCACCAGTTTGACCAGGGTCGACTTGCCGGCGCCGGTCTCGCCGACGAAGGCGACGGTCTGCCCGGCGGGGATGGTCAGGTCGATGCCGCCCAGGGCTTCTTCGTCGGCGCCGTAGGCGAAGCGCACGTCCTCGAAGGCGATGTCGCCGTGCAGGGAACCAACTTCGCGCGGCTTGTCCGCCGCCTGCGTCGACGTCGGCTCGCGCAGGAGTTCCTGGATGCGGCCGAGGGAGACGGTCGCCTGCTGGTAGCCGTCGAAGACCTGGGAGAGCTGCTGGACGGGGGCGAAGAACAGGTCGATGTAGAGCAGGTACGCGACCAGCGCGCCGGTGGTGAGGGTGGCCGCCTCCACCCGGTGGGCGCCCGCCATCAGCACGCCCGCGGCGGCCACCGACGACAGCAGCTGGACGAACGGGAAGTAGACCGAGATCAGCCACTGGCCCCGGATACGGGCGCGGCGGTAGCTCTCGCTGCGTTCGGTGAAGCGCCGGCCGCTGTCCTGTTCGCGCCGGAAGGCCTGCACGATCCGCAGGCCCGACACCGACTCCTGGAGGTCGGCGTTGACCACCGACACCCGCTCACGGGCGAGTTCGTACGCCTTCACGCTCGCCCGGCGGAAGAAGAAGGTGGCGACGATCAGCGGGGGCAGGGTGGTGAAGACGACGAGTGCGAGCTGTACGTCGATCACCAGCAGGACGACCATGATGCCGAAGAAGGTGACGACGGAGACGAAGGCGGTGACCAGGCCCGTCTGCAGGAAGGTGGACAGCGCGTCCACGTCCGTGGTCATCCTCGTCATGATCCGGCCGGTCAGCTCCCGCTCGTAGTAGTCGAGTCCGAGCCGCTGGAGCTGGGCGAAGATCTTCAGGCGGAGGGAGTAGAGGACCCGTTCGCCGGTACGGCCGGTCATCCGGGTCTCGCCGATCTGCGCCGCCCACTGGGCGAGCACCGCGAACAGGCCGAGCAGCGAGGCCGCCCAGACCGCGCCGAGCGCCATCCTGGTGACGCCCTGGTCGATGCCGTGCCGGATCAGGACCGGGAGCAGCAGGCCCATGCCGGCGTCCACGGCGACCAGGCCGAGGCTGACGAGCAGGGGCGCACCGAAGCCGCGCAGCAGGCGGCGCAGGCCGTAGGAGTCCTCGGGGCGTACGGCGCCGGCCTCGTCGATGTCGGGGGTGTCGGTGGCCGGGGGCAGCGCCTCGACCTGGGCGAGGAGCTCGGGGGTGGCGGGGGTGCCGGCGAGGGCGAGGTCCCGGGGCGTACGGTCCCCGGTCCACAGCCGCGGGGTCACGCCCCGCTCGGCGTCGAACTCGGCGTCCAGCTCGTCCCGCACGGACGTGTCCTCGCGCGGTTCGAGGGGCGGCGCGTGTCCCGGGGAGACCCCGCCCAGCTCGTCGGGGTCGGTGAGGAGCCTGCGGTACAGGGCGGACCGCCGCTGGAGCTCCTCGTCGGTGCCGATGTCGGCGAGCCGGCCGCCGTCGAGGACGGCGATGCGGTCGGCGAGGTTGAGGGTGGAGCGGCGGTGCGCGATGAGCAGGGTGGTGCGGCCCCGCATCACGTGGGCGAGGGCCTCGTGGATCTCGTGCTCCACGCGGGCGTCGACGGCCGAGGTGGCGTCGTCGAGGACGAGCAGGCGGGGGTCGGTGAGCAGGGCGCGGGCGAGGGCGATGCGCTGGCGCTGGCCGCCGGAGAGGGTGAGGCCCTGCTCGCCGACCTTGGTGTCGTAGCCGTGCGGCAGCTCGGCGACGAAACGGTCGGCCTGGGCGGCGCGGGAGGCGGCGAGGATCTCGTCCTCGGTCGCGTCGGGACGGCCGTACGCGATGTTGTTGCGGACCGTGTCGGAGAAGAGGAACGAGTCCTCCGGGACCAGGCCGATCGCGGCCCTCAGCGAGTCGAAGGTCAGCTCGCGGACGTCGTGGCCGCCGATCAGGACGGCGCCGTGGGTGACGTCGTAGAAGCGCGGCAGGAGGAGGGAGACCGTGGACTTCCCGGAGCCGGAGGAGCCGACTACGGCGAGGGTCTCGCCCGGCCGGATCTCGAAGCTGAGCCCTTGGAGGACCGGGCGCTGGTGGTCGTACCCGAACGACACGTCGTCGAACTCGACGGTCGCGGGTGCGTCGGCGGGGAGGGTCTTGGTGCCCTCCTGCATGGTCGGACGGGTGTCGATCAGCTCCAGGACGCGCTCGGTGCCGGCGCGGGCCTGCTGGCCGACGGTGAGGACCACGGCGAGCATCCGGACCGGGCCGACCAGCTGGGCGAGGTAGGAGGAGAAGGCGACGAAGGTGCCGAGGGTGATGTGGCCCCGGACGGCCAGCCAGCCGCCGACCGCCAGCATGGCGACCTGGCCGAGGGCCGGGACCGCCTGCAGGGCCGGGGTGAACCTGCTGTTCAGCCGAATGGTGCGCAGCCGCCCCGCGAACAGCCGGCGCCCGACCTCCCGGAGCTTGCCGGTCTCCTGCTCCTCCTGCCCGAACCCCTTCACCACGCGTACGCCGCTCACCGCGCCGTCGACCACACCGGCCACGGCGGCGGCCTGTGCCTGGGCGTACCAGGTGGCGGGGTGGAGCTTGCTGCGGCTGCGCCTGGCGACCCAGTACAGGGCCGGGGCGACGGCGAGGGCGACCAGGGTGAGCGGCAGCGACAGCCAGGCCATGATCGCGAGGGAGACCAGGAAGAGGAGGACGTTGCCGATGGTCATCGGCAGCATGAAGAGCAGGCCCTGGATCAGCTGGAGGTCGCTGGTGGCCCTGCCCACCACCTGTCCCGTGGACAGCTCGTCCTGCCGCCGCCCGTCGAGCCGGGTGATGGTCTCGTACATCTCGGTCCGCAGGTCGTGCTGGACGTAGAGGGCGAGGCGGCCGCCGTAGTAGCGGCGGACGAAGGCGCCCGCGTAGACGAGGACGGCGGCGCCGACCAGGGCCGCGGCCCAGGGCCCCATGGACCGGCTGTGATCACCGATCACGTCATCGATGATCACCTTGGTGATCAGGGGTACGACGGCCAGCACCGCCATACCGGCCAGCGAGGACCCGAGCGCGAGCAGGACGTCCCCGGGATGCCGCCAGGCGTACCCCGCCAGCCTGCGCGCCCAGCCGCCCTGCTGCCGCTCCCCCTGTTGCGCTGCCACGCGGGTGCCCTTCGTTCGCCATGTACTTCCGCATGACCACAACACGAAACGAAGCGGATTTCATCCCTCCGCAACAATTCCGGGGCGGGGGCCCAGGGGGCGTTCACCGCGGGTCAGCCACGTGCCGCCCCGGCTTGCCTGGCCGCTGCCGCCGGAGTGACGGGCGTGAAGAAGTTGACGAGGTTGCCGTCGGGGTCGCGGAACAGCAGGGAGCGGTTGCCCCAGGGCATCGTGGTGGGCTCGGTGACGAAGTCGGTCACGAAGCCGGTCAGGTTCCGGTGCACGCGGTCCACGTCGTCGACGAGGAACTCGGTGATCACGCTGCGATTGTCCGCCGGGCGGGCGGAGCCCGGGGCGAACAGCGGGACGGTGCGGGTGCCGGCGATCGCGAGGGTCGCGCCCGCGGTCCTGAGTTCGGCGAAGTCCTCGGTGGCCCACGTCGCCCGCACCCCCGTGGCCCGCTCGTAGAACTCGACGAGGCGCGCCACGTCGCCGGTGATGATGCGGATCGAGACGAAGTCCATGGGATCTCCCTTGCCGTGCATGGCCGTGCCTGAGGTGTGCACTGCGCAGGCTAGGAGGAATAGTGGACAGAACCAGTCCGGTATTCACGGTTTTCGACGTTAGGTTTGTGCGCATGCCCCGACCCACCGGCCGCGTGCTGACCCTCCTGGAGCTGCTCCAGTCGGGCGGCACCCGGACCATGGCCGAACTCGCCGACCGGCTCGGCGTCGAAGGGCGCACCGTGCGGCGGTACGTGGACCAGCTGATCGACCTGGACGTGCCCGTGGAGTCGGTGCGCGGCCGCTACGGCGGCTACCGGCTCGCCCCCGGGTACCGGCTGCCGCCGCTCATGCTCAGCGACGACGAGGCGCTGGCCGTGCTGCTCGGCCTGGTCGCCGGCCGCCGGACCGGGCTGACGACGGCGGAGCGGACGGCGAGCGAGACGGCGTCGGCGAAGATCCGGCGGGTGCTGCCCAAGCACCTGGCCCGTCGCCTCGACACGCTCCTGGAGGCCCTCGCCTTCACGGACCGGCCCGGCGGGTTCGACACCCCGGACGCGGGCGTCCTGCTCACCGTCGCCGATGCCGTACGCCACCGCCGGCCGGTCTCGATCCGCTACACCGACCGCGACGGACGGCGCACCGACCGCACCCTGCACGCGTACGGGATCGTCGCCCACTCGGGCCGCTGGTACGTCACCGGCACGGACGCCCGGATCGGCGAGGACCGGACCTTCCGGCTCGACCGCATCGCGGACGCGCGGACCCTGCCCGGCTCCTTCGAGGCGCCCGCGGGTCCCGGTCCGGCCGAGCGCGTGCTGTCGGGGTTCGCGGCGGCCGAGTACCGGCACGAGGTGGCCCTGCGGATCCACGGGACGGTCGAGCAGATCCGCGCCCACCTTCCCGCCGGCGTCGCGACCGTGGAGGAGCACGAGCCCGCGGCGGACCGGGGCGATCCCACGGCGGACCAGGACGGGGCCGCGGCGGACCAGGGCGTGGCCGCGGCGGACCAGGACGGGGCCGCGGCGGACCAGGGCGTGGCGGCCGAGCGCTGGCTGCGCGTCGGGCTGCGGGCGGAGCGGCTCGACTGGCTGCCTCCGCTGCTCGCCGCGCTCGACCGGCCGTTCGTCATCGAGCGCCCCGCCGAACTGCGCGCCCTCGTCGCCGCGTTCGCCGACCGCCTCGCGGCCGGCGCCCGCCGGGTCTGACAGCGAGGCGCCCTCGATGGCTTCGGTAGCGCGCTGTCAGCTGTGTGCCGAGGGAAGCGGAGCTGACTTGGGGAACATCCTGTCCATGGCCATCGGGGCTGGTTTCGGCCCCGACGGGGGCCGTGCAGGAGTCAGTGCACGACCGGTTGGCGAGCCGTCGCTCAGCTTGCCGCTGGACGACGGCCGACGAGTCCGAGCAGCCGTTCCAGGGAGGGAGAGCCCCCGGAGATCTCGACCGCCGGGGCGAACGAAGTCCTTGGCCGGTCGTCGGACGGTGCTCCGGTCGGGATCAGCGCCGCGACCTTGAGTGAGTGGCGGACGAGGTCGGCGTCCGGGGCGTAGGCAACGCCGATGGTCTGAGCGACATCCCAACCGTGGACCACGCAGTCGAGCACATGCATACCGAGCGCGCCTCGGCCGGGAAAGAACCCGAACTCCCTGATCTGGAGCGAACGGTCCAGGACATCCTCGGAGAACGCCCTCGTCATGGCGTCGGCCGAGTCGAGGTACGCCTGGTAAGGATCCTCACCCAGGTCGCCCTGGTCCCAGGCCCGGAGGTCACCGGTGACGCCTGCTGCGGCGGCTGCGAAGCCGAGGTTCTCGCTCACCTGGTGGCGGAGCAGGCCGTGCAGTGTCCAGTCGGCACACGGCGTCGGAAGACGAAGCTGGTCCGAGCCGACCTGCGCGATCACCGCTCCCAGGGTGGCGAGGGCACGGCGGTCCAGTTCCCTGATATCCACGGCCGCGACGTTAGCCCTGCCCCCTCTCTCGGGCCACTCGTTTTCGCAGCCGCCTCAGCCTGTCGAGCACGGCGGCGACGGCTTCGATCAGGGTGCTGCACAACACCGGCCACCGAGGTAGTCCTCGACCTCTAGGGGGTGGCCTTGACCGCCGCGACGAACGGGAGCCATGCGGCGGGCGCGAAGATCACGGCGGGGCCGTGGGGGGTCTTGGAGTCCCGGACGGGGATGCCGGAGGGGTGGGCGTCGAGGACTTCGAGGCAGCTGCCGGCATCGGCGTTGCTGTACGACGACTTGCGCCAGCCGGTGAGTATGGCGGCGTTCGAGATCGTTCGGTCAGTCACGGTGTTCGTAGTCCTTCGCAGTGGACCTGAGGAGGGCGAGCGACTCCTTGAGCGGCAGTGCGTCGCTCAGCGCGAGATCGAAGCGAGTCTGCAATTCACGGACCGTGGACGGAGAGTCGTGCAACCTTCCCATCCGATCTCCCTCGCTGTATGCCACCGGCGGCTGATCTTCGAACCACATCAGCGTGAGCATGTTCTGCATCAGTGGATGGTGACCGGCGCCGAACGGCAACACGTGTGCGCGGATGCGTCCGGTCTCCGCGAGAGCGACGATGTGCATGATCGCCTCCGCCATGATGTCCCCGTCGGCGACGGGACGCCGTAGAACCGTCTCATCCAGCACCGCCCACACTACGGGAGTCGCCGGATCCTCAAGGATCTTCGCGCGCTCCAAGCGTGTGACAAGGCGCCTGTCACACTCCTCGTCACTCACCGGAGGGAACGCCGCACCCAGAACCGCACGCGCGTACCTTTTCGTCTGAAGGATGCCCGGGAAGTACGCCAGAGCGAACTCCCGGATCATGACCGCCTGTTGTTCGAGTTCACGCACCGCCTCGAAGTAATCGGCGATCGTCACGTCCTGCTCCGGCAGGAAACTGCTCAGCACATCCCCCGTGTTCAGAGCCTTGTCCAGCCGTCGTGCGTCCTCCTTCGACGGGATCCGCCGCCCGGCCTCGATGTGAGCGATGTGCGAACGCGTCATCACCGCGATGTCGGCCAGCTCCTGCTGTGTCAGCCCGGCCGTCTCCCGCTGCTGCCTGAGCCAGTCACCGTAAGTGTTCGCCATGGCCAACTCCCTTGTGACAAATGCCTGGTCACACTCCACCCCCTGGTCAGGCTAGCCGCATCCGCCCCACTCTGTGAGCAGATCACTACAGAACGGAGTTGCCGCCATGGCCGACCGCATCACCCGCTTCCTCCGCTCACTGTTCCGGCGCCCGCGGGTGCACGGCCCGACCGTCCACCACACCGGGCACCGGCCCCCGGTCGACCCGATCGGCGTGTACGGGATCGGCATGGGTTCGTGCGGCATGCTCGCGAAGGACGCGAGGGTCACCCGGTGAGCGTTCCGCGTCTGCTCCCCTGGGCGGGTCCCGAGGGCAAGCCCTGCTTCCTGGTCACCGACGGAGACGGCTGTCTCTCCCGGGCCGCCGACGCCGTCGAGTCCGTGCAGTTGGAGATGGCCGCCGGGCTCCTCGACCACTCGGCCGCCCTGCTCGAAGAGCGGCAGGCCACGAAGGCCGAACTCCGGTTCCTGGTGGCCCGGATGCGGGAGGCGCTGACCGACGTGCTGCGGATCGCCGAGAGCCGACGGCTGTAGCCCGGCGGCGGTGTGTGTCAGGGTGGCGCCCATGGACTGGCAGTTCGAGAGCCCGGAGCTCTGGGCGTTCCTGGAGTCGCTGCACCCCGGTGAGCTCCTGTCCGGAACCGTCGCGGCGATCGAGCGGTTCGGGGTCTTCGTGGCCCTGGACGACGGGCCCGCCCATCCCGTGTTTCCCGGCGTCGGGTTCATCACGATCCCCGAACTGTCCTGGCGGCACATCGAGGCCGCCACCGATGTCGTCGAGGTCGGACAACGCGTCTCGTGCGAGTTCCTTCAGTTCGACACCCACAACGCCGAGGCCCGACTGTCCTTGTGCGCACTGCAGCCCGATCCCTTCCAGGTCTTCGCCGACCGCACGGAAGTCGGCCGGATCCTGCACGGAACCGTCGAAAAGGTGCTCCCTTTCGGCGCCTTCGTCACCGTCGGGGACGGGATCGTCGGGCTGGTGCCCTTCAGAGAGGTCCACGGCAGACCCGCGGCCGGTTCGCCGGAGGCGTTCCGGACCGGTGAGGAGGTGTCCGTCGTCGTTGCGGAGATCGATCGGTCGCGGCGCAGGGTGCTCCTCTCCGCGCCGGAGGTGCGGTGCGGGCGTGCGGGCGGGGAGATCTGAGCGTCGGCCGATCATTCGAGACCGAAGGTCAGGACGTCCTGGGGCAGGGCCGGAGTCGGCCGGCCAGGCTCGGTGTGCCAGTCCCGCCAGGTCGCGTCGGCTGCGAACGGTCCGTGACGTTCCTCGATCATGGCCACCGCCTGCTCGCGAGCTCCCTCGACTGCCCGCCAGGACTTCCGCACCGGGCCGGCATCCCACGACGAGCGCCTCGGGCCCGTCCTCGACGACGTGGAACGCCTGAGCACTCCACACCTTGTGGCGGAACACGTCCCGCCGAACAGCGGTCTCACCCGGTCGGAACCGTCGCATCGAGTACCTCCCGGCATCACGATGCGCGATCGGCTCGGACCCCGCACGCCCGGCTGCACAATGCGGCCCTCACTGAATGGACCCCATCAACTGCGCGACGCGTCCTGGCGTCCGACCGTGATCGCCCACCGGACGCCCGCCGACGCGGTCACCCGTACCGTGCCCGGTGTGTGGGGGCGCTTCAAGTCGAACCCGTTCGCGATGCCGTCGACCTGACCGGCGGTGCAGGCGAACGGGAAGCTCACGCCGAGCGGTTCGACGGCGACTGTCAGCTCGCCCTTGCCCTCGCAGTTCACCAGGACGTCAAGGGGGCTGTTCCCGACGCCACCCTTGATGTCCATCTCCCGGCTCCCGGTGGCGTTCGCCGCCTGGGCGACGACCTCCCCGTCGGGGTACGCCGGAGCCTTGGTGACGGAGGCCGACGTCCCGGCGACGGAGGCCGGCCGCGTCGTCGCGGAAGCGGGCGGCGACGAGGCCCCGCGGGCGGGTGCGGCATGGCCGGGGCCTCCGCTGCTGCACCCGACGGCGAGCAGCACAACCGTGCCCGCGGACACCGCCGCTGTCAGCACTCTCAGCTTTCCCATGAGCGCCATCATCACCCGGCGTCGATGGTCGGCGCAGGTGACGTTTCCTTAAAGCCCTGACCGTTCGTACAACCATTCGCGCGAATCCGTGTGTCAACGGGGGTATGACTCACAGACGAAGGAGCGGGCTGGTCGCGACCGCGCTCGGCACCGGGTTTCTCATAGCCGGCGTGACCGTCGCCGCGCCCGCCTCGGCCGCCACGCCCACCGTCAGCTGCACGTCGGCCAAGGCGGCCCTCGCCACGAAGCTGAAGACGGATATCACGGCGGCCATCGCGAACCGCAAGGGGACGATCGCCGTCGGGCTGTACGACCGTTCGACGAAGACGACCTGCACCCTTCGCTCCACCACCCACTACGACTCGGCCAGCACGGTCAAGGTGACCGTCCTCGCCACGCTGCTGTGGGACGCGAAGAAGCACAACCGGTATCTGACGGCCACCGAGCAGTCGCTCGCCAAGGCCATGATCACGCAGTCGGACAACGACGCGACCACCAAGCTGTGGAAGCAGCTCGGCCTGACGAAGATCAAGGGCTTCCTGAGCGCCGCCGGGATGACGCAGACCACCCCGGGCGCCAACGGCTACTGGGGCCTGACCCAGATCGACGTGCACGACGAGCAGCGGCTGCTCGCGCTGGTCACCGCGAAGAACACCGTGCTGAGTGACAGTTCGCGGGCCTACATCCTGAAGCTGATGGGGCAGGTCATCTCGTCCCAGCGGTGGGGCACTCCGTACGGCGCCCCGTCCGGCGTCTCCGTGCACGTCAAGAACGGCTGGCTGCAGCGCGCCACGCACGGCTGGCGGGTGCACAGCCTCGGCACGTTCACCGGCGGCGGCCACGACTACCAGATGACCGTGCTGACGCAGGACAACAGCACCATGAGCTACGGCATCAACACCATCCAGGCCGTCGCGAAGGTCGTCCACAAGGACCTCGCGGCCTCCTGAGGCGGAGGGCGGAGGGGACGGCGGCTCTCGTTCTCCGGACCTGTCGCAGCGCCCGCGGCGGCCGGAAACCGATCCTTTCCTTCACGGGGCGGTCTCCACCCCGTCACCGATCCCCCCTACGGTGACCGCCATGCGCCTGAGAACCGTACTCGCCACCGTCACCGCCGGCCTGGCGGCGGCCACCTGTCTGTCCGCCGCCGGGTCCGCCAACGCCGTCGCACCCGACACCGGCGCGGCCGACACCGCCGCCGCCCACGCGTGTTCGTCCTCGGTCTCCCTCGACGGCTTCTCCGACGCCCTCGACAAGACGACCTTCGGCGGATACTTCGTCGGCAACCTCTCCGCGCTCGCCGTGGACAAGGACGGATCCCTGGCCGCCCTCGCCGACCGGTCCTACCTCTTCGACCTGGACGCGAAGACACTCGCGCCGAAGTCGGTCGTCGGGCTCGCCGACGAGAACGGCGCCGCGCTCGACTCCGAGGGCCTGGTCGTGGACCGGGACGGCACCCGCCTGATCACCTCCGAGACCGAGCCGTCCATCCGCCGCTACTCGGTGGACGGCAAGATCCTGGACCGCCTCCCCGTGCCGTCGTCGCTGCTCGTGTCCCCGGCCGGGCGGGCCACCTCCAACCAGACCTTCGAGGGCCTGACCCTCCTGAACGACGGCCGCACCCTGCTGGCGTCGATGGAGTACGCCATCTCCGGGGACACCGCCGGGATCGTGCGCTTCCAGACCTGGACGCGGACGAAGGACAACCACTTCGAGCTGTCGGCCCAGTACGCCTACCGCACCGACGGCCCGACCCTCGGCGTCCCCGAGGTGCAGGCGCTGCCCGACGGCCGTCTCCTCGTCCTGGAGCGCGGCTTCACCTCCGGCGTCGGCAACACCGTCCGCCTCTACCTGGCCGACCCGCACCACGCCACGGACACCAGCGGCATCGAGAACCTCACCGGGCAGGCCGGCGTACGGCTGGTCAGGAAGACCCTGCTCACGGACATAGCGAGCTGCCCGTCGCTCGGTGCCACGGCCAAGCAGCCGCAGCCCAACCCGCTCCTCGACAACATCGAGGGCATGGTCGTCACCGGCCACGCGAAGGGCGCGTACAAGGTCCTCCTGGTCAGCGACGACAACCAGAACGCCGTACAGACGACGCGGTTCTACCGGCTGTCGGTCCGGGTGCACTGACCCCTCGTGGAGGGCGGCCGCACCGGCCGCCCTCTTACCGACATCTCATCCACCCACAGCCTGCACCCAGGATCGGCACAGTCCGCGCCCATCAGCCGTCTGCATGGTGGGATGGTGACATCTGCCACCGATCCCGTCCCCCACACGCCCGTGTCCCCCGACTGGGGCCCGCCCACGGCGTCCCCCACGCCCGCCCCCGCGGCTCCCCTGCCGGACAAGGCACCGCGCTGGTCGCTCCCCGCGCTGATCGCGATCCTGGTCCTGGCGGCGGTGCTCTACTCCTGGAACCTCTCCGGTTCCGACATGAACACCTTCTACAGCGGCGCGATCTGGGCCGGCACGAAGAGCTGGAAGGCCTGGTTCTTCGGTTCGCTGGACCCCGGCAACTTCCTGACCGTGGACAAACCGCCGTTCGCGCTCATGATCATGGGCCTGTCCTGCCGCGTCTTCGGCTTCGGCACCTGGCAGATGATGGCGCCCGAGGTCGTGGTCGCGCTCGCCACGATCTGGATCCTGCACTCCACCGTGAAGCGGGTGTGGGGGCACGGGGCGGCGACCGTCGCCGCGCTGGTGCTGGCGCTGACCCCGATCACCGTCGCCATCAACCGCGACAACAACCCCGACACGATCCTGGTGTTCCTGATGGTGTCGGGCGCGGCGCTGGCGTTCCGCGCCACCCGTGACGAGAAGCTGCTGCCGCTGCTCGGCTCGGCGGCCTGCTTCGGTCTCGCCTTCAACACCAAGCTGCTCGCGGGCTGGATCGCGCTCCCCGCCGTCTTCGCGCTCTACCTCTACGCGTCGAAGGCCACCTGGGCGAAGCGCGCCGTCAACCTGGCCCTTGCAGCGGTCGTCCTGGCCGTCTCCAGCTTCTGGTGGGCGATCGCCGTCTCCCTGGTCCCGGCCTCCGACCGGCCGTACATCGGCGGTTCCACGGACGGCTCCGCCTGGGACCTGATCATGGGCTACGACGGTCTCGGCCGCGTCTTCGGCGGCGAGGGCAACGGTGGGGGCGGCGGAGGCGGCGGCGGCTTCTCCGGCTCCGCGGGTCTCGGCCGGATGTTCAACGACATCCTCGGCGGCCAGATCTCCTGGCTGCTCCCCTTCTCCGCGATCGCCCTGGTCGGCGGCCTGGTGCTGTGCGGCCGCGCCCCGCGCACCGACCTCAAGCGGATGGCCCTGGTCCTCTGGGGCGGCTGGACCCTGCTGCACTACGTGATCTTCGCGACCGCGCAGGGCACGATGCACCCGTACTACACGACCGCGCTCGCCCCGGGCATCGCGGTGCTGTGCGGCGGCGGTGGCGCGATGCTGCTGGAGGCGTTCCGCACCGACAAGCGGTGGATCTGGGTCCTCCCGGCCGCCTTCGGCATCACCGGCATCTGGGCGATCGTGCTGCTGCGCCGTGCCTCCGGCTGGAACACCTGGCTGTGGCCGGCGATCGGCGTGCTGACCGTGGCCGGCATCGTGGGCATGATCCTCTTCCGTTCGGGCAACAAGGCCCGGCTGCTGGCGGCTTCCCTGGCGGCGGCCGTGGTCGCGGCGCTCGCCGGTCCGACGGCGTACGCGGCGACCCTGCCGTTCGGCAGCAGCAGCGGAGGCGGCATGCGCGGCGGCACCAACCCGACCGCCGGCCCCTCCACCGGCAGCGGCTTCGGCGGCGGACCCGGCGGTGGCGGCGCCAGCCGGGGCGGCTTCCCGGGCGGCGGCGAACTGCCGGGCGCCGGCCAGCAGGGCGGCGGCCAGCAGGGCGGCGGCCAGAACAGCCAGGCCGGCGGCGAGACGGGCGGCGGCTTCCCGGGCGGCATGAACGGCGAGGCCCCGACCGGCGGCGCGAACGGCCAGGCTCCCGGCGGCGGCAACGGTCAGGTGACGCCCGGCGGCGGCACCGGTGAACTGCCGAGCGGCGGCGCGGCTCCCGGCGGAACTGGCAGCGGAACCGGAACCGGCAGCGGTACCGGCCGTGCGGGCGGCGGCGGCGGCTTCGGCGGTGGCGGCATGGGCGGCAGCGTGAGCAGCGACCTGATCACCTACCTCAAGAAGCACATGGACGGCGCCACCTGGCTGCTGGCCGTCTCCAACTCGCAGTCCGCGTCGCAGATCGAGCTGAGCTCGAACGAGCCCGTCATCTCCATGTGGGGCTTCACCGGGTCCGACAACGCGATGACCGTCGCCAAGCTGAAGGAACTGGTGAAGGCGGGCAAGCTGCACTACATCCAGGTCGGCAGCGGCGGCATGGGCATGGGCGGCAACAACACCCTCAGCTCCCAGGTGACCGCCTGGGTGGAGAAGAACGGCACGGCGGTGAAGGAGAGCGCGTACAGCAAGAGCACGACGAGCAGCTCCAGCTCCTCGTCCTCTTCCTCGTCGTCCTCCTCCTCGCAGAGCACCACCTCCACGCTCTACCGGCTGGACCCGTCGGACGTCAGCTGACGCACCGGCAGCACCGAGGCCCCCGACCACACGGTCGGGGGCCTCTTTTTACGCCCCGTTTACCTGCGCGTCCTCATGTTCATGTCACCCTCCTTCTTGCCGCCTCGTCAACCCGCGTAGATGGGAAACTCTTTATGCTGGCGACTCACATCCGGCGCTGGAAGTCGGTGGCCCTGACGACCGCCGCCGTCCTGGTGGGCCTCACCGCCCCCGCGCTGACGGCGACTCCGGCCGCCGCCACCACGACCGCGTACGACTCGACGTACTACAAGAACGCGATCGGCAAGACAGGCACGAGCCTCAAGTCGTCCCTGCACACGATCATCAGCGCGAACGTCACCAAGCTGTCGTACTCGGCCCTCTGGGACGCCCTGAAGAAGACCGACCAGGACCCGAACAACAGCAGCAACGTGATCCTGCTGTACTCGGGCATCTCCCGCAGCAAGACCCTCAACGGCGGTGACAGCGGCGACTGGAACCGTGAGCACGTGTGGGCGATCTCGCACGGCGACCTCACCACGTCCACAGGGCCGGGCACGGACCTGCACCACATCCGTCCCGAGGACGTGGCGGTCAACGGCAAGCGCGGCAACCTCGACTTCGACGAGGGCGGCTCCACCTTCACCAACAGCGGCGGCAGCAAGGTCGACTCGGACTCCTTCGAGCCCCGCGACGCGGTCAAGGGCGACGTGGCCCGCATGATCCTCTACATGGCCGTCCGCTACGAGGGCGACGACGGGTTCGCGAACCTGGAGCCCGACGACAAGGTCGGCAACGGCTCCAACCCGTACATCGGCAAGCTGTCCGTCCTCAAGCAGTGGAACGACGAGGACCCGCCGGACTCCTTCGAGGAGAACCGCAACCAGGTCATCTACGACACCTACCAGCACAACCGGAACCCGTTCATCGACCACCCGGAGTGGGTGGACGCGATCTGGTAGGGAAGCCGGTCGTACTACTTACCTCACACAGGTGAAGTCGATCTTGGGCTCGGGCGTGTCCGCGTGACCGCCCAGCAGCATGGGGGCGCCCCGGCAGTTCCGCCGGGGCGTCCCCAACTCCCTTTTCCGGAGAGTTCCGTGAAGCTTCGTTCCTGGTCCCTCGCCGCCGCCCTCGCCCTGACCGCCCTGGTGGCACCCGCGCAGAACGCCTCCGCACACGCGGCCGCGCCCGCCTGTCCCGACGGCTCGGTGTGCTTCTGGAGCGGGGAGGGCTTCGGCGGCGACTACTGGGAGTGGACGTCCCGCAGCGGCTACCGCGACATGCCGCCGAACCTCCACGACAACGTCGGTTCCTTCGTCGCCTCCACCCGCGCCTGCTTCGTCAACTGGTCGCCGACCGAGAAGCGCGACGTCTTCAACGGTGACTGGCGCTCCCAGTACCGCGGTGACTTCGGCGGCCGCATCGACGGGGTGGGGGCGGGGGCCTGCTGACCTCGGCCGGGCCGGGGCGCCTCCCGGGGACGTCCGCCCCACGAAGCGCCCGCGCCGGGCCGGTCCCGGGACGGCGCCCTGCCCGTCACCCGAGGACGTCTCGCGCGACTCCGTCCTGGCGTTGCATCAGGGACCGCCAGGTCGCGAGGGTCCCGGGGTGCGCGTCGAGCCAGGCGCGCTGGACGACGGCCAGTCTGGTGTAGGCCGTACGCAGGTAGTCGGTGTCGGACTTGCAGCGGACGTCGGCCTTGGCGACCGGGTTGGTCGCGAAGTCGGTGTCGCGGGGGAGGCTGTTGAGCAGGCGGACCGGGTCGTCCGTCTCGACTCCGGCGGCCAGCATGCAGCGCGCCCAGCGGGCGTCGGCCGCGCGGAAGGCCGGGTCCTTGTCCAGGTTCTTGCGGGCCTGCTGTTCGCCCTCCCCGAGGTCGATGGTCACCTGGAGCCACCGCCGGCGCTGGGAGCCCAGCAGTCGCTTCTTGGCCTCGGCCTGGCAGCCCGTGGCCGGCACGGACACCTTGATGAGCTTGCCCCGGGCGGAGATACGCCGGTCGGCGGGACCGTAGAGCGCGACGAGGAACGCCTTGCTCTCCGGCTGTTCCGACGCACCCGGTTCGGGGGCGGCGGTGGCGGTGGCGAGCGACTCCAGGCCGAACGGCAGCGGGTGGTCGACGGTGGCCGCGGTCGGCCGGGGGACGGCGGCCGGCGTGTACCGGTAGCCGCGGGCAGCCATGCAGGTGATGGTCAGTCTCCGGACCGCCTGGTCGATCCGCCATCGCCGATCGCTGGGCGCGTGCCGGAGCGGGTAGAAGGGCAGGCGGGCACTCAGGCGGCCGATGTCCGGCCCCGGCTGCGGGGTGCCGGTCGCGGACGGACCCGGCCGGTCGACGTACACCCAGGCGGCACAGGCGACGACGACCACGGCGGTCGCGAGTGCGGCGAACTTGCGCGTTACCAAGGTCTTCCTCCTCCCAGCAGGGTGGATCCGGCGGCACCCCGCCGGATCCACCACAGGGCGCGGGTCAGTCGTCCCAGCAGCCGCCCGGGTTCGAGGTCGTCAGCGAGAGAGAGCTGGCCGACCCCCCGACGATGGCATCCGCGTCGCCGCCGGGCGCGACGCAGAAGACCATGCCGCCGCCGTAGTTGATGTCCAGGTAGTACCTGGAGTAGTAGCTGCCGGTGGAGGAGTTGCTGGCGTACCCGACGTTGTCGTTGACGGTCGAACCGGAGCCGGCGGTGCCGTACGTCGTGCTGTTGAAGGTGTCGTTCGTGAAGTTGCTGTCGCTGTTGAAGTACGAGTGCCTGGCGCTGCTGAAGGAGGACCAGAACACGCAGTGGTACCCGGAGGAACAGTGGGTGCCGGCCGATGCCGGGGAGGCCGTGACGACTCCGCCGACGGTGAGCGCGGCGGCCAGGCCGGCGGTCGCCGCCAACACCCTGCGCGACCGGGCCGTCCTGGACCATATTGTCATAGACATGACATTCCTTCCTGTCGGTCTAGGGCTGACCCGCACCACCCTGGCAGCGGCCCGCCCGGTTTCCCATGCTTTGCGGCCACAGCCGAAAAGCCCAGGTCAACAGCGAAAATGCGGCATATCCGGTGATCCGCAGACGCATCAGTTCATGTCTGAATAACACCTGTGACAGGTGTTGTCAGCCGTGTCCGGCGGCGGCCATGATGACTCGTCCGGCCACAACTGGCCGGAAAACGGGGGGCGGCCGCCGTGCTGCGGCCGGACGGGGGGACCGTCATGCTGCGCATCCATTTCACCGAGGCCGATCTGGCCCGCACCCGGCTGGCGTCCGAGCCGGATCCGCTCTGGGAGATCGCCCTGAGCCTGCACCGGTTGCAGACCCAGCAGGGGCGCAGCGCACACGCGGAGTGGTACCGGACCACCCGCGGCCGGCTGGCGGACGAGGGTCTGGAGGCGGTCTTACGCCACCTCCTGCTGCCGCTCTTCCCCAGATCCGCGTACTTCCCGGACTTCCTGACCCCGCCGGAAGGCACCCAGGGCCTCACGGCCGGACTCGCGGCGATGGTGGACACCCCCGCCGACCGGGTGCGCCGGGAGGTGGCGCGCTTCATGTCGGTGGGGGCACCGCAGTGGGCACCGCGCCTCACGGAGCGCGGGACGCGCCAGGACCTGGCGGGCGCCCTGCGGCGGTACCACGAGGTCGCCGTGGCGCCCTACCGGGAGCGGGCGCTGGCCCGGGTGGAGGCGGACCGCTCGGTCCGGGGGCGGTCGCTGCTGGCCGACGGCGTGGACGGGCTGCTGGGCGGGCTGGGGCCGCAGATGCGCTGGGAGGCCCCGGTGCTCCATGTGCACTATCCGGCGGAGGAGCGGGACCTCAGGCTCGCCGGACGCGGGCTCCTGCTCGTGCCGTCGTACTTCTGCTGGGGCCCGCCGATCGCGCTGGCCGACTCGGCGCTGCCGCCCGTGCTGGTCTACTCCCTGTTGCGCGAGACCCGGCCGGCCGTCGTGGGCCGGCCGCTCGGCGCGCTGCTGGGCCGGACCCGGGCCCGGGTGCTGCGCGGCATCGTGCCGGGCGCGACCACCGGCGAACTGGCCCGGCTGGCCGGGGTGTCGGCGCCCACGGTGAGCGAGCACATCACGGCCCTGCGGGACGCGGGGCTCATCAGCAGCCTCCGGTACGGCACGAGCGTCCTGCACACGCTCACCCCGCTCGGGGCGGCCCTGCTGCAGGGCGCGGAGCGGTCGGCGGCCCCGGTTCCCTGAGCCGCGGTCAGCCCAGGTGCGTCGGCGCGAACATCCGCAGCAGGGCCGGGAGTACGACCACCGAGGGACCCGGCGCGGCGAGGGCCTTCGCCAGGTCGGTCTCCAGGGTCTCGGGGGACGTACGAACGCCCGGCACGCCGAAGGACTCGGCCAGGGCCACGTAGTCGGGGCGGGACAGTTCCGTCGCCGTGGCCTCGCCGAAGGCACCGGTCATGTACTCGCGCAGGATGCCGTAGCCGCCGTCGTCGACGATCAGCCAGGTGACGGGGAGGTCGTGCTGACGTGCCGTCGCCAGTTCGGCGACGGAGTACAGCGCGCCGCCGTCGCCCGACACCGCGAGCACCGGGCGGGTGGGGTCGGCGGCGGCCGCGCCCAGCGCCGCCGGGAAGCCGTAGCCGAGGCCGCCCGCGCCCTGGGCGGAGTGCATGAGGTTCGGCGCCTGGGCGTCGAACGCCGACCAGGCCCAGTACGCCAGGATCGTCATGTCCCAGAAGGACGGGGAGCCGGCCGGGAGGGCGCGCCGGACCGACGCCAGCACCTCCTGTTCCAGGGTGAGTTCCTGGGCGGCGATGCGGGCGGCGACCTGGTCGAGCACGGTCCGTACCCGCTCCGGGGCCGACGGGTCCTCGCGCGGGGCCACCGTCTCAAGGAGCGCCTGGAGCGCGAGGCGGGCGTCCGCGTGGATGCCGAGGGCCGGGTGGTTGGACTCCAGTTTGCCGAGGTCCGCCTCGATCTGGACGACCCGGCCGCGCGGCTTGAACGTGTGGTAGTTCGAGGAGAGTTCGCCGAGGCCCGAGCCGACCACCAGCAGGACGTCCGCGTCCTCCAGGAAGTCCGTGGTGTGGCGGTCCTCCAGCCAGGACTGGAGGGAGAGGGGGTGGTGCCAGGGGAACGCGCCCTTGCCGCCGAAGGTGGTCACCACGGGCGCGTTCAGCGTCTCGGCCAGCTGTCGCAGCTTGCCGGAGGCGTCCGCCCGTACCACCCCGCCGCCCGCGATGACCGCCGGGCGGACGGCGCGCGACAGCAGGTCGGCCGCGACCGCGGTCAGTTCGGGGCGCGGCGGGAGTTCGTCGGGGGTCGCGTCCACCGCCGTCACCACGGGCAGCGCGGTCTCGGCGAGGAGCACGTCCTGCGGGATCTCCACCCACACCGGGCCGTGCGGGGCGGTCAGCGCCGACTTCCAGGCCGCCGCGAGCGCGGACGGGATCTGCGACTGGGTGCGGACGGTGTGCACCGACTTCACCACGCCCCGGAACGAGGCCGCCTGGTCCGGAAGTTCGTGCAGGTAGCCGTGGCGGCCGCCGCCCAGGCCCGCCGTGGGGATCTGGCTGCTGATCGCCAGGACGGGCGCGGAGGCGGCGGCCGCCTCGTGCAGCGCGGCCAGCGAGGTCAGCGCACCGGGGCCGGTCGAAAGCAGCAGCGGGGCCGCCTCGCCGGTGATCCTGCCGTAGGCGTCCGCCGCGAAGCCCGCGTTGTTCTCCACCCGCAGGCCGACATAGCGCAGCGAGGAGCGGCGCAGGGCGTCGAACATGCCGAGGGCGTGCTGGCCGGGCAGCCCGAAGACGGTGGTCGCGCCGAGCCCGGCCAGGGTCTCCACGACCAGGTCCCCGCCGTTGCGGCCGGCGGGCGGGTTCAGGGCTGCGGCCGTCTGCGCCTCCGTCGGGCGGAGCACCAGGTCGTGGTCGTGGGTCACTTCGAGCGCGCCTCGGCAATCTGTCGGGTCATGATCGTGGTCAGTTCGTACGCCGTGTGCGAGGCCGCCACCGAGGTGATCTCGGCGTGGTCGTACGCGGGGGCCACCTCGACGACGTCCGCCGAGACGAGGTGGCATGCGGAGAGACCGCGCAGGATCTCCAGCAGTTCCCTGGACGTCATACCACCGGCCTCGGGCGTGCCGGTGCCCGGGGCGTGCGCGGGGTCCAGGCAGTCGATGTCGATCGAGATGTAGAGGGGCCGGTCGCCGATGCGCTGACGCAGCTGGTCGGCCACCTCGTCGGCGCCCCGGCGGTAGATGTCCGCCGAGGTCACGATGCCGAAGCCCATCTTCTCGTCGTCGGTGAGGTCCTGCTTGCCGTACAGCGGCCCGCGGGTGCCGACGTGCGAGAGGGCGGAGGTGTCCAGGATCCCCTCCTCCACCGCCCGCCGGAACGGGGTGCCGTGCGTGTACTCGGCGCCGAAGTAGGTGTCCCAGGTGTCGAGGTGGGCGTCGAAGTGGAGGAGCGCGACCGGGCCGTGCTTCTTGGCCACGCTCCGCAGCAGCGGCAGGGCGATGGTGTGGTCGCCGCCGAGGGTCATCAGCCGGGCACCGGTGCCGAGGAGCTCGTCCGCGGCCGCCTCGATCGTCTCGACGGCCTCGTTGATGTCGAAGGGGT
Organism: Streptomyces sp. NPDC058457; assembly: GCF_042720695.1. Lineage (NCBI taxonomy): Bacteria > Bacillati > Actinomycetota > Actinomycetes > Kitasatosporales > Streptomycetaceae > Streptomyces > Streptomyces sp. NPDC058457. The sequence goes on along the minus strand of NZ_JBHXLU010000031.1, from coordinate 88,483 downwards.
TGACGGCGATGTCACCGCCGTCCGCCACCTGCGCCAGCGCGAAGGGGGACGCGTCCTGCGCCGGGTTGTAGGGGCGCAGCAGCCGGGACGCCTCGCGGATGGCGTTGCCGCCGAAGCGGGCGCCCGGCCGGTACGAGACGCCCGAGTCGAACGGCACGCCCACCACCGCGACGTCGGCGCGGCCGACCTCGTCGAGGCGGGGCAGCCGGGCGAAGGTCGCGGGACCGGCGTACCGCGGGACGCGGGAGGAGTCGACGGGGCCGCGGGGCGTCTCGTTGCCGCTCATGAGGTGCTGCCTTCTTTCCTACGCTTCATCGCGTACGTACCGCTATGCACTGCTTGTGCTATGACTCTACTGGTGGGCCGGGACCGGTTCGGACGCGAGTTCGGGGGTGCCCCGGCCCGCGAGCCGCTCGCGCCAGTTCGCCAGCACGGCCGCGTCGGTCGGCCGCGTCGCCAGGGAGACGGCGACATAGGCGACGAGGGAGGAGAGGAGGCCGTAGTAGACCGGCTCGTTGGCGAGGATGCCGTAGCCCGCCATCAGGCCGATCACCGCGAGGCCGCCGACGGTCACGGCGGCGAGGGCGCCCTGGACCGTGCCGCGCCTCCACAGCAGCCCGCCGAGGATCGGCACGAGGAGGCCGCCGACGAGCAGGTTGTACGCCACGGTCAGCGCCTCGACGACATTGTTGAGGGCGATGGCCGTGCCGATCACCCCGATCCCCATGACCAGGATGAAGACCCGGTTGCCCCGCACCTCGTCGTGTTCCCGTGCACCGGACCCGGCCCTCTCCCGCAGCCGCGACCAGATGTCGTTGTTGGCGACGGTCGCGCAGGCGATCAGTGCACCGGAGGAGGTCGACATCACCGCGGCCAGGGCGGCCGCCAGCACCAACCCGCGCACACCGACCGGGAGTTCGTCCTTGACGATGGTCGCGAAGGCGTCGTCCGGGCTGCCCAGCTTCGGGTACAGCACCTTGGCCGCCGTCCCGATCACCGCCCCCGCAAGGGCATAGACCAGGCAGTACGTGCCGGCCACCGTGCCGCCCCACTTCGCCGTCCGGTCGCCGCGCGACGTGAAGACCCGCTTATGGGGAGGTATGGCTGGTCCTGCCCGATGAGCATGCCGAAGGTGTGGATCAGCACGTAGGTGAAGATCGTCTCGCCGCCGATGCCCAGCGGGTCGAAGTAGGTCGTCGGCAGCTTCGCCTTCATCGCGCCGAAGCCGCCCGCCTTCACGACGGCGATGGGGAGCAGGAGCAGCAGCACGCCGATGGTCTTCACCACGAACTGGACCATGTCCGTCAGCGTGATCGACCACATGCCGCCGAGCGTCGAGTACGCGACGACGATCGAGCCGCCGAGGATGATCGCGACGGTCCGGTTCATGTCGAAGAGGACGTCGAAGATCGTGGCGTACGCGATGGTCGAGGTGACGGCGAGCATCAGGGTGTACGCCCACATCACGACACCCGAGATCACGCCCGCCCGGCCGCCGTACCGGAGATCCAGCATCTCGGAGACGGTGTACACCTTGAGGCGGGCGATCCGGGCCGAGAAGAAGACGGAGAGGGCGAGCAGCCCGAGGCCGATGGTGAAGACCATCCAGGCCCCGGACAGCCCGTACTGATAGCCCAGTCCCACACCACCGATGGTGGACGCGCCGCCGAGGACGATCGCGGCCATGGTGCCGGAGTACATGACGGGCCCGAGCTGGCGCCCGGCCACCAGGAAGTCGCTCTTCGACCTGGCGCGGCGCATGCCCCACCAGCCCATGGCCAGCATGCCTGCCAGATAGATCACGATCACTGCGTAGTCGACGGCCACAGGGCCCTCCTTCGCTGGGGGTCTCGCCGGCGGGTGACGGTCACCGACACTAGGGGGCCGGGAAGCGGCTGCGAAGTGTACGTTTCATCCATTCGAGCCGTACCGGATGAGGGAAACGCACACCATGCCGGACCCCGCGGTTCCCCCCACGCCACCGGTGCCCCTCGCGGCCCTGCTGGCCCGGGAGGACCTCGCCCTGCGCCTGATCGCCGGCCCGTCCGACCCCGCCCTGGTGATCCACTGGGTGCACACCTCGGAGATGGCCGACCCGTACCCGTACCTGCTGGGCGGGGAGCTGCTGCTGAGCGCCGGGGTGCACATCCCGGACGCGGCGGGCTCGGGCACCTACTTCGACGACTACGTCGGGCGGATCGTGGCGGCGGGCGGCGCGGCCCTCGGCTTCGGGGTGGCCCCCGTGCACGACACGGTCCCGCGCGCCCTGGTCGAGGCCTGCGACACCTACGGCCTCCCGCTCGTCGAGGTCCCGCCGCAGACCACGTTCACCGCGGTCGCCCGCGCGGTCTGGCAGCTGATGGCCCAGGCCCGCCTCGCCGAGCTGCGCCGCGTAACCGAGGCCCAGCAGAGCCTCGCGGCCGCCGCGGGCCGCCCCGACCCGGTGCCGTCGGTCCTGCGGCAGCTGGCCCGGCGGGTGGGCGGCTGGACGGCCCTGTACGGCCCGGAGGGCGCGGAGATCGCGTCGGCGGGCCGGGAGCCGGAGGCACCGGTACGCGACTCACTGGCCGAGCTGACGGAGGTCGTACGACCGTCGGGCCCTGGCACCCCCGCCTCCGCGACCCACGCCACGGCGGGCACCCACCTCGCGGCCTACGCCCTCAGCACCGGCTTCACCCTCGGAGTGGCCACCCCGGCCCGCGAACCGGGCGACCACACCATCGCCTCGGTGGCCACGGTCCTGCTCACCCTCCTCACCGGCGAACAACAGAGCGGCTCGGGCGCGTCCCGCACCTCGGCACTCGTACGACTGCTGCTGGGCGGCAGCCCGGAGGAGGTGGCGCCCCTACTGGGCAAGGGAACCAACTGGTTCGTCGTACATGCCTGCCCGAACGACCAACGTGACCGTCCCCACCTTCTTCCAGGGGCGCGGGACCCTATCGATATGCGGCTCCGCCGCGGGGCGCGACCAGCCCCCACACACCCGCAGCCGCCGGACCTCCTGGCCGCCACCGCACTGGGCGCCGCACTCGGCTCCACCCTCATCGACCCCGTAGGGGACATCGTCCAAGTCCTGGTCCCCGCCGACCGAACCCCTCACCCACAACCCGGCTGGACCCTCGGCGTCAGCGACGCAGTCCCCCCGCAGCAGCTGTCGGCCGCAGCCGCGCAAGCGGCCCGCGCACTGGCCCGAGCCCGAGCGACCCGCACCTCGCTGCTGAGGCACGGCAGCCGCCCCGGCCTGGCCGAACTCGTCCCGAGGGAAGAAGCGCAGGCCCACGCCCGCGCCCTCCTCGGTCCCCTCGCGGAGCGCCCCGCCCTCGTCGAGACGCTGCGCACCTGGCTCTCCCTGCACGGCAGCTGGGACCGTACGGCGGTCGCCCTGTCCGTCCACCGCAACACCGTGCGGCAGCGCATCGCCCGCTGCGCGGAGCTCCTCCGCGTCGAACTCGACGACCCGGACGTCCGGATGGAGCTGTGGTTCGCCCTGCGGCAGGAGTGAGTGACGCACGTCCCAGCGGGCGATACGCAGGGAAATCGCGCAGTGCGCTGCCCCACAATGAAGCCATGCCGATACCCGGGACGCCCAGCCGCGCCGAGCTCGTAGAGCACCTTGTGAAGACCCGTATCGCGGGCGATGTCGCCACGCCCCGCGAGAACAACCTGCTCCACTACCGCAAGCTGGCCAACGGCGAGCGCAACTGGTGGCTGGGACTGGAACTCGGCGACCGCTGGACCGACGAGCAGGACGTGCTGGCCGTGATGGCCGAGCGGGTCGGGGTGAACGACGACCCCGAGTACCGGTACGGCCAGGACACCATCGACCCCGAGCTGACCGTGGACGGCCTGAACCGGCTGGCGGCCCGGCTGCGCAAGGCGGCCGAGGGGCGGCAGCGGGTGCTGTTCGCGACCGGCCACCCGGGCGGTCTGCTGGATGTACACCGGGCGACGGCGGCCGCACTGCGCACCGCCGGCTGCGAGATCGTGGTCATCCCGGACGGCCTGCAGACGGACGAGGGATACGTCATGCAGTTCGCCGACGTGGCGGTCCTCGAGCACGGCGCGACGCTGTGGCACACGCACTCCGGGGAGCCGATGAAGGCCATCCTGGGCGGCCTGGAGCGCGCGGGCAGGCCGCAGCCCGACCTGGTCGTCGCCGACCACGGCTGGGCGGGCTACGCGGCACAGGTGGGCCTGGACTCGGTCGGATACGCGGACTGCAACGACCCGGCGCTGTTCCTGGCCGAGTCGGAGGGCACCCTCCAGGTGGCCGTACCGCTGGACGACCATGTGCTCAGCCCGCGGTACTACGACCCGATGACCGCGTACCTGCTGGCCGAGGCGGGACTGGCCTGACATCTGACAGAGCGATGTGCGGCCCCCTCAAGCGGGAGCCGCACATCGTGGCCTGGCCTAGACCCTCGGTTCCTGGGCCGGTTGCGCCCGGTCGGTTCAGCCGAAACCGAAACCGTTGAAGCCGCCGAAACCGTTGAAGCCACCGAAGCCGCCGAACCCGACGGTGGGGACGACCACGACGGGGATGACCGGGACGACCGGGACGAACCCGAAGTTGCTGAAACGGCAGCCGTTGTTGAACCCGCCGCCGAACCGGGAGTTGTTGCAGCCGAAGCCGCCGGTGACCACGCTCTGATGAGTGGAGGCGGGGGCCGCCGAGGCGGTGCCCGCGGCGCCGATCGCGGCTCCACCGGCCAGCATCAGGCCGGCGGCGGACATCGCGGCGATGCGCCTCGCGCGCTGTACTCGCATGGGAAATACCTTTCTGCCGGACTTACGTCCGCTACGCGGCACGTCCGCTATGCGGCACATGCACTGTGCGGCATTTCACTCATAGAGCTTAATTCCGGACAAGACAGACGGCACGTCGGGTGATCACCGACCGTGATCCTCCGAGCTCACCGGCCCCGGATTCGGTCCGGAGCCGACTCGGCGGTCGGCCCCGGTGTGGGGTCCAGGTACACCCGGCCGATCGCCGGGAACGCGGCCCGCAGCCGCTGCTCGGCCCGCTCGCAGGCCCACTCGATCTCGGCCGCCGTCGACACGTCCCGGAAGTCCACCTTGGCGGCGACCAGCGCCTCCTCCGGGCCCTGCACCAGCGTGGTCAGCTCCAGTACGGCCACGATGTGCTCGGACTCCAGCAGCACGGCGCGGATCCGCTCCCGCACGGGCCTCGGCAGCGGCCGCCCGATGAGCAGCTCGGCGTTGGACCGGCCCAGCACCCAGGCGACGTACAGCAGGAGCAGGCCGATGAGGAGGGAGGCGAGGCCGTCCCAGACGCCGGAGCCGGTCAGCTGGCCGCCGAGCAGCCCGCCGGCCGCGAGCACCAGCCCGACGAGCGCCGCCGAGTCCTCCATCACCACGGCCTTCACGGCGGTGTCCGGGGTGTGCCGGAGGTACAGCTTGAACGGCGCCTCGAAACGGGCCGCCTCCCCGCGCGCCTGCCTGAGCCCCGTGCGCAGCGAGAGGCCCTCCAGCACGAAGGCGACGGCGAGCACGACGTACGACACCAGCGGGTCGCCCGGTTTCTCCCCCACGGCCAGGGTGTGGATGCCGTCGTAGAGGGAGAACACGGCGCCGCCGACGAAGGTGGCGACGGCGGCGAGCATGGCCCAGATGTACCGCTCGGGGCCGTAGCCCAGCGGATGCTCCTCGTCGGCCGGTTTCTCGCTGCGCTTGAGGGCGGTGAGCAGCAGCAGCTCGGTGACGGTGTCGGCGACCGAGTGCGCCGCCTCGGAGAGCATCGCGCTGGAGCCGCTGATGACTCCGGCGACCGCCTTGGCGAGCGCGATCCCGAGGTTGGCGACGGCGGCGACGATCACCGTGACGGTGCTCTCGCCGCCGCCCTGTCCGGCTTGTTCGAGGTGTTCGGCTTGGGCCATGCCCCAGTTCTACCTGGGGACGCGGACCACACCCTCCTGGATCACGGAAATGGCCAGTGAACCGTCCTGGGTGTAGATCCGGGCCTGGCCGAGCCCGCGGCCGCCGTGCGCGGACGGCGACTCCTGGTCGTACAGCAGCCACTCGTCGGCGCGGAACGGACGGTGGAACCACATGGCGTGGTCCAGCGACGCGCCCACCACGTCCCCGACCGCCCAGCCGCCGCGGCCGTGCGCGAGCAGGACGGAGTCGAGGAGGGTCATGTCCGAGACGTAGGTCGCGAGGACGACGTGGAGCAGCGGGTCGTCGTCGAGTTTGCCGTTCGTCCGGAACCAGACCTGGCTGTGCGGCTCGCGCGGCTCGCCGTACCTGCCGAACGGCGGCTCCTCGACGTACCGCAGGTCGATCGCCTCGCGGGCCTCAAGAAACTTCTCCACGACAGCGGGGTCGAGGTGGCCGTAGTCGCGGAAGCGCTCCGCCGAGGTGGGCAGGGTCGCCGGGTCGGGCGCGGCGGGCATCGGGGCCTGGTGGTCGAGGCCCTCCTCGTCCAGCTGGAAGGAGGCCGACAGGGCGAAGATCGGCCGGCCGTGCTGGACGGCGACCGCGCGCCGGGTGGTGAAGGAGCGGCCGTCGCGGATGCGCTCGACGGTGTAGACGATGGGTGCGCCCGGGTCGCCGGGGCGCAGGAAGTACGCGTGCAGCGAGTGGGCGTGCCGGTCCGCCGGGACGGTGCGCCCGGCGGCGACCAGCGCCTGGGCCGCGACCTGCCCGCCGAACACGCGCGGGACGACGGCGGACCGGGACTGGCCGCGGAAGATGTTCTCCTCGATCTGCTCCAGGTCGAGCAGGTCGAGGAGATCACTTAGTGCCTCGTTCATGGCACCTTTTCTACTGGCCGGTAATTGCGGGGACCTTACAGGCCCATGTCCTTCGCGATGATCGTCTTCATGATCTCGCTGGTGCCGCCGTAGATACGGTTGACACGGTTGTCCGCGTACAGGCGGGCGATCGGGTACTCGTTCATGAAACCGTAGCCGCCGTGCAGCTGGAGGCAGCGGTCGATCACGCGGTGCGCGACCTCGGTGGTGAACAGCTTGGCGCTGGCGGCCTCGGCCGGGGTCAGCTCGCCGGCGTCGAGAGCCTCCGTGGCCCGGTCGACGACAGCCTCGGCCGCGTCCACCTCGGCCTGGCAGGCGGCCAGCTCGAACTTGGTGTTCTGGAAGGCGGCGACGGGCTGGCCGAAGACGACGCGCTCCTGCACGTACTGCTTGGCGAACCGGACGGCGGCCTTGGCCTGCGCGTAGGCGCCGAAGGCGATGCCCCAGCGCTCGGAGGCGAGGTTGTGGCCGAGGTAGTAGAAGCCCTTGTTCTCCTCGCCGAGGAGGTCCTCGACCGGGACCTTGACGTCGACGAACGCGAGCTCGGCGGTGTCGGAGGTCTTGAGACCGAGCTTGTCGAGCTTCCGGCCGACCGAGTAACCCTCCGCCTTCGTGTCCACCACGAAGAGGGAGATGCCGTGCCGGCGGTCCTCCTTGGTGGGCGCGGCGGTCCGGGCGCAGACGATCATCCGGTCGGCGTGCACGCCACCCGTGATGAAGGTCTTGGCACCGTTGAGGACGTAGTGCGTGCCGTCCTCGCTGAGCTTGGCGGTGGTCTTCATGCCCGCGAGGTCGGAGCCGGTGCCCGGCTCGGTCATCGCGATGGCCCACATCTCCTCGCCGGAGACGAACTTCGGCAGGTACTTCTTCTTCTGCTCGTCCGTCGCCAGCAGCTTTATGTACGGCAGGCCGAGCAGCACGTGCACACCGGAGCCGCCGAAGGCGACGCCCGCACGGGCGGTCTCCTCGTACAGGACGGCCTCGAACTTGTAGGAGTCGATGCCGGCGCCGCCGTACTCCTCGTCGACGCGGATGCCGAAGACGCCCAGCTCGGCGAGCTTGTAGTAGAACTCGCGGGGGGCCTGGCCAGCGGCGAACCACTCGTCGTACACCGGTACGACCTCGGCCTCGATGAAGGCGCGGATGGTCTCCCGGAACGCCTCGTGATCCTCGTCGAACAACGTACGGCGCACGGCCGCCACCTCCACGGACTTCGGCATGTCTAAGCGCTTGCTCAGACTCCAAGGTACCGGTGGGTAGTCGACGGGTCCAGGGTGAGAAGGGGAGCGACGGGGGTAACGCTCGTCACGCCGCCGCCCGCCCTTCACTCCCCCGCCGCCGCCTCGAAGGCCCCCCTCGCCATCCGGTGCAGGAGGACCGCCGTCGCCCCGCGGCCCGGCAGGGAACCCGGTCGGCCCAAATGCGGGGTCGAGTTCAGGAGGCCGAAGACCGAGTGGACCGCCGAGCGGGCCGCGGGTTCCGGAAGTGCCGGGTAGACGCCGCGGAGGACCTCCACCCAGAGTTCGACGTACTGGCGCTGCAGCTGCCGCACCAGTTTCCGGTCGCTGTCGCGCAAGCGGTCCAGCTCCCGGTCGTGCAGGGTGATCAGTGGACGGTCGTCGAGGGCGAAGTCGATGTGGCCCTCGATGAAGGAGTCCAGGACCGCAGCGGGCGCGGTGTCCCCGTCGGCCTCCGCCAGGCGGCGCTTGGCCCCCGTCAGCAGCTGCCCGCTGATCCCCACCAGCAGCTCCGCGAGCATCGCGTCCTTGCCCGCGAAGTGCCGGTAGAGACCGGGCCCGCTGATGCCGACCGCGGCACCTATCTCGTCCACGCCGACGCCGTGGAAGCCGCGCTCGGCGAACAGCCGGGCGGCCTCCTTGAGGATCTGCTCGCGACGGGTCGGGGCGTCGGTTCTCGTGACCATGAAGGCAATTCTAGACAGGGAGGTTAGCGGTCGTTAACCTGAAGGAAATGCGTTAACGCTCATTAACAAGGTGAGGGGATCGCGGCATGGACCAGGCACCGGAGCTGACGAGCGCGGCAGACCCCGCGTCGGAGGCCTTTCGGGCCAACGAGGAGGCGCACCGCGTCCTCGTGGACGAGCTGCGCGCCAAGCTCGGCGCGGCCGCGCTGGGCGGCGGTGAGAAGGCACGGGCACGGCACACCGCGCGCGGCAAGCTGCTGCCGAGGGACCGGGTGGACACCCTGCTCGATCCGGGGTCCCCGTTCCTGGAGCTGGCCCCCCTGGCCGCCGACGGGATGTACGACGGGGCGGCTCCGGCCGCAGGCGTGATCGCGGGGATCGGGCGGGTGAGCGGGCGCGAGTGCGTGATCGTCGCCAATGACGCCACCGTCAAGGGCGGCACGTACTACCCGATGACCGTGAAGAAGCATCTGAGGGCCCAGGAAGTGGCCCTCGACAACCGGCTGCCGTGCGTGTACCTGGTCGACTCCGGCGGCGCCTTCCTCCCCATGCAGGACGAGGTCTTCCCGGACCGTGACCACTTCGGGCGGATCTTCTACAACCAGGCCCGGATGTCGGGGGCCGGGATCCCGCAGATCGCCGCCGTCCTCGGCTCGTGCACGGCCGGTGGCGCGTACGTCCCGGCCATGAGCGACGAGGCGGTGATCGTCCGCAACCAGGGGACGATCTTCCTCGGCGGGCCCCCGCTGGTGAAGGCCGCCACGGGTGAGGTGGTGACGGCCGAGGAGCTGGGCGGCGGCGAGGTGCACTCCCGTGTCTCCGGTGTCACCGACCACCTCGCCGAGAACGACGCACACGCCCTGCGCATCGTCCGGAACATCGTCTCGACCCTCCCGGCCCGGCGCGCGCTTCCCTGGGAGGTCGCGCCCGTTGCAGAGCCCAAGGCCGACCCCTACGGCCTGTACGGCGCCGTCCCCGTCGACCCCCGCACCCCCTACGACGTCCGCGAGATCATCGCCCGGGTGGTCGACGGCTCCCGGTTCGCCGAGTTCAAGGCCGAGTTCGGGCAGACCCTCGTCACCGGCTTCGCCCGCGTCCACGGCCACCCGGTCGGCATCGTCGCCAACAACGGCATCCTGTTCTCCGAGTCCGCCCAGAAGGGCGCCCACTTCATCGAGCTGTGCGACCAGCGAGGCATCCCGCTGGTGTTCCTGCAGAACATCTCCGGCTTCATGGTCGGCAAGGACTACGAGGCCGGCGGCATCGCCAAGCACGGCGCGAAGATGGTCACGGCGGTGGCCTGCACGAGGGTCCCGAAGCTGACCGTCGTCGTGGGCGGTTCGTACGGCGCGGGCAACTACTCCATGTGCGGCAGGGCCTACTCCCCCCGTTTCCTGTGGATGTGGCCCAACGCCAAGATCTCCGTCATGGGCGGCGAGCAGGCCGCCAGCGTGCTGGCCACGGTCAAGCGGGACCAGCTGGCGGCCCGCGGCGAGCCGTGGGCCGCCGAACAGGAAGAGGCCTTCAAGGCGCCCGTCCGTGCGCAGTACGAGCGCCAGGGCAACGCCTACTACGCGACGGCCCGGCTCTGGGACGACGGGGTCATCGACCCGCTCGACACCCGGCAGGTGCTGGGACTGGCCCTGACGGCCTGTGGCAACGCGCCGCTGGGTGAGCCCCAGTTCGGCGTCTTCCGGATGTGAGGAGGGGACTCGTGTTCGACACCGTACTCGTGGCCAACCGGGGCGAGATCGCCGTCCGGGTCATCCGTACGCTGCGCTCGCTGGGCGTCCGCTCGGTGGCCGTGTACTCCGACGCCGACGCGGACGCCCGGCACGTCCGGGAGGCCGACACGGCGGTCCGGATCGGCCCGGCGCCGGCGGGCGAGAGCTATCTGTCGGTGGAGCGGCTGCTGGCGGCGGCCGCGGTGAGCGGCGCCCAGGCGGTCCACCCCGGATACGGCTTCCTCGCCGAGAACGCCGCCTTCGCGCGGGCGTGCGAGGAGGCCGGACTGGCCTTCATCGGCCCGCCTGCGGGTGCGATCGCGCTGATGGGCGACAAGATCCGCGCGAAGGAGACGGTGCAGGCGGCCGGGGTGCCGGTGGTACCCGGCGGCCGCGACCCCGAACTGGCCGATGCGGCACGCGCATTGGGCGCCCCTGTACTCCTCAAGCCCTCCGCCGGTGGCGGTGGCAAGGGTATGCGGCTGGTACGGGACCTGACCCTCCTGGACGAGGAGATCGCGGCCGCCCGCCGCGAGGCCCGCGCCTCCTTCGGCGACGACACCCTCCTCGTCGAGCGGTGGATCGACCGGCCCCGGCACATCGAGATCCAGGTACTCGCCGACGGCCACGGCAACGTCGTCCACCTCGGCGAGCGGGAGTGCTCGCTGCAGCGCCGGCACCAGAAGGTGATCGAGGAGGCGCCGTCGGTCCTGCTGGACGAGGCGACGCGGGCGGCGATGGGCGGGGCGGCGGTGCAGGCGGCGCGCTCGTGCGGGTACGTCGGCGCGGGCACGGTGGAGTTCATCGTGCCGGGCGGCGACCCCTCTTCGTACTACTTCATGGAGATGAACACCCGCCTGCAGGTGGAGCACCCGGTGACCGAGCTGGTCACCGGCCTGGACCTGGTGGAGTGGCAGCTGCGGGTCGCGGCCGGCGAGCAACTGCCCTTCGCCCAGACCGACATCACGCTCACCGGGCACGCCGTCGAGGCGCGGATCTGCGCCGAGACCGTGTCGGTCAAAGAGGGCGCGCGCGGCTTCCTGCCCACCGGCGGCACGGTCCTCCTCCTGAACGAGCCCTCGGGGGACGGCGTCCGCACCGACTCCGGGCTCCGCGAGGGCACCGAGGTCGGCAGCCTGTACGACCCGATGCTGTCCAAGGTGATCGCGTACGGCCCGGATCGCGCGACCGCGCTCAGGAAGCTCCGCCGGGCCCTCGCGGAGACGGTCACGCTGGGCGTGCAGACCAACGCCGGGTTCCTGCGCCGGCTCCTCGCCCATCCGGCGGTGGCGGCGGGCGAGCTGGACACGGGCCTGGTCGAGCGGGTGATGGACGACCTGGTCTCCACGGACGTACCGGACGAGGTGTACGAGGCGGCGGCGGCCGTACGGCTGGAGGCGCTGCGGCCGGCTGCGGGCGGGGGCTGGACGGACCCGTTCTCGGTACCGAGCGGCTGGCGGCTCGGCGGTACGCCCAAGCCGGTCGGCTTCCACCTCCGGGTGCAGGACCCGGTGGAGTACGTCCCGCGCGGCAGCCACACGGTCACCGCCGACCGCGTGTCCGTCACCCTGGACGGCGTCCGGCACACCTTCCACCGCGCGGCCGACTGGATCGGCCGCGACGGAGACGCCTGGCAGGTCCGTGACCACGACCCGGTCGCGGCCTCGCTGAGCCGCAGCGTCCACGCCGGCGCCGACTCCCTCACCGCGCCGATGCCCGGCACGGTGACCGTCGTGAAGGTCGCCGTGGGAGACGAGGTCGCCGCCGGGCAGAGCCTGCTGGTGGTGGAGGCGATGAAGATGGAGCACGTCATCTCCGCCCCGCACGCCGGCACGGTCGCCGAACTCGACGTGAAGCCCGGCGCCACGGTCGCGATGGACCAGGTGCTGGCCGTGATCGCCCCGCACGAGGACGAGGAGAAGACGGCATGACCGCCCAGGAGTCCGGCCTCCCCATGGTCCTACCGGCCACCGATCTGCCCGCCCGGGTCCGGATCCACGAGGTCGGCGCCCGCGACGGCCTGCAGAACGAGAAGACGGCCGTACCGACGTCGGTGAAGGCCGAGTTCGTGCACCGGCTGGCCGACGCGGGCCTGACGACGATCGAGGCGACCAGCTTCGTACACCCGAAGTGGGTGCCCCAACTGGCGGACGCGGAGGACCTGTTCCCCCAGCTCGCGGACCTGCGGGGTGTCGAGCTCCCCGTCCTGGTCCCCAACCAGCGCGGCCTGGACCGCGCCCTCGGCCTCGGCGCCCGCCGGGTCGCCGTCTTCGCCAGCGCCACCGAGTCCTTCGCCAAGGCCAACCTGAACCGCTCGCTGGACGAGTCCCTGGCCGTCTTCGACCCGGTCGTCCGGCAGGCGAAGGACGCGGACGTGCACGTCCGCGGCTATGTCTCGATGTGCTTCGGCGACCCCTGGGAGGGCGCGGTACCGCTCCACCAGGTGGTCCGGGTCTGCAAGGCGCTGCGCGACATGGGCTGCGACGAGCTGAGCCTCGGCGACACGATCGGGGTCGCCACCCCGGGCCATGTCCTGGAGTTGTTGTCTCTGCTCAACGAGGAGGGCGTGCCGACGAACGTCGTCGGCGTGCACTTCCACGACACCTACGGCCAGGCGCTCGCCAACACCTACGCGGCCCTGGAACACGGCGTGACGACGGTCGACGCGTCCGCCGGCGGGCTCGGCGGCTGCCCGTACGCCAAGTCCGCCACCGGCAACCTCGCCACCGAGGACCTGGTCTGGATGCTCCAGGGCCTCGGCATCGAGACCGGAGTCGACCTCGGCAAACTCACCGCCACCAGCGTGTGGATGGCCGAACAACTGGGCCGACCCAGCCCGTCCCGCACCGTCCGCGCCCTCTCCCACCAGGAGTGACGACCATGGACCACCGCCTCTCCCCCGAACTGGAAGAACTCCGCCGCACGGTGGAGGAGTTCGCGCACGACGTCGTGGCACCGAAGATCGGCGACTTCTACGAGCGGCACGAGTTCCCGTACGAGATCGTCCGCGAGATGGGCCGCATGGGCCTGTTCGGGCTGCCGTTCCCCGAGGAGTACGGCGGCATGGGCGGCGACTACCTGGCGCTCGGCATCGCCCTGGAGGAGCTGGCCCGGGTGGATTCCTCGGTCGCCATCACCCTCGAAGCCGGAGTCTCGCTGGGCGCGATGCCGATCCACCTCTTCGGCACGGACGACCAGAAGCGCGCATGGCTCCCCCGCCTCTGCTCCGGCGAGCTCCTGGGCGCCTTCGGCCTCACGGAACCGGACGGCGGCAGCGACGCGGGCGCCACCCGCACCACCGCCCGCCTGGACCCCGCCACCGACGAGTGGGTGATCAACGGCAGCAAGTGCTTCATCACCAACTCGGGGACGGACATCACGGGTCTGGTCACCGTCACCGCGGTAACCGGCCGCAAGCCGGACGGCAAGCCGCTGATCTCCTCGATCATCGTCCCCTCCGGCACCCCCGGCTTCACCGTCGCCGCCCCCTACTCCAAGGTCGGCTGGAACGCCTCCGACACCCGCGAGCTGTCCTTCGCCGACGTCCGGGTCCCGGCCGCCAACCTGCTCGGCGAGGAGGGCCGCGGCTACGCCCAGTTCCTCCGCATCCTCGACGAGGGCCGCATCGCCATCGCGGCCCTGGCCACCGGCCTGGCCCAGGGCTGTGTGGACGAGTCGGTCAAGTACGCGAAGGAACGGCACGCCTTCGGCCGCCCGATCGGCGCCAACCAGGCCATCCAGTTCAAGATCGCGGACATGGAGATGAAGGCCCACACGGCCCGCCTGGCCTGGCGCGACGCGGCCTCCCGCCTGGTGGTAGGCGAACCCTTCAAGAAGGAGGCGGCCCTCGCCAAGCTGTATTCCTCCACCGTCGCCGTCGACAACGCCCGCGACGCCACCCAGGTCCACGGCGGCTACGGCTTCATGAACGAGTACCCGGTGGCCCGGATGTGGCGCGACTCCAAGATCCTGGAGATCGGGGAGGGCACGAGCGAGGTCCAGCGGATGCTGATCGCGCGGGAGTTGGGGCTGGTGAGCTGAGGCCGACCGGACAGGTCTGCTGCCGAGGAGCTCCCTGGCCGGCCTCGGTGTCTGAGCACGCCCGCAGGCGAGTCCGGGCTGCGCGTCAGTTCGCGGTGGCGGTGGTGTGGTGCGGCCGGTTGCGTACCAGCAGGGCCGAGACCAGGGCCGCGCACAGGAACACGGCGGCGACGACGGACATGCCGGCGTGGACGCCGGAGGTGAAGGCGTCGCCGACCGCGGCGGTCACGTTCGGCGGGGTCGCCCCGTGACCGCCGGTGCCCGTGGAGACCGCGTGCTCGACGGCTGGCCAGGCCGCTCGGGGAACATGGTGAGCGTCGAGCCGGTCGGGCAGCCGGGACTGGAGCCGGCCGGCGAGCAGGGCGCCGAGGAGGGCGGAGCCGGTGACGGACCCGATCTGGCGGAAGGCGTTGACGGCTCCGGAGGCCATGCCCGCGTGTTCGTGGGAGACGCTGACCAGGGCGGCGGCGGTGCTGGGCGCGGCCACCATCCCGGATGCGGCGCCGAAGAGCACGTACAGCCACCACACCCGGGCATAGGGGGTGGTCGGCTCCAGCGTGGTGAATCCGGCCGTGGCGGCGGCTCCGACGAGGAAGCCCAGGGTCAGCGGCAGCTTGAAGCCGGTACGGCGGATCACGCGTCCGGTCGCGTAGGCGACGACGACGTAGACGCCGAAGAAGGCCAGCAGCCGCCAGCCCACGTCCAGGGCGGAGAGCTGCTGGACACGCTCGTAGAAGAGCACCGAGAGGATGGCCACCCCGGTGAAGCCGAACAGGGAGACGGCCGCGACGAACATGACGGCGCTGAACGACGGCGACCGGAACAGGCTCATGTCCAGCATGGGGGTGCGGGCGGCCCGCTCGACGAGGACGAAACCGCTCAGGGCCGCGGCCGCGACGAACCAGGCGATGAGGATCCGGGGGCTGGTGTAGCCGTCGTGTCCGCCTTCGATGAGGGCGTAGACGAGGGCGGCGATGCCCAGGGCGGCCAGGATCTGGCCGGGGATGTCGAGCTTGCCGGCGGGGCCGCGTGACTCGGCGACGAAGACGGCGGCGGCCATGGTGACGACCGCGAGGGCGGCGGTCGACAGGAAGACCGTGTTCCAGTGGAAGTGGTCCAGCAGGGTGCCCGCGATCAGCGGGCCGGCGGCGAGTCCGATGCCGGAGGCGGCCGCCCAGGCGGTGACGACCTCGGTGCGCCGGTGGGGGTCCGGGAAGGCGGCCCCCAGGATGGCCAGGCTGTTGGGCAGGATGAGGGCGCCGCCGAGGCCGGAGACGAGCTGGCCGGCGATGACGCCT
Organism: Streptomyces sp. NPDC058457; assembly: GCF_042720695.1. Taxonomy (NCBI): domain Bacteria; kingdom Bacillati; phylum Actinomycetota; class Actinomycetes; order Kitasatosporales; family Streptomycetaceae; genus Streptomyces; species Streptomyces sp. NPDC058457. Next base: position 72,723 of record NZ_JBHXLU010000031.1, on the reverse strand, counting down.
CCCGTCGAACCCGCGGTGTAGACGGTGAGCGACCCGATGATCATGACCACGGCGCCGGCGAGGAAGGCGCGCCTGCGGCCGTAGAGGTTGCCGATGGTGCCCGCGGACATCACCAGACTGGCCACGAGCAGGGTGTACGCGGAGGGGATCCAGACGAGGCCGGTCGGGGAGACGTGCAGGTCGTCCTGGATGGCCGACAGCGCCGACACCGATGCGGTGATCAGCAGAAAGGTCGTCATGGCGCCCAGGCACATCGCGACGAGGGTGACGGCCGCCGCGCGCCGGGAGGGCTGCTGGGAGTCCTGGTGGGAGTTCTGGTGGGAGGGAAGCCGGTCGCCGGGTTGCCGGTCGGTCGGCTCGAGCCGGCCCGAAGCGGGGGTGGGGGTGGAAGCCATCGTGTCCTCGTCTCGGCCGAGCTGCGGGCAGCAGGCGGCAGCGCCCTCGGCGACCCGAGCTGACTTACGATTGCAGAAGTCAGCGGTGACGCTATAGGCTGGCTTCGCACGAGGCAAGTCAGGTGGAGGGTGGAGGGCGGAGTGATGACGGACCTGCTGCGGGAACGGGACGCCTGGTCCATGGCCAACTGCTCCGTCGCCCGCACTCTGGAGATCGCCGGCACCAGGACGGCGCTGCTGATCATGCGCGAGGCGTTCTTGGGCACCCGCCGGTTCGACGACTTCGCCAAGCGCGTGGGCATCGGCGAACCCGCCGCCGCGGCGCGCCTGAAGGAACTGACCGCCGCCGGACTCCTGGAGCGCGTGCCGTACCAGGAGCCCGGCCAGCGGACCCGGTACGCCTACCGACTGACCGAGAAAGGCCGGGACTTCCTGCCCGTCCTCACGGCGCTGCGGCAGTGGGGCGACACCTGGGCCGCGGACGAACAGGGACCCCCGCTGGTCGTACGCCACCGGGACTGCGGCGCCGCGGTGCACGCGGTGCTGCGCTGCGACGACGGCCACGACGTGCGACGCGGCGAATCGTTCGTCGACGCCGGCCCGGGCCTCATCCGCGTCGGCCCGGACGGCCCCGAACCCGACGGCGACGGCGACTGATACGCCCGGCACCACCCACAGGAAGCACTACGAGGAGTTGTCTTGACGCTCGACTTCCACCCCGGACAGGGGTCCCGGTCACGCACGTTCAGCTGGGGAGACCCCGCCGTGTCCGCCGGCGCCGTCCCGGACCACAGCGGTCTCGGCTTCCTCCGCGAGATCCTGGCCGGGCGCCTGCCCGCACCGCCGATCACCGCCGCCCTGGGCATCACCCTGGAGGAGGCCGAGTACGGCCGGGCGGTCTTCGCGCTGGTGCCGGGCGAGGAGCACTACAACCCGATAGGCAGCGTCCACGGCGGCGTCTACGCCACGCTGCTCGACTCGGCGGCCGGCTGCGCGGTGCAGTCCGTGCTGCCCCAGGGCACCGGGTACACCTCGATCGACCTGAGCCTGAAGTTCCTGCGCCCGATCACCGTCGACACCGGCAAGATCCGCGCCATCGGCACCGTCCTCAACAGCGGCCGCCGCACCGCCCTCGCCCAGGCGGAGCTCCGCGACTCCGAGGACCGCCTGCTGGCCCACGCCACCAGCAGCTGCATGCTCTTTCCGGTCGGGGGCGGCCAGGGCACGTGAGCCTGGGGGGACGGTGCTGACCTGCGGGCACCACCGACTGAAGTTCTCGCGGGCCGACGCACATCCCACCGCGCCCCTGCACGGCGGCCTCTCCGTCTTCGTCCCGAACCTGTCTGGACCGTTCATCAGCCCGGCAGGCAGGAGCGGAATCGGTGGAGCAGTTCCAGTGCCGCAGGGCTCTCTGCGTCGAAGGTCTGGCGTTGTTGTTCGGCAGGAAGACCCGGCCCCCAGATACGGGCACCGTGGCAGCGGAAGCAGAAGGCGATCTCGAAGAGCTGATCGGTGGAGCTGTGGGCCCGGATTCCCCAGCCTGGGAGGAAGCAGCGGTACGGCTCGCTTCCCGGCAGGCCGGCGATCAGGGACAGGGCCTGCCGGGCTTGGTCTCCCTCCCAGATCGCGGCAGTGCCGCCGGCCAGGTCCTCCGAACCGAGGTGCCTGACGGGGTCGGTGATGCGGACGACCTCGATGAGTTCGGTCTTCCCGTGCGTTGGCGGCAGCAGCATGCCCCCAGCCTCTCAACGACGGCGCCTGGAGGTCAGCGGAACAGCTCGGGCATCGGGCATGCCTCCAACGGCCCCTCCGACCGGTCGGCCCAGCGCCACCAGGCATGCCGACCGCCCGCAGACGGCCCGGCCTTCGAAGAACGGGACAGCCGGGTGGCCCGGAGCGTCACCGACTTCGGCTGGCACGTCATGGGGGTGGGCGCCGGCGGCGACACCCCCGCGGACTGGGCGTACTCCATCGGGCTGTGGCACACGCTGCGCAGTCCCGAGGTCTGTGTCTTCGGCCTGCGGACGGACGTCGCCATGCCCGTCGTGAACGCGGCTGGAGCCGGCATCCGCGATGGTCTTCCGCTGGAGCCGGACCAGCGCAGGGACGACGTCCTCAACGGCTACGACGTCGCTGTCCGGCCTGTGCATTCCAGCTGGTACCACGACTTCTTCGGCGCCGGCATCAACTTCTACCAGGCCCCTCGGCTGCCCGTCACGCAGTTGTTCTGGCCTGACAAGTCCGGACGCTTCCCCTGGGAGGACGGAGTGACCGACTACTGCCGGACGAGTCAACCACTGCTCTGGATCCCGAAGTCCGACACCGAGGGACCGTGGTCCCACGTCGCGTGAAGGCCACCCGTGCTGCCTCCGGCACACACAGCACCGAGAGCAGCGCCTTCTGATCCGTAGCCCTGTAGAGATCGGTCATGAAGGTCATACAGGCTGCTGTACCGCATCACAGATCCACTCGGGTCTCCGTCTCCGTGCTCCCCTGCCGCAGCACGACGTGGGCCGGCCTGAACGGCAGACCGCGAAGGGTCGGCTCCATCACCTCGAACAGCGCCTCCGCATCAGCCCCGTAGGCGTACAGGACGGCTTCACCACCGCCGAACTCGTTCCCGTCCACCTCACCGACCCCCGCCTCTTCGACGGCGGCCGTCATGGTGCGCTCAGCGTCAAAGACCGCCTCCCGCTCGGCACGCGAACCGTACTGGTCGTCGCTCAGCCGGTAGTGAGCAATGACGGCCTCTTCCGCTGTCTCCGGTTCGGGAAGATCAAAGAGCGTGTCCATGCAGGCACGATGCCACCAGCCTCTGACAACGCGCCCGCACTGTGCCGGCCGCCCATGGTCCTAGAGCTGACTTCGCCACCATGGCACGTCCAGGCTGTCAGCCGAAATCACCTTGGCTCTGGCCAGGATCTTCCGGTCAAGGGCCCGTACAAGGGCGCGTAGCTCACGCGCGCTCTTCCTCGGCAGGGCGTGGAGCACGGTTTCGAGGTGGCCGCGGAAGTCGATGCTGTAGCAACCGCACTCAAGGATGCCGCAGTCAGGACCTACGAGTGGCGTCGCAAGTTGTCTGAGAGGGCCGTGGGCCAGGGCCTTCCAATGCCAGAACGCTTCTTCCGTGGCTTCGGGCCAGAAGCGGGTCCGCTCAAGCCGACGCAGGTCAGCTGTGCAAGATCCTGAGAGGCGGTCGATGAACGGATACCGTCGCCGCCTGGGCGGGCGGGCAGGCAGGTCGCCCCGCAGGGCTGACGGGCGCCTACGCGGCATCGCCCCTTCGGTTGTCGGTCATGAGGGCAAGGTACAGAACGACGTGTTCGGTGGCCACCGCGTATCCGGTGGCCGAAGCCCTCAGCTCGGGAAGCTCGTGGGCCCCATCCGCGTCGTGATGGGAGTCCTCGCTTCCTGACTTCCGGTCCGCTCGACGGCTACGTCGACGAGCTCCTCGACATCAACCCTGTCGACGTGCCTCGACTCCCGGTCAAGGCCCCCCCACACCGGCCACGCCCGGCTAAGGAGTCAGCCCTGCCTTCTCGCAAGCGGCCCGTAGCCGCGGTGTGCAGATCTGGTCGACGGTGTACACGCCGTCCTTGACGAGGGTCTGTCTGATGTTGGCGGTTGTCACGGCTACCGGGGTGAGGAGCACGGACGGGATGTGGCGGGTGGTGGGGCTGTCGGTCGTCGTCGTGGCGATGGTGTCCAGCTTCTCGCCGCGGCCCAGGGCCACGGCCATGGCGGCGGCTGCTTCGGCTTCCGCGCGGAAGGACTTGTACACCGTCATGGACTGTTCGCCGTCGACGATGCGCCGTACCGCGTCGAGGTCGGCATCCTGACCGGTGACCGGTGGAAGCCGCCCGACGTGGGCGCTCTTGAGCGCGGAGATCACGCCTGCGGCCATGGCGTCGTTGGCGGCCAGGACGCCGTCGATCCGGCCCGGGCCCAGGGCCGAGATGGCGGCGGACATGTTGGCGTTCGCGTTGTCCGTGCTCCAGCCCGGGGTGTCGTAGGAACGGCCGATGTTCACCTTGCCCCGCAGGACGGACAGTGCGCCCCTCTTGAACCACGCGGCGTTGGGGCTGGTCGGGTCGCCGTTCATCATGACGATGGTCCCGTCCTCGGCCGGGGCGTGCATGGCCTTGAGGAGAGCCTGGCCCTGCAACGTTCCGACCTGTACGCCGTCGAAGCTGACGAAGCCCGAGACCGGCCCCTCGGCGAGCCTGTCGTAGGCGACGACGGGGACGCCCGCGTCGTGCGCCTCCTGGACCGTGGAACGCAGCGCCCTGTTGTCGGTGGTGCCGAGGATGATGACCCGGACCCCCTTGGTGATCATCGCGATCATCTGCTGCCGCTGGGCCGTCGCGTCGTCGTCGGCGTTGGCATAGGTGACCTTGCAGTGCGGGCAGAGCTGTTTCACCTGTTGCACGATCAGCGGCTTGTCGGAGTTCTCCCAGCGTGGCACCACCCGGCTCGGCAGCAGCAGGCCGACGGTGAAGCTGTCCGTGGCGGTTGTTCCGTCTCCCGTACAGGCGGCCGAGGGCACGGCCAGCAGGCCCGCGACCAGCGCGCCGACGACACAGCGCGTACGAGACGTCACCCATGGGCTACGACACGTCATGATCGGCCCCCGTCCCTGTCCCCGGCGCCCGGTTCCGTACCCGCAGCAGCCGGTTCACGACGCGATACCGCTCTCTCGCCGCACACCTGCCTGCCGTCGGCCACGGGTTCGGTGCCGAAGGACTCCGACACCGCCCCGAGCACCGCTGGTGACTCCTTTACTAGAATCGCATAGCGGGACGAACTGGACAGATTATCGTCCTGCCGGCCGTACGGCACCGGGTTCGCGGTCCACCATGGCCGGTGCCGGCGCGTCCCGGCGCCCCGGGCAGGAGGGAGGTCTCGCGCATGAAGGCCCGCGTTCGGAACACCGCCCTCGCCCTCGCCGCGGTCTCGACGGCCGTGTCCCCCACCGCCTGCGGAGCGGACGCCGGGAGCACCTCCGGCGAAGGGAGCGCGCGGAAGATCAGCGTGCTGCTGCCGGACTCCACCACAGCCCGCTGGGAGACGCGGGACAGGCCCCTGCTGGAGCGGAGGATCGGGCAGCTGTGCGGCGACTGCGCGATCGAGCACGCCAACGCCGAAGGTGACGTGGCCATCCAGCAGAAACAGATGGACTCGTCGATCGCCGACGGGGTCGATGCCATCGTGCTGACGGCCGTCGACGCCAGAGCCATGGCCGCCTCGGTCGGAAGAGCGGCTGCCGCGCACATCCCGGTCATCGCCTACGACCGCCTCGCCGAGGGCCCGATCTCGGGCTACGTCTCCTTCGACGGCCAGGAGATCGGCAGGCTCCAGGGCAGGGCGCTGCTGACGGCCATGGGCACCAAGGCGCGCGGCGGCCGGATCGTGATGATGAACGGCGACCCCGGCGACCCCAACGCGCTGTCGTTCAAGCAGGGCGCACTCTCCGAACTCCGGGGGAGGACCACGATCGCCAAGGAGTACGACACGCCCGAGTGGAGCACGGAGACGGCGAACCGGAACATGTCCGGAGCCCTCTCCGCCCTGGGCGCCGGCAGCATCGACGGCGTCTACGCCGCCAACGACGGCCTCGCCGCCGGCTGTATCGCCGCCCTCAAGGCCGACAAGGTCACCCCGCTGCCTCCGGTCACCGGGCAGGACGCCGAGCTCGCGGCCGTACGGCGCATTGTCGCCGGCGATCAGTACATGACCGTCTACAAGCCGTTCGGACCCGAGGCCGCCGCCGGCGGCGCCATGGCCGTGGCGGCCGCCCGTGGCCGGAGCCTGGACGCGGTGGCCACCAGGCGGGTGAAAACCCGCGGCGGTGCGGAGGTTCCGGCCGTGCTGCTCACTCCGGTGCCCGTGGTCCTTGCCACCATCAAGAACACCTTGGTGAAGGACGGCGTGTACACGCTCGAACAAATCTGCCCCCTGTCACTCGCGGGCGACTGCCACAAGGCCGGGCTGACCTGACGGGCGGGACCGGCCGACCCCAGGCCCGGGAAGGAGCTGATTCTCTTGCCGCCCCCCTTGCTCGCCCTGCACGGCGTGTGGAAGCGCTTCGGCGTCGTCGAGGTTCTCCGGGACATCGAGCTGGAGATCCACGCAGGCCAGGTCCTCGCCCTGCTCGGCGACAACGGAGCCGGCAAGTCCACCCTGGTCAAGGTGATCTCCGGGGTCGCTCCCGCGGACCAGGGGAGCATCGAGTGGGAGGGCCGGCCCGTGCACATCCGGCGTCCCCAGGAAGCCCGGGACCTCGGCATCGCCACCGTCTACCAGGACCTGGCGCTGTGCGGAGGCCTCGACGTCGTCGGCAACCTCTTCCTCGGACGGGAGATCCGCAGGTTCGGCTTCCTCGACGAGGTGGAGATGGAGCGCCGCAGCGCACAGCTGCTGGAACGCCTGACCCGGAGCGTTCCCGACCTGCGCGGTCCCCTGGTGTCACTGTCCAGCGGCCAGCGGCAGACCGTCGCCGTCGCCCGTTCGCTCCTCGGCGACCCGCGCGTCCTTCTGCTGGACGAACCGACCGCGGCGCTGGGGTTCGAGCAGACCAACGAGGTCCTCGACCTCGTCGACCGGCTCCGCGACCAAGGCCTGGCGATCCTGCTCATCAGCCACAACATGGGCGATGTGAAGGCCCTCGCGGACCGGGCCGCCGTGCTGCGGCTCGGCCGCAACAACGGCTTCTTCGACGTGAGCACCGCTTCCCAGGAGCAGATCATCTCCGCCGTCACGGGCGCCACCGAGAACGTGCCCCGTCGGCCGGCCCCTCGCGAGGCCGAGTGGTGAAGCCGAGTGGTGAAGCTGAGTGGTGAAGCCGAGTGGTGAAAGGGATGCGTGACATGCCGGACGAGACGCCGGCCGATCCTGCCGCAGCCACCGCGAAAGCCCGTCGGGGCCTCGGCGGGCGGACCGTCGGCCGTGCCGTGGCCGGCTGGATCACCCTCCGGCGGCGCAGGCTGAGCGCCGGTGAGCTCGGCTACCTTCCCGTCACCCTCGTCCTCGCCGCGGTCTGGATCATCTTCCAGAGTCTGAACTCCACCTTCCTCTCGCCCCGCAACCTGTCCAACCTCAGCGTGGACATCGTGGGTACGGGCTTCATCGCGGTCGGCATCGTCTTCGTGCTGCTGCTCGGTGAACTCGACCTGTCGGTCGGCTCGATCAGCGGGTTCGCCGCCGCGGTCTTCGCGGTGCTCAACGTCAACAACGGCGTGCCGGAATGGCTCGCCCTGATCGCCGCCGTGCTGACGGGCACCGCGGCGGGAACCGTCCAGGGGTACTCCATCGCCAGAACCCGGGTGCCGGCCTTCGTGGTCACCCTCGCCGGGCTGCTGACGTGGAACGGCCTCATGCTCGTCATCCTCGGCACCAGCGGCACCGTCAACCTCGACGAGAACGGGCTCATCGCCCACCTCACCGGCTACTACTTCACCAACGCCGGCGTCGCCTACGCGGTGGCGGCACTCGCCACAGCTCTGGTCTTCCTCTCCGCCTACCTGAACAGGCGCCGCCGTGTGGCCCTCGGCATGCCACACCGCCCGCTGCGCGCCATCGGGGTGCGCACCGGAGCCGTGGCGGTGATCGGGTTCGGCTCCGCCTATCTGCTGAACCAGTTCCAGGGCCTGCCGCTGGCGCTGCTGATCTTCCTCGTCACGGTGGCGGGCCTCGACATCGTGCTCCGGCGCACGCACTACGGACGGCAGGTCTACGCACTGGGGAGCAGCGTCGAGGCGGCCCGTCGCGCCAGCCTCGACGTGACCGCCGTACAGACGGCCGTACTCGCGGTCTCCGGCACCCTGGCGGCGACCGGCGGCCTGTTCCTGGCCTCGCGTATCACGTCGGTGAGCCAGAACTCCGGCTCCGGCGTCCTGCTGCTCAACGCCATCGCCGCCGCCGTCATCGGCGGCACCAGCCTGTTCGGAGGACGCGGTACGACCTGGTCCGCCGTGCTCGGCATCCTGGTCATCCAGTCGATCGCCTCGGGCATGGCCCTCACCGACACCCCCACCGCCGTCCAGTTGGTGATCACGGGCGGGGTGCTCTTCGCCGCCGTGGTCATCGACTCACTGTCCCGGCACACGCAACAGGCGCACGGGCGCGCCTGAGCCTTCCCCGGGCCCGGGGCGCTGGGCCGGGGCTGGACAGGAAGGGAATTCTGCCCACGCATGTGCCCCGGTATATTGGCTGATGAGACAGTTTGGTGTCGGCCGGGTGGCATGTCTCTGTCGGTCAGGTGAGCCCGGGGGAGACGGCAGGCGCTCCGGGACCCAGCGCGAGGAAGTACCGATGAGGTCCAGACCCGTCCTCTGCTCCACCGCTTGCGCCCTCTCCGTACTCGTCCTGCTCGGCGCCTGCGGCGGCGGCTCCGACAGCACGGCCACGTCGAGCGGCGGCAAGCCGCTGGTCGGCGTCGACTACCCGCGCTCCGACACCGACTTCTGGAACGCGTACATCAGGTACACCCCCGAGTACGCCGAGCAACTCGGCCTCTCGCTCAGGACCACCAACTCGCAGGACGACGTCGCCAAGCTCGCCGCCAACGCGCAGACACTGATCCTCCTGGGCGCCAAGGGCATCGCGATGGCCCCGCAGAGCACCTTCGCCATCGCGCCGATCCTGGCGCAGTTGCAGGCGGCGAAGATCCCGGTCGTCACCATCGACACCCGCCCCGACACCGGCAGGGTCTACATGGTGGTCCGCGCCGACAACCGCGCCTACGGCGAGAAGGCATGCGAGTACCTGGGCACCAAGCTGGGCGGCAAGGGCAAGGTCGTGATGCTCGAGGGCGACCTCTCGTCGATCAACGGCCGTGACCGCACCGAGGGGTTCGACGCGTGCATGAAGGCGAACTACCCGGACATCAAGGTGTTCGGGGAGACCACCAACTGGGACGAGGACGTCGCCGCGCAGAAGCTCCAGGCCGACCTGACCGCGCACCCGGACATCAAGGGCATCTACCTGCAGGCCAGCTTCGCCCTCTCCGGCACGCTCCACGTGCTCAGGCAGCAGGGGCTGCTGGTCGGCCCGAGGGACCCGAAGCACGTGTTCGTCGTCTCCAACGACGGCATCCCCAGAGAGCTCAGGAGCATCTCCGACGGCACCATCGACGCCACCGTGTCCCAGCCGGTCGACCTCTACGCCAAGTACGCGCTGTACTACCTGAAGGCCGCGATCGACGGGAAGACCTTCAAGCCTGGCAGGACCGACCACGACAGCACCATCGTGCGGATCCGCGACGGACTCCTGGAGGACCAGCTCTCCGCCCCGCTCGTCACCGCCGACGGCGGCACCTACGGCGGCGTCCCCAGCCTCAAGAGCACCGACCCGTCCCTGTGGGGCAACAGCCTCGACCGACAGTGAGAACCGGGAGTGGCAAGGGCCGATGAGCGCCGCGCACGCGGGAGTTGACTTCGGCGGGCTGCCCCCGGGCGTAAGCCGCAGGACCCGGACCTGGACAAGATCTTAGGTTAGGCTAACCTAATCTCCATCCTGTCCAGCGGTGTTCCCGCACGTCCGAAAGCAGCCACACCTATGTCCAACGTCAGAGCAGCCCACCTCACCCGCCGTGGCATCCTCGCCGTCGGTGGCGCCCTCGGTCTCGGCGCCGCGCTCGCGGCCTGCGGTGACGACGACGCGAAAAGCGGCTCCTCCGACAAGGAGACGACGGCCGCCAAGTCCGGTCCCTGGACGTTCAAGGACGACCGCGGGACCACGGTGAAGCTGGACAAGGTCCCGGCGAACATCGTCGCGTTCGTCGGGGTCGCCGCCGCGCTGTACGACTACGGCATCAGCGTGAAGGGAGTCTTCGGGCCGACCAGGACCAAGGCCGGCAAGGCCGACGTCCAGGCCGGCGACATGGACATCAGCAAGCTGACAGTCCTCGGCAACGAGTGGGGCCAGTTCAACGTCGAGAAGTACGCGGCGCTCGCCCCCGACGTGCTCATCACCACGCTGTTCGACGCCGCCGGCACCCTCTGGTACGTCCCGGACGAGTCCAAGGACAAGATCGCCAAGCTCGCCCCGAGCGTCGGCATCTCGGCCTACGACCGTCAGCTCACCGTCCCGCTCCAGCGGGTCTGGGCCCTTGCGGAGTCGCTCGGCGCGGACATGACGGCGAGCAAGGTGACCGACGCGAAGAAGCGGTTCGAGGACGCGTCCTCCCGGCTGCGCGCCGCCGCCAAGGCGCACCCCGACATCACGGTGATGGCCGGTTCCGCCGCCCAGGACCTGTTCTACGTCTCCGGCTCCAACCTCTCCGTGGACCTGGAGTACTTCAAGGCCCTCGGCGTGAACTTCGTCGAGCCCTCGGCGTCCGTACTGAAGGCGAGCGGCGGCTGGTACGAGAGCCTGAGCTGGGAGAACGTCGACAAGTACAAGGCCGACATCATCATGATGGACGACCGTACGGCGACCATCCAGCCCGCCGACATCACCCAGGCCACCTGGAAGAAGCTCCCCGCGGTCAAGGCCGGGCAGGTCATCTCCCGCTCCCCCGAGCCGATCTTCTCCTACGACAAGTGCGTCGCGATGGTCGAGAACCTCGCCAAGGCCCTGGAGACGGCCAAGAAGGTCAGCTGACCCCACCCGGGCAACCCGTACAACTTCCTGAACCCCAGGAGCACATATGACGACGGCCGTAGCCGCCCCGTTCCGTTTCTTCTCCCTCCAGGTCGTACGGACGAGGCGGCTCGGTCCGTCTCTGGTCCGGGTCACCTTCGCCGGCGCCGACCTGGCGCACTTCCACTCCGACGGACGCGACCAGTCCCTCTCCCTGTTCATCCCGGCCGAGGGGCACACCGAGCCCGCCGTGCCCGTCGAGCTGGGCGACGGCTGGTGGCAGGGCTGGCGCGAACTCCCCGACGACGTAAGGGCCGTGATGCGGTCGTACACGCTGCGGGAACTGCGGCGGGACCCCGACGAGATCGACATCGACTTCGTGCTGCACGGGGCCGGGCCGGATGCGGCCACCCCCGCCGGGCCCGCCTCCCGGTGGGCCTCCCGGGCCGCCGCCGGTGACCGGGTGGTCCTGCTCGGACCGGCGATCGCCGACAACCGGGCGATCCGTTTCCGGCCGCCCGAGGACACCGATCTGGTGCTGGTGTGGGGTGACGAGACCGCCGTACCCGCCGCGACCGCCATCCTCGAATCGCTCCCCGCCGGCACGCGCGTCCGCGCCTGGCTGGAGGTGCCGTGCGCCGGGGACGTGCAGGACGTGGCCACCGAGGCGGACGCGGAGATCACCTGGCTGGTGGGCGGCCGCGATGCCAGGGAGGAGATCCGCGCCGCACAACTCCCCTCCCACACACACCCGTACGCCTGGATCGCCGGCGAGTCCGGGCGGGTGAAGGAGCTGCGCCGGCACCTCGTCGGCGAGCGCGGGATCGACCGGCGCCGGGTCACCTTCGTCGGGTACTGGCGGCAGGGTCTGACGGAGGAACAACTCCGGGCGGCCGGCGAGTAGTCCGAGGCCGGCGGGTGGTTACGACCGCCGACGTGTCGGCTGTCACGGGAGGGGCAGCGTTTCGCCCGCGCTACTTAGGTTAGGCTAACCTAAGTGGAGCCGATCGCTCCCCTCCCCCGCACGGATCGTCCCGGAGGACCCCCTCATGCGCTCGCACCTGCTCAATGACCTCACCGCGGAGCACTACCGCCGCTCCGTGACCGAAGGAGTAGAGCGGGTGGCGGCCAAACTCGCCACCACCGACCGTCCGTTCACGGGTGTCACCGTCGACGCCCTCTCCCCCCTCATCGACGGCATCGACCTCGACCGGCCGCTGCACGACACCACCGCGGCCCTGGACGAGCTGGAGGACGTCTACCTCCGGGACGCCGTCTACTTCCACCACCCCCGCTACCTCGCCCATCTCAACTGCCCGGTGGTCATCCCGGCGGTGCTCGGCGAGGCGGTGCTCTCCGCCGTCAACTCCTCCCTGGACACCTGGGACCAGTCGGCCGGCGGCACCCTCATCGAGCGGAGACTGATCGACTGGACGGCCGAGCGGATCGGCCTCGGCCCGGCCGCCGACGGCGTGTTCACCTCCGGCGGCACCCAGTCCAACCTCCAGGCGCTGCTGCTGGCCAGGGAGGAGGCCAAGCCAGGGCCGGGAGGGTGGGAAGGGGCGGCCGACCTCGCCGAACTGCGGATCTTCACCTCCGAGGTCAGCCACTTCAGCGTGCAGAAGTCGGCGAAACTGCTCGGCCTCGGCCAGGACGCGGTGGTCTCCGTCCCCGTCGGCGCCGACAAGCGGATGCAGACCGTCGCCCTCGCCCGTGAGCTGGAGCGCTGCAAGAAGGACGGTCTCGTGCCCATGGCGGTCGTCGCCACCGCCGGGACCACCGACTTCGGCTCCATCGACCCGCTCCCCGAGATCGCCGAGCTGTGCGAGCAGTACGGCGTGTGGATGCACGTCGACGCGGCCTACGGCTGCGGACTGCTGGCCTCCCTGAAGCACCGGGACCGCATCGCCGGCATCGAGCGCGCCGACTCGGTCACCGTCGACTACCACAAGTCCTTCTTCCAGCCGGTGAGTTCCTCCGCCGTGCTGGTCCGGGACGCCTCGACCCTGTGCCATGTCACATATCACGCGGACTACCTCAACCCCCGCCGCATGGTCACCGAACGCATCCCCAACCAGGTCGACAAGTCCCTCCAGACCACCCGCCGCTTCGACGCCCTCAAGCTGTGGCTCACCCTGCGCACCATGGGTGCCGACGGCATCGGCGAACTCTTCGACGAGGTCTGCGAGTTGGCGGAGGAGGGCTGGCGGCTCCTGGCGGCCGACCCGCGCTACGACGTCGTCGTCGAGCCGTCCCTGTCCACCCTCGTCTTCCGTTACATCCCGGCGGCCGTCACCGACCCGGCCGAGATCGACCGCGCCAACCTGTACGCCCGCAAGGCCCTGTTCCACTCCGGCGACGCCGTGGTCGCGGGCACCAAGGTCGGCTGCCGCCACTACCTCAAGTTCACCCTGCTCAACCCCGAGACCACGGCGGCCGACATCGCCGTCGTCCTCGATCTGATCGCCGGCCACGCCGAGCAGTACCTGGGAGAGTCCCTTGACCGCGCGTCCTGAACACCCGACCAAGACCTATGACTTCGTGGGGATCGGGCTCGGGCCCTTCAACCTCGGCCTCGCCTGCCTGACCGAGCCGATCGCCGAACTGGACGGTGTCTTCCTCGACTCGAAGCCCGACTTCGAGTGGCACGCCGGGATGTTCCTGGACGGCGCCCACCTCCAGACCCCGTTCATGTCGGACCTGGTCACCCTCGCCGACCCCACCTCGCCGTACTCCTTCCTCAACTACCTGAAGGAGAAGGGCCGGCTGTACTCGTTCTACATCCGCGAGAACTTCTACCCGCTGCGGGTCGAGTACGACGACTACTGCCGCTGGGCCGCGCACCGGCTGACCAACGTCCGCTTCGGCACGACGGTGACGGAGGTCCGGTACGACGACACGGACGAGGTCTACGTCGTCGCGACGGCCGCCGGCGGGACGCGCGAGACGTACCGCGCCCGTCGCCTGGTCCTCGGCACCGGCACCCCGCCCCACATCCCCGAGGCCTGCCAGGGCCTGGGCGGCGACTTCATCCACAACTCGCGCTACCTGCGGCACAAGCAGGAACTCCAGTCCAAGGAGTCGATCACGCTGGTCGGCAGCGGCCAGTCCGCCGCCGAGATCTACCACGACCTGCTCAGCGAGATCGACGTGCACGGCTACCGGCTGAACTGGGTGACCCGCTCCCCCCGCTTCTTCCCCCTCGAATACACCAAGCTCACGCTGGAGATGACCAGCCCCGAGTACATCGACTACTACCACGCCCTGCCCGAGGCGACCCGCTACCGGCTCACCGCCGAACAGAAGGGCCTCTTCAAGGGCATCGACGGCGAACTGATCAACGAGATCTTCGACCTGCTCTACCAGAAGAACCTCGGCGGCCCGGTCCCGACCAGACTGCTGACCAACTCCTCCCTGAACGCGGCCGCCCACGACAACGGCACCTACACCCTCTCCCTCCGCCAGGAGGAGCAGGGCAAGGACTACGAGATCGAGACCCAGGGCCTGGTCCTGGCCACCGGCTACAGGTACGCCGAACCCGAGTTCCTGGCGCCCGTCCGGGACCGGCTGCGCTACGACACGCACGGCAACTTCGACGTGGCCCGCAACTACGCGATCGACGTCACCGGCCGGGGCGTCTTCCTGCAGAACGCCGGCGTCCACACCCACAGCATCACCAGCCCCGACCTGGGCATGGGCCCGTACCGGAACACGTACATCATCCGCGAGCTGCTCGGCTCGGAGTACTACCCGGTGGAGAAGACGATCGCCTTCCAGGAGTTCGCGGCATGACCACGATGACGACGGCCTTCGTCTTCCGCGCCCTCGACCCCCTCAGGGACGCCGAGCTGCTGCACCGCTGGGTCACCCACCCCAAGGCGGCCTACTGGATGATGCAGGACGCCCGGCCGGCGGACGTCGAGCGGGCGTACATGGAGATCGCGGCCGACGAGCACCACCACGCGCTGCTCGGCCTCGGCGAGGACGGCCGGCCCGCCTTCCTCATGGAGTACTACGACCCGGCCCACCGCGAGCTGGTCGGGCTGTACGAGCCCGAGCCCGGTGACGTGGGGATGCACTTCCTCACCCCCGCCACGGACACCCCCGTGCACGGCTTCACGAGGGCCGTCATCACGGCCGTGGTGGCCCGGCTCTTCGAGGACCCGGCGACCCGCCGGATCGTCGTCGAGCCGGACGTCGGCAACACGGCCGTGCACGCACTGAACGAGGCCGTCGGGTTCGTGCCCGTACGGGAGATCCAGAAGCCGGAGAAGACGGCGTTGCTGAGCTACTGCACCCGGGAGCGGTTCGAGAAGGCGGTGGCCGCCGTATGACCCTCGCCGACTCCGTGGCCCACCTCTCCCCCGAGCGCTGGGAGAAGGCCAACCGGCTCCTGATACGCAAGGCCCTTGCGGAGTTCGCCCACGAGCGCCTGATCACCCCGGAGGAGGAGGGGGCCGGTTACGTCGTCCGCAGCGACGACGGACTCACCCGCTACCGCTTCACCGCCGTCCGCCGCGCCCTCGACCACTGGCAGGTGGACGCCGACTCGATCGCCCGTACCCGGGACGGCGCCGAACTCCCGCTCGCCGCCCTGGACTTCTTCATCGAGCTGAAGGACGCCCTGGGGCTCGCCGACGAGGTCCTGCCGGTCTACCTGGAGGAGATCTCCTCCACCCTCTCCGGCACCTGCTACAAGCTCGCCAAGCCGCAGATCCCGGTCGCCGAGCTCGTCCGCGCCGGCTTCCAGGCGATCGAGACCGGGATGACCGAGGGTCACCCCTGCTTCGTCGCCAACAACGGGCGGCTGGGCTTCGGCGTCCACGAGTACCTGTCGTACGCCCCGGAGACCGCGAGCCCGGTCCGGCTGGTGTGGCTGGCGGCGCACCGGTCGCGGGCCGCGTTCACGGCAGGGGTCGGGATCGAGTACGAGACCTTCGTACGGGACGAGCTGGGCACGGCGACCGTCGAGCGCTTCGACGGCGTCCTGCGCGACCGGGGCCTGGACCCCGCCGACTACCTCCTCATCCCGGTCCACCCCTGGCAGTGGTGGAACAAGCTCACCGTCACCTTCGCCGCCGAGGTCGCCCGCGGCCTCCTGGTGTGCCTGGGCGAGGGCGACGACGAGTACCTGGCCCAGCAGTCCATCCGGACCTTCTTCAACAGCTCCAGCCCCGGGAAGCACTACGTCAAGACCGCTCTCTCGGTCCTCAACATGGGCTTCATGCGCGGGCTTTCCGCCGCCTACATGGAGGCCACCCCGGCCATCAACGACTGGCTGGCCCAGCTCGTCGACAACGACCCGGTACTCAAGTCCACCGGCTTGTCCATCATCCGGGAGCGGGCGGCCGTCGGCTACCGGCACCTGGAGTACGAGAAGGCGACCGACCGCTACTCGCCGTACCGGAAGATGCTGGCCGCACTGTGGCGGGAGAGCCCGGTCCCGTCCCTCCGGGAGGGCGAGTCCCTGGCGACCATGGCCTCCCTCCTCCACGTGGACCACGAGGGCGCCTCCTTCGCGGCCGCGCTGGTGGAGCGGAGCGGGCTGCCGGCGAAGGAGTGGCTGCGGGCCTACCTCCGGGCCTACTTCACGCCCCTCCTGCACAGCTTCTACGCCTACGACCTGGTGTTCATGCCGCACGGCGAGAACGTCATCCTGGTCCTTGAGGACGGGGTCGTACGGCGGGCGGTCTACAAGGACATCGCCGAGGAGATCGCGGTCATGGACCCGGACGCGGTGCTGCCGCCGACGGTGGAACGGCTGCGCGTCGACGTCCCGGAGGACATGAAACTCCTCTCCGTCTTCACGGACGTCTTCGACTGCTTCTTCCGCTTCCTCGCCGCGAACCTCGCGACCGAGGGGGTGCTGACGGAGGACGACTTCTGGCGGACGGTCGCCGAGGTCACCCGTGAGTACCAGGCGTCGGCGCCCGAACTCGCCGACAAGTTCGCGCAGTACGACATGTTCGCGCCCGAGTTCGCACTGTCCTGCCTCAACCGGCTCCAGCTGCGCGACAACCGGCAGATGGTGGACCTGGCGGACCCGTCGGGCGCCCTCCAGCTGGTCGGAACCCTGAAAAATCCCGTCGCGGGGTTCTGATCCAGGCGGACGGGCTCCCCCGAGTACGGTCCTCGGGGGAGCCCGTCGGTCGTTTCGTCTCACCCTAGTGCGCGGGCCAGGGCACCTGCGGTGAGCGGTAGTAGGCCATGCCGAGGGCGTCCCAGCGCGGGGCCTGGGCGGCGAGCCGCACCTTGTAGGCGTCCCAGGAGTGGGTGGCGGCCGGGGACCAGCCGAGCTCGGCCACGCCCGGCAGCCGTGGGAAGGCCATGTAGTCGAGGTCGGCGTCCGTCACGATCGTCTCGGTCCACAGCGGTGCCTCGACGCCCCTGATCGCCGAACCCGGCACGCCGGCCAGGTAGTCGCCCGGGTCCCAGTCGTACGACCGCTTCACCTCCACCAGGCCCGCCCAGTCCTGGCCCAGCGGGGTGTCCTCGGTGTACTTCATGTCCAGGTAGACCCGGTCGGCGGGCGAGAGGATCAGCCCGGTGCCGTTCCGGGCGGCCTCGGCCACCCGGGCCTTCTCGTCCGCGCTCGTGTCGTCCAGGCCCCAGTACTGGGCGATGGCCCCCTCGGCCGGGTGGGCGCCGGTCAGCTGGTGCCAGCCGATCACCGTCTTGCCGTACTTCGCGACGATCGGCTGCACCCGGTCCATGAACGTGACGTAGTCCTCATGGCTGGTGGAGTGCGCCTCGTCGCCGCCGATGTGGAGGTAGCGGCCGGGGGTGAGGGCGGCCAGTTCGCGGATGACGTCGTCGGCGAAGTCGTACGTCACCTGCTTGCCCGCGCACAGCGAGCTGAAGCCGACCTCCGTGCCCGTGTACAGCGGCGGTGCGGTGCCGTCGCAGTTGAGGTCGGCGTAGGAGGCGAGGGCGGCGTTGGTGTGCCCTGGCATGTCGATCTCGGGGACGACTTCCAGGTAGCGGGAGGCGGCGTACCGGACGATCTCCTCGTACTGGGCCCTGGTGTAGTGGCCGCCCCGGCCGCCGCCGACCTGGGTCGAGCCGCCGTAGGTCGCCAGGCGCGGCCAGGAGTCGATCGCGATGCGCCAGCCCTGGTCGTCGCTGAGGTGCAGATGCAGCTCGTTGATCTTGTAGAGGGCCAGCTGGTCGATGTAGCGCTCGACCTGGGCCACGGTGAAGAAGTGCCGGGAGACGTCGAGCATCGCGCCGCGGTAGGCGTAGCGGGGGCGGTCGGTGATGGTGCCGCCGGCGACCAGCCAGGGGCCGGGCTGGACGGTGTCCTTCTCGACGGCCGCGGGGAGCAGCTGGCGCAGGGTCTGGACGCCGTGGAAGAGGCCGGCGGGTTCGGCGGCGGTGATGGTGACGCCGTCGCGGCCGCTGTCGAGACGGTAGCCCTCGGCGCCGAACGGGCCGTGGGCCAGGCGCAGCCGGATGCCGGCGGTGCCGTGGGTGGTCAGGGGCAGCCGGTAGCCGGTCGACGGGCGCAGCAGGTCCGCGAGGTACTCGGCGATCCGGCGGGCCTGATCGGAGCCGTCGACGCGGATGGCGGTGTCCCGGGTGATGCGGTACGGCGCTCCGGCGGGCGTGACCGAGGCGGGCGCCGGGACGACCCGGCCGAGCGGGACCGGCGCGGGCGTGAGCGCGGGTGCCGTCGGGGTGGCTCCGACCGTGACGGCACCGGCCGCCGCGACGAGCAGCAGGGCCCCGAGGACGCGGGCCATACGGGGAGTTCGGGAAGTTCGGGGAGTTCGGACAGTTCGGGGAGTCGTTCTGTGGTGCGTTCGCACATGCGCTCCCTTCAGCGGGGGGTGGAGACCGAACCAGGATTGGTCGAGACCACTCTCCCGCACTTCCGGTGGAACAATCCCCGCATGGCGGAAATCATCCAGAAGGACGGCATCTGGGTCTTCGACGGAGACGCCCTGCGGCTGACTCCCGGGCGGGACCGGAACGTCGGTGTGCTGCGCCGGGCGCTGGGTGAACTGGTCGTGCCGCTGGGCGCGTTGGCGGGGATCTCGTTCGAGCAGGGCCGCAAGCAGGGGCGGCTGAGGCTGCGGCTGCGGGACGGCGCCGATCCGCTGCTGCACGCCACCGGGGGCCGCCTGACCGAACCCCAGGACCCCTATCGGCTGACCGTCGAGTCGGAGCGGTACGGGGTCGCCGAGTACTTCACGGACGAGGTGCGCGACGCGCTGCTCCTGGAGCGGGTGCCGGGCACGCCGGTGAGCGAGTACCTGCTGCCGGGGCCGCCGCTGCTGCTGTCGGTCTCCGCCGGGGACGGCACGGCGTCGTTCGACGGGGAGCGGGTGCGCCTGGAGTGGAACTGGAAGACGGAGGACGTCAAGGCCGCCGCGGGTCCGCGCACGCTGGCCCTGGCGGACATCCTCGGCGTGGAGTGGCAGCCGTCCGCCGGTCTTGAGAACGGCCATCTGCGGTTCCGGGTGGCCGGTGCGCCGGTCCGGGAGCGGGCCAAGTACGACCCGAACGCGGTGGAGTTGTGGGGGTTCAAGCGGGATCCGCTGATGGCGCTGGTCGCGGCGGCGGTC
The DNA here is from genome assembly GCF_042720695.1 of Streptomyces sp. NPDC058457. Classification (NCBI taxonomy): domain Bacteria; kingdom Bacillati; phylum Actinomycetota; class Actinomycetes; order Kitasatosporales; family Streptomycetaceae; genus Streptomyces; species Streptomyces sp. NPDC058457. The sequence continues at coordinate 53,180 of NZ_JBHXLU010000031.1, read as the reverse complement.
CAGGCGCGGCTGCCGCATCCGTCGGCGGACGGGGTAGCGGAGATGTCCGGGGCGCCGGAGGCGACCGAGGCCGATCACGACGCGTTGCTGCGCAGGCTGCGCGAGCTGGGCGAGCTGCACCGCGAGGGGGTGCTCACGGACGAGGAGTTCACGATGGCCAAACAGGCGGTCCTCAAACGCATGTGAGGACCGCCTGCGGGTGCCTTGCGCCCTGCCTTCGGGGCGTACGGACCTACGTGGGCCTGCCGGGCCCTACTTGGCCTTGCGCGCCACCGTGAAGTGGTCGATGCGGTTACCGGTCTCGGCCACGCCCGACACCTTCAGCTTGGCGTACTGACCACGCGCGGCGGGCTCGACGTCCACGCGCAGGAACGAGTAGTTGAGGTAGCGCACCCGGGACCAGGCGACGGTCTCGTTGACCTTGCCGTCCTTGGTGTTGATGAAGGAGGCGACGGAGTCGACCTCGTTCACGTGCCCCTCGTAGGAGTCCGGCGCGCTGAACGCGTACAGGCTGCGGCCGGCCGCGCCCGCCGTCACGTAGACGACACCCTCGGTCTCGGAGTACGCGGTCTCGCCGATCGGGAGCTTCTTGACGACCTTGTCGCCCTTGATGACGTCGGTGCGCTCGTACTGGTGGTTGTGGCCGTTGATGACCAGGTCCACGGTGTACTTCTCGAACAGCGGCACCCACTCCTGTCGCACGCCCCCCTCCGAGGCGTGCGCGGTGGAGGTGCAGTAGGCGCAGTGGTGGAAGAAGATCACGATGAAGTCGACGTCCTTGGACGCGCGGAACTTCTTCAGCTGGCCTTCCAGCCACTTGGTCTGCGTGCCGCCCGAGATGCCGAGGTTGGCCGGGATCTCGAAGGATATGTCGTTGGCGTCGAGCGAGATGATCGCCGTGTTGCCGTAGACGAAGCTGTAGACGCTCGGCAGGTTCTTGGCGTCCGGGCCGTTGTCGGGCAGGCTCCAGCGAGCCTCCTCGCCGCCGTAGCCGTTGGGCGAGTACCAGGCCTCCATGTCGTGGTTGCCGTAGGCCGGCATCCACGGCACGGACTTGGCGACCGTCTCGGTCTGGGCGAGGAACTGGTCCCACACCCGCGAGTCGAAGCCGGTGTCGGCGGTCTTGCCCGCGCCCGCCGGGTCGGCGTAGCAGATGTCGCCGGCGTGCAGGTGGAAGGACGGGTTCTGGCCGAGCAGAAGGCTGTTGTTGGCCAGGCCGTGGTAGCCGACACCCTCGTCGCCGAAGGCGGTGAAGGTGAACGCCTCCTTGTGGGCGGGGGCGGTGGTGAAGGTGCCGATGGTGCCGGCGAACTGCGGCGCGGCCGGGTCGAAGCCCTCGTGGCCGACACCGTAGAAGTACGTGCGGCCCGGCTTGAGGTTGGCCAGCTTGGCGTGCACGTAGTACTGGGTGTGGTCGCCGCTCGCGCCGACCCCGGCCGGGGTGTAGAGGGAGCGGACCTCGGCCGGGATCTTGACCGAGAGGTGCGAGGCGTGGGTGCCGATCCGGATGAAGGGCTTCTTCACCGGGACAGCGACCTGCCAGGAGACCGTCATCTCCGTGCTGGGGTCGTTGCCGAAGGCCAGGTGGCGGCCGAAGGGGGCGACGAAGGCGCCGTCGACCCACTCTGTGGCCGGGGCCGTCGACTGGGTGGGAACGGCGGCCTGGGCGGTGCCGCCCAGCACGAAGGAGCCGCCCGTGACGGCGCCGACAGTCACGGCGCCGCCTCTGATCATCGAGCGCCGGGAGAATTTGGCGCGGAGGTACTCGTGCTGCTCGGCCATGCTCATGCGCTCGGCGAGCTCTTCGGGTACGCCCATACGAGGAATGTCCATGGCGTCTGAAACTCGTCTGCACAAGCAACGTGGCGCAAGACACAGGATGGACAGGCTGCGAACAGAGCCCCATAAGAGATTCAACAGGCTGCTGCCCGGAATCGGGCAGGATTCTTGCGAAACCCCTGCCCCGTACTCCAGGATCTACGGGTGCACGACGAACTTGTTGATCACCTGACGCGGTCCACGCCCCTCAGCCGGGGCGAGGCGCTTCGGGTGATCCAGGACGTGCTCGCCTACTTCGACGAGACGGCCGGGGACTACGTCCGGCGCCGCCACCGCGAACTCCAGGCGGAAGGCCTGGTGAACGCGGAGATCTTCGAACGGATCGCGGCGGATCTGAAGTACAGGGCGGTCGCCCCGCCGGAGCTCACACTCCGGCAGCTGCGCCGCTTGGTCTACGGATGACTACGGCTTAGGGATACGGAACACCTATATATGTGCGGAATTGTCGGATACATCGGTAGGCGCGACGTCGCCCCCCTCCTCCTCGAAGGTCTGCAGCGGCTGGAATACCGCGGTTACGACTCGGCGGGCATCGTCGTCTCCGCCCCGAAGACGGCCGGCCTGAAGATGGTTAAGGCCAAGGGCCGGGTCCGGGACCTGGAGGCCAAGGTACCGGCGCGCTTCAAGGGCACCACCGGCATCGCCCACACCCGCTGGGCCACCCACGGCGCCCCCTCCGACGTGAACGCCCACCCGCACATGTCGGCCGACCAGAAGGTCGCCGTCGTCCACAACGGCATCATCGACAACGCCTCCGAGCTGCGCCGCAAGCTGGAGGCGGACGGTGTCGTCTTCCTCTCCGAGACCGACACCGAGGTCCTCACCCACCTGATCGCCCGCTCCCAGGCGGAGACCCTGGAGGAGAAGGTCCGTCAGGCGCTGCGCCTGATCGAGGGCACCTACGGCATCGCGGTCATGCACGCCGACTTCCCCGAGCGGATCGTCGTCGCGCGCAACGGCTCCCCGGTCGTCCTCGGCATCGGCGACAAGGAGATGTTCGTCGCCTCGGACATCGCGGCCCTGGTCACCCACACCCGCCAGATAGTGACCCTCGACGACGGCGAGATGGCCACTCTCAAGGCCGACGACTTCCGCACCTACACCACCGAGGGCACCCGCACGACGGCCGAGCCGACCACCGTGGAGTGGGAGGCCGAGTCGTACGACATGGGCGGCCACGACACCTACATGCACAAGGAGATCTTCGAGCAGCCCGACGCGGTCGACCGCGTGCTGCGCGGCCGCATCGACGACCGCTTCTCCACCGTGCACCTCGGCGGCCTCAACCTGGACGCCCGCGACGCGCGTGCCGTGCGCCGGGTGAAGATCCTCGGCTGCGGCACCTCGTACCACGCGGGCATGATCGGCGCCCAGATGATCGAGGAGCTGGCCCGCATCCCGGCCGACGCCGAGCCCGCGTCGGAGTTCCGCTACCGCAACCCGGTGGTCGACCCGGACACCCTCTACATCGCCGTCTCCCAGTCCGGTGAGACGTACGACGTCCTCGCCGCCGTCCAGGAGCTGAAGCGCAAGGGCGCGCGGGTGCTGGGCGTGGTGAACGTGGTGGGCTCGGCGATCGCGCGGGAGGCGGACGGCGGCACGTACGTGCACGCGGGCCCGGAGGTCTGCGTGGTCTCGACGAAGTGCTTCACGAACACGACGGTCGCGTTCGCGCTCCTCGCCCTCCACCTCGGCCGCATCCGCGACCTCTCGGTCCGCGACGGCAAGCGGATCATCGACGGTCTGCGCAAGCTGCCGGCCCAGATCTCCGAGATCCTCGCCCAGGAGGCGGAGATCGAGAAGATGGCCGCGGAGTACGCCGAGGCCCGCTCGATGCTCTTCATCGGCCGCGTGCGGGGCTACCCGGTGGCCCGCGAGGCCTCCCTGAAGCTCAAGGAGGTCTCCTACATCCACGCGGAGGCCTACCCGGCGTCCGAACTGAAGCACGGCCCGCTGGCGTTGATCGAGCCGGCCCTCCCCACGGTGGCGATCGTCCCCGACGACGACCTCCTGGAGAAGAACCGCGCGGCCCTGGAGGAGATCAAGGCCCGCAGCGGCAAGATCCTGGCGGTGGCCCACCAGCACCAGGAGAAGGCGGACCGCACGATCGTCGTCCCGAAGAACGAGGACGAACTGGACCCCATCCTGATGGGCATCCCCCTCCAACTCCTCGCCTACCACACGGCGAAGGCACTGGGCCGCGACATCGACAAGCCGAGGAACCTCGCCAAGTCGGTGACGGTGGAGTAGGACGGTTCGGTTGTGGGGCCGGTGCGGGTCGGTGGGGGCTTGTCGCGCAGTTCCCCGCGCCCCTAAAAGAAAGGGGCGCCGCAGTGCGCCCCGTAAGGGGCGCGGGGAACTGCGCGAGCAACCCCCACGCACCCGCACGGGCCGACGAAACCGAACGGACCCCCACGTGTGCCACAAAGCCACGAGGGGGTCCGCTCATTGGATCGCCGGGGACGCCCAACTCCCCGGCGTCGGCTGCCATATCAGCCGTGGGCCGTCACCCCCCGACCGGCAGCCCGCCCCGGAAGCACCGTCGGCCAGTGCGCCAGCGCCGCCGTCGCGGCGTACCAGGCCACCGCCCCCGCCGCCACCGCAACCCAGCCGCCGACCTTGGTCAGTGACGAGCTGTCGGCGAACTGCGCGACGGCGAGCACGAGCATCGCCAGGAACAGCAGCCCGTGCATGGCCTGTCCGAGCTGGTCGCCGCCCGCGAGGGTCAGCGACAGGGCCACGAGGGCGAAGAGGAGCAGGAAGAGCCCGGCCCCGTTGGCCGAGGAGTGGCCGCCGGAGGAGACGGCCCAGGTGAACCAGAGGGCACCGAGGGCCACATAGCCCGTGCCGTTCGCGGTGTCACGGTCACGGAAGGCCAGCAGGCCGACCAGGAAGAGGGCGACTCCGCCCACGTAGTGGGCGATTGACACGGCGTCGGACGTGGTCACGTCGTCGATGACACCGGTGGTGCCGAGGCCGAACGCCAACAGGGTGATCCCCAGGGCGAGTCGGCCGGCCACGGTAGTGGTTCCGCTTCCCGCAGAGACGTCATTGTCCACGGCGGGCTCCCTTCATGCCTTGTGCAGTTGTGCGCGGTGACCGATATATGCCCTTCACAAGGGCACAAACACCTCTGCACGCCAGGAAATTCAGGCACTGCACAAAGAGAGCCGGACCGTTCCCATGGCACATCTCACCTGGGAGAACGTGGAGTTACGGAATGACAACGACAGGGCGCTTGGCCCGCTTGGCGAGCCGCCCGGCGACGGAGCCGAAGAGCCGCCCGACGATCCCGTGGGTCGACCCCACGACGATCGCGTCGGCCTCGTACTCCCGCCCCACCTCTTCGAGTTCGTGGCAGATGTCACCGCCGCGCTCGACGAGGATCCAGGGCACCTCGGCCAGATACTCGGCACAGGCGAGCTCGAGCCCGAGCACCTCCGTCCGGTGATCCGGCACGTCGACGAAGACGGGTGGCTCGCAGCCGGCCCACACGGTGGTCGGCAGTCGGTTGGCGACGTGGACGATGATCAGCCCTGCGCGGGAGCGGTGTGCCATCCCGATCGCATAGGCGAGGGCGCGTTCACTGGAGGTGGAGCCGTCGAAGCCGACGACCACCCCGTGTTTGAAGGCGGGATCGCAGGAAGGGCGTGCCTCTTCCGCCGCCAGCGCATCGGCCGCCGTCGGGTCGGCGACCGGCCGCTTGCGGTCCGCTGGATCGAAGAATTCGTGACCGGCCATGGCTGTCTCGGCGTTGTGATCCTTTGTGGGAGCGACGACAGTGTGCGGCGGAGCTGTGTCCGGGAAACATCTTCCCAACCCCATACCCCCAAGGGTACGGCGGCACGCCTCCTCAGCCCAGATCCCGCACACTCTCCGTAGGGGACCTTCCCCGGAGTCGGTTAGGGGTTCCAGGGAGCATGCACGAGCCGCGCCCGTAACGCAATGGTTGCTGCCCCGTACAGGCGGTTTGCACAGGATTCGGACAGGACCGGAGCTCCACGCACGGTGACCGACCGCCCGAACACGCGTTGATCCCGGTACGAGTGCGTCGCAAGGGAGCACAAGGGAGTACGACGAGGGAGTACGACCATGTCCGGACCGCGCCCCACCACCCCCGATCCGCACCCCGTACCGCACCCGGGCCCGCACCCGGGCTCGCGCCCGCGCCCGGCCCGGCGCCCGGCCCCGACTCCGCGTCCCGCCCCGGACACCGCCGGCGACGTGGTCCGCTGGGCCGCGTTCTCCTGCGTCCTCGTCCCCGTGGTGCTCCTCTGGTACGGCACCTCGCCGGCCGGCGCGGCCGGCACCGCCCTCGGCCTCGCCGCCGTCACCGCCGCCTGCCGCTTCCTGCTGCGCCGATCGGAGCGCGGGACGACGGCCCGGGGAGGCGGACGTCACACCAGGGGCACTACACCGGTCGACTGACCGGTTTCCGCGCACGCGAACGCTTCTTTTCAGCCAACTTGGCGGACCTGCGCAAGAGGGGCACCAACTACCCCCCAACCCCCGTTCCACCTGCACGGAAAGGGTCTGCAGGACCCTTCGCACCCTACGCGGTTTGGCCACTGCCACGAGGCGCACTTCCCTGCACGGCCCGTGAGTGCAACCCTTCGTGATCGAATGCTTCACGCCAAGTTGTCATGTCGACAATCGGCGGCGTGTCGAACTGGTCAACGCGACACTGCGGAAACCAGTAGATTCGATCTTGACGTCTTACGGCGGGGGACTCGTGCAGGACCGAGGGGAAACGTGCAGGAGCGACACAACCGAGGAGCCGCGACCACCGAGGGGGGCTTAGCAGGATGAGCCACGACTCCACTGCCGCGCCGGAAGCCGCGGCCCGGAAACTCTCCGGGCGACGCCGCAAGGAGATTGTCGCGGTGCTGCTGTTCAGCGGCGGCCCCATCTTCGAGAGTTCCATACCGCTGTCGGTGTTCGGGATAGACCGCCAGGACGCCGGCGTACCGCGCTACCGACTGCTGGTGTGCGGAGGCGAGGAAGGCCCGCTGCGGACCACAGGGGGCCTGGAACTCACCACGCCGCATGGCCTGGAAGCGATCTCACGCGCCGGCACGGTCGTCGTACCGGCCTGGCGCTCGATCACCGCGCCGCCACCGGAGGAGGCGCTGGACGCGCTGCGCCGCGCCCACGAAGAAGGGGCCCGCATAGTCGGGCTGTGCACGGGCGCGTTCGTGCTGGCCGCCGCAGGCCTGCTGGACGGCCGCCCGGCCACCACACACTGGATGTACGCACCGACGCTGGCCAAGCGCTACCCGTCGGTACACGTCGACCCACGAGAGCTCTTCGTGGACGACGGCGACGTCCTCACGTCGGCCGGTACGGCGGCCGGAATCGATCTCTGTCTCCACATCGTGCGGACGGACCACGGCAACGAGGCGGCCGGTGCGCTCGCCCGCCGCCTGGTGGTCCCGCCGCGCCGCTCGGGCGGTCAGGAGCGCTACCTCGATCGATCTTTACCAGAGGAGATCGGCGCCGACCCGCTCGCCGAGGTCGTCGCCTGGGCGCTGGAGCACCTCCACGAGCAGTTCGACGTGGAGACGCTGGCAGCTCGCGCGTACATGAGCCGTCGCACCTTCGACCGCCGCTTCCGCTCGCTGACGGGGTCGGCCCCGCTCCAGTGGCTGATCACGCAACGGGTCCTGCAGGCGCAGCGTCTCCTCGAAACATCGGACTACTCGGTGGACGAGGTGGCGGGCCGCTGCGGCTTCCGCTCCCCCGTCGCCCTGCGCGGCCACTTCCGTCGTCAGCTGGGTTCGTCCCCGGCGGCGTACCGGGCCGCGTACCGGGCGCGCCGTCCGCAGTCCGACCGCCCCGACACCCCGGAACCGGCACCGCTGCCGCCGACGGGCCCGCTCGCGGTGCCGTACCCCGAGGGCGTACTCCCGATGCAGACCCGCAGGACAGCATCGGTAGGCCTCTCGGCCAGCCTGCCGGGCCCCCGCACAGGCAGCTGACCCACCTCGGCCCACCCGACACCCTCGGGTGGGCCGAAGCCACCCCCTCGCCCACCCACCACCCGACTCGGCGGGACAAAAGGACGAGGCCGAAAGCATGCCGCGAGGCCGGCCACAGCGTGGCGCCCCCTATGAAGACGACGGCACGCAGCCCTCTCTCCGCCCGTCCGGCGCTTGAGGGCAACGCCGTAGCGGCAGCGGCAGCCCCCGAAGACGACGACGCCGAGCCACCCTCTCAGCCCGTCCGGCAACCGAAGACAACGGCACTCAGCCACCATCCGCCGGCCATCCGGCGACCGAAGACAACGGCGCCAGGCCGCCCACTCAGCCCGTCCCGCAACCGAAAACGACGGCGCTGAACCACCACCCTCCAAGCCGTCCCGCAACCGAAAACAACGG
>NZ_JBHXLU010000031.1:43633-44864 GCF_042720695.1 Streptomyces sp. NPDC058457 | reverse complement strand
CGCTCAGCCACCACCCTCCAAGCCGTCCCGCAACCGAAAACAACGGCGCTCAGCCACCACCCTCCAAGCCGTCCCGCAACCGAAAACAACGGCGCTCAGCCACCACCCTCCAAGCCGTCCCGCAACCGAAAACAACGGCGCCGGGTCACACTCTCAGCCCGTCCGGCGTTTGAGGACGAGGCCGTGGGCCGATGATGCGGGGGTACGGGGGCGGCAGCCCACGGAGACGTCGGCGTTGCACCGGGGGCACCCAAACGCCGACGTCAGCTTTAGGGTGGTCGCATGAACGATCGCATGGTGTGGATCGACTGCGAGATGACCGGCCTCTCGCTGTCCGACGACGCGCTCATCGAGGTGGCCGCACTGGTCACCGACTCCGAGCTGAACGTGCTCGGCGAGGGCGTGGACATCGTCATCCGTCCGCCGGCCAAGGCACTGGAGACGATGCCGGAGGTGGTGCGGCAGATGCACACCACGTCCGGCCTGCTCGACGAGCTGGCCGGCGGCACGACGCTCGCCGAGGCCGAGGAGCAGGTCCTGGCCTATGTAAGGGAACACGTGAAGGAACCCGGCAAGGCCCCGCTGTGCGGCAACTCCGTCGGCACCGACCGCGGCTTCCTGGCCAGGGACATGGCGGCCCTGGAGGGCTGGCTGCACTACCGGATCGTCGACGTGTCCAGCGTCAAGGAGCTGGCCCGGCGCTGGTACCCGCGGGCCTACTTCAACAGCCCGGAGAAGAACGGCAACCACCGCGCCCTCGCCGACATCCGCGAGTCGATCGCCGAACTGCGCTACTACCGCGAGGCCATCTTCGTACCGCAGCCCGGCCCCGACTCGGACACCGCACGGACGATCGCGGCCAAGCACGTCCTGCCTGCGGAATAGCCGTCCGGGAGCGGTCCCGGAGACATCCGGCAGGTCTCCGGAGGGCCGCCGGGAAAGCCGTGCGCGAGCACCCCTTCGGACCCTGTACACTTTTTCTCGGCCGGTCGGAGAAACCACAGAATGACCGCCGGTCGTGGTGGGTGTAGCTCAGCTGGTAGAGCACCTGGTTGTGGTCCAGGATGTCGCGGGTTCGAGTCCCGTCACTCACCCCACGGGACAGGCCCGTGACCTGCGGAAACGCAGGTCACGGGCCAGTCTGCCGTTTTGTCACCGCCCAACAACACCTCATACACCCCGGAATAGAGTGGCCCAGGAAGGAACGAAAGCCGTAGGTACGCAAGGACCC
>NZ_JBHXLU010000031.1:0-43623 GCF_042720695.1 Streptomyces sp. NPDC058457 | reverse complement strand
GGCTGTTCAATACCCACATCGTTGCGTGGTGTTGGGTTTGTTTTATCTAGCGTTTTTTTCCGAGTTGTTGGCCTTGCTGTTTGGGCGTTTGCGCCGCCCAAACCCCCCCCCCCCGGGCCTGTCTGCCGTTTGGTCACGGCCGAACTACAGCTCATACACCCGGGATTCGAGTCGCCCAGGAAGGAACGATAGCCGTAGGTCCGCATGGAACCTCGCTTAACGTATGCGTCCAGTCGCATACCGTGTGGTATTCCTGCGTTGATCCACCGGTGAGTGACGGGTTCCGATCAGAGCCATGAGGCCGCCCATCGGCAGGTCAGCGCACCGATCGATGCTCGCCAGTGCCCGAACGCGTAGAGCGCGGGCTCGATGAACCACCAGCAGAAGCTGGGGCTGGGGTCGGGGTCATAGACGGCTGCGGCCATCAACGGCGCGAAGAACTCCCCGGACAGGGTGCCGCGTTCGAGTAGTGGCTCGCGCACCGCATGGGCTATGTGCCGCGCGCCGGTACCGGACGGCGCAGGCGACGTCCTCGGGATCGGCCTTACTCCAGACCGGGTGACAGAGCGGGATGACCTGTTGGGCCTCCTCCCGAGTGAGCTCTTTCAGCACACGTCCCGATAGGGCAGCTCAGGAAGGTACGTCCGCCACTGCTCTCGGGTAAGTCCCCCGCCGGCCTGCTCGCACACCTTGACGGCGATGCGCTGAGGGTCGACGGGATACGTCCGCAGCGATACGTGCTCTCCCGCAACCTGGAGGGTCCGGCCGTCGTGGGTGAAGGACAGAGCAAGGATCCGGTCTCCGGAGGTCGGCAGGGTGGATCCCATAGGCTGGCCGGAGTCGACGTCCCACAGACTGATGGTCCCGCCGGCCCCGCCGACGGCGAGAAGACTCCCGTCGGGGGAGAAGGCCAAAGCCGTGACGTCCTCCGGTTCGTCGGTGAAGTCCCTGGCCAGTGTGCCCGCGAGTTCCGCGGTGCGCCGTCGGCCGTCCTTGTCCCAGACGGACACCCAGCCCATGTCGTCACCGACGGCCAGCCGGTCGCCGGACGGGCTGAACTGCGGCAGAGTGGACACCCCGTTCCCCAGCTCGCGAACGGTGGAGCGACCGGACGGGAGCGCGACGAGCGCGGAATAGCCGGTCGCCAGAAGCCGTCCGTCGGGCCGCAGGGCCATGGAATGTGACGCGTCGTACGAGTGCGACAGATAGCGGCGTGGCCCGATACGGTGACGCGCGACCCGGTCTCCCGTGCGCAGGTCCCACCGCTCCCACACGTCCGCGTCAGACCGGTAGACCAGAAGGGAATGCGGGTCGGGGCCGAGTACGAAGTCGTCGCCGAGGGGTTCGTCCGGGTCCTCAGGCGTGATGTCCGTGGATGAGCTCTCTTGCGTCCTCCGGGTGTCCCAGACCCTGATCCGCTCCGGCCAGCGCCGCGACGACGGTCCGTCCACCGTTTCGGTTCCATAGGCGAATGCGGAACCATCCGTGCTGAACGTCATGTGGACGATGCATTCGTCCCCCTCGTCGTCGGACTCGCAATGCGCCGGCGGCAGACGGGTACCGCGGTCTCCGGTCGTGGAGCGCAGCTCGAACTCGGCCGCGTTTCTGACGAGCCGGACGGTGGCGATGAGCCGCCCGTCCGGACTGAACCTCGCGTGATAGGTAGTGGCGTGCTGATGCCAGTGTGTGTCAGCCACGGTGTCGAAGGCGACGGTCCTGATCGCGGAGGGCTGGCTTCCGGCCCGCACCAGATAGCGGATCACCCCTGCTTCCGGGTCGATCCGCACGTCCTGGACCTGCTCGTTGCGCAGGGTGTACCGCAGGACCAGATGCGGGGTACCGCCAACCCGCCACAGGGCGACCGTCCTGGAACCGGTCACGGCCAGGTACCTGCCGTCCGCACTGAATGCCAGCTCGTACGGATCGTCCTGAGAGAGCTTCGGCAAGTCATGTCTGCGGCCCGAGGCGGTGTCCCAGAGGCGTACGCCGTTGTCGGCGGTGGCCGCCAGGTATCCGCCGCCGAAGGCCAGATGGTTACCTTCGCATGCGCTGCGTCCGGCTGTGCGCACCCACGGTGCCCGCAGCCGCCGTCGGTCGGCGATGTCCCACACCTTCAACGTCCCGGACAAGCCCGTACACAGGACCGTCAACCGACCGTCGGGACTGACGAGTGACTGCTGCACTTCCGAGGACTCGGCTCTCAGCAGCAGCCGGTGGCGCTGGATGTCCCACACCTGCACGGACTTGTCGTCCGTGGCGATCAGGGTCCTGCCGCCGGTCCCCAGCTCCACGTCGGAGACGTCGTCTCCCAGCTGGAACGGCCTACCGACCGCGGCACCCGAGTAGGCATCACGGACCTGCAGCGTCCCATCTCCCCGGTATATGAGGAGCCGGTGACCGTCGGAGGACACATCCGCCAGGCTGTCGTCGGCGGACATCCGGATCTCCCCCGAGGGTCGCTGTGTGGCGACGTTCCAGCGCAGTACCCGGTTGCCGTCCGCCATGACCACCGTCCTGCCATCGGCGCTGAGGAACGGATCGTCACTGGTCCGGGCCTCCGGTAGACGGAAGACAGCGCGCTCCGGCTGAGTGTCCGCTGCGAACAGCGCCCCCTTGGTCTCCGTGGTGGCACTGATCCGCCAAGCAGCGACACTGAGCCGCATGGCCAAGACCGGGTCGGTGCTGCGCAGCGAGTCCCCGAGGAAGGCGATCCGTCGGGCCGTGGCCTCCGCCCGGCGCCTGTCACTCTCGCTGCTCTGCTGCCAGGCCGCGACTCCCGCCACCAGGGCGAGCACCAGTAGCAGCGACAAGGAAGCGGTGAACGTACGCAACCGCCGGCGTTCCCTGCCACGGGCCGCGCGACCGGCGACCAGAAATTCGCTTTCCAGCGGGGTGAGTTCGTCAGCTCGCCCCCTGGAGAGGAACTCCTCCTGGGCTGCGGCCAGCCGTACGCCCCGGTACAGCGCGCCCGGGTCCCGTCCAAGGTCCCCCCAGGCGCGCGCGTCCTGGGTCAGCTTGCGATGCAGAAGCAGCCGCTGCCGGTCTTCCTGAATCCAGCCCTGTAGCCGGGGCCAGGCCGTGAGCAGCGCCTCGTGTGCCAGGTCGACCGTCTCGCCGTCCAGCGTGATGAGGCGAGCCCTGGCCATGCGCTCCAAGACCTCGTCCCGGTCTCCGGGGACGAGCTGGTCGAGCTCAGCCCGGCTCACAGGACGGCGGGTGTCCGGGACACCCTCTCCTGGGACAACCAGCCGCAGAAGCAGCCGTCGGGCCACGTCGGCCTGGCTCGGCGCCAGCCGTGTGTAGAGATGTTCGGAGGTGCGGGCGATGGCGCCGTGCAGACCACCGGCTGCCTCGTAGGCAGTTTCGGTGAGGGCGCGGCCCTTACGGAGGCGCCAGGTTTCCAGTAGGGCGTGCGACATAAGCGGCAGGGCCCCGGGCTCGCCTTCGACCTCGTCGAGGATGCGCGCGGTCAGGGATCGTTCCACGATCATTCCCGAGGCCTGGGCGGGTTTGACGATGGCCTCACGCAGCTCGTCACGGCTCATCGGACCAGTCAGCAGGGTGCCGTCCTGCAATGCAGCGGTCAGCGATAAGTGTTCGGCGCAGCGGCTGAGGAAGTCCGCGCGTACGACGATGACAACGCGCAACCGACTCGCCGGGTCGATGGCGACCAGGAGGCGGTCGATGAACTTGTCGCGTTCGGCCGGATCGGGGCAGAGAGTGTAGAGCTCTTCGAACTGGTCGACGATCATCCACGTGTCGCCGTCCGTGTCCTTCGGTATCAGGCGCTGCTCGTGGTTGCGCAGAGGATGTTCACCAGGAGTGAGTACGCGCAGCGCGGCCGGCCGCGGGCCGGCCACGGCCTGGTCGCGGAGACGGGGGATGAGGCCAGCACGCAGCAAGGAGGATTTGCCACTGCCCGATGGGCCGAACACCGCCGTGAACCGACGTGAGGAGGTGAGCTGGAACAGCCGGTCGGTGAGTTCATCTCGGCCGAAGAACAGGTTGGCGTCTCCGGGTTCGAAACGGGCCAGCCCCCGGTAGGGCGGCTCAGCGTCCTCGCCCTCGGTGCGCGGCTCGGCCGCCGCTTCCGTGGCAGCCTCACGCCACCGCGCCTCCCACTCGGCCTCATCGCCGTCGCAGGCACGCACGTAGGCCAGCACGACCGGCAGCGTCGGCAGCCGCTCACCCGCAGCCGCCTGCGACAGCGTGCTCGCCCCCTGACCCGCGCGCTGCGCCATCACCCGGTACGTCGGGTTTCCGGTCTCCGCGCGGAGTCTGCGTAACTCGGCGGCAAGTCGCTGCGCCGGCCCGGCGCTCGGGTCGAGCGGACTCTCCGGACGCCCCGCCATCGGCAACACCCCCGTTGCCCCGCTTCCCCCGTGGACGCGGCGCTGTGGCTCGTGAAGTTACGCGCACCCGTGACGCAGGGGCAAACCACAGGCGCCTTCTTTGGTCAGCAGCCGGACTCCACCCTTGTGAGCTGCAGTTCAGTCATTGATCAGGTTGGTGAAGGCGGCTGCCCATTCAATTCCCGGCCCGCTGAACTCGGTGGTGCAAGGCGGTCGCCAAGCCTCTTCGCCGGCCGCCGGAGAGCTCGACTGATCTCCGGTGCAAACGCGTGGCCCGGCGGCCGACGACCGAGAAAGCGAAAGGAGTGAGCGTTCATGAGCGAGAACGAGCAGACGCCGCCTTACCCGGAGGGCGGCGCGGGGGTCTTCGATGTCGACCCTGACCAGACCGGCGTCAGCCAGGACCCCGCCCACGAGGTCACCTCCGACCTCGACGCACTCCCCGACGACATGGAGCTCTGACACCAGCCATGGGAACCGCAAACGGAATGATCGCCGCTGCCCGCAAGCTGCTCGGCACCACCGAGCACCCGCCCGGCTCCAACCACAACAACATCACCTCCTGGTACGGCTTCTCCGGCCCCTGGTGCGACATGTCCATCAGCTACGAGGCCGCCCACTCCGACAACCTCACCGCCGTCATGGGCAAGTTCGCCCTCACCACCGCCCACGCCCGCGCCTTCCAGGCCCACGGCCGCTGGCACTACGGCCTCGGCGGCATCCGCCCCGGCGACGTCGTCTTCTTCGACTTCTCCGGCGGCCGCTCCATCAGCGGCATCGACCACGTCGGCCTGGTGGAGGCCGTCCACTCCAACGGCACCATCACCACCCTGGAGGGCAACACCTCCGACGCCTTCCGACGCCGGATCCGCGGCCGCGCCTGCGTGGTCGGCTACGGTCGGCCCGCCTACGACGGTGCGGCCCCCATGCCCAGCCACGACGGCATCCTGCGCAAGGGCTCCACCGGCAACGCCGTCAGGACCCTGCAGAAGAACCTCAACACCGTCCAGAAGGCAGGCCTCACCGTCGACGGACAGTTCGGCGCCGCCACCGACAAGGCGGTCCGCACCTTCCAGACGAAGCACAAGCTGACTGTGGACGGCGAGTACGGCCCGCACACCGCCGCCGTGATGAAGGCCGCCCTCGCCGGACACACCGGCGTCATCAAGCCCAAAGCACTCGTCGCCCCGGCCGGCCTGCTCACCGTGGACGGCGAGTTCGGGCCCGCCACCTGCGCCGCCCTGCAGCGCATCCTCAACAGCAAGAGCGGGGCCGGGCTGGACGTCGACGGCGCGTTCGGTCCCCTGACCGTCAAGGCCCTGCAAGCGTACTTGCAGGTCACCACCGACGGCGTCACCGGACCCGACACCATCACCGCCCTCAACAAGCACCTCGGCCTCACCCCCCAGGACACCTGGGACACCAACACCACCGCCCAACTCCAGAAGGCACTGAACGCGGGAGCCTTCTGACCGTTCGGTGCCGGGCACCCCTCAGGTGCCCGGCACCGGCGTTCGAGGCCGGTTCGGATTACGTGAAGAACGCGGACAGCCAGGGAAATTCGCCATGCCGGATGTTCCCCCCGCAGTACCTTGAACGGACTTGGCGCATGGACGTGATGACGGGGGATGCGGTGAACGGGGGACCGGAAACGGCTGTTGGGACGCCGGTGCGGGAAGTCGTCCGAGTGATCGTCAACGAGCTGGCGCCGCATGAGCTGATCTTGCTCGACGGGCTCCTCCTGGTGGACGACGACACCGCCTTGCGGCGACTTGCGAATGGGCAGGACCGCGATCCACTGGGATTCGGACTGGGTGAGGCCGCCGCTCTGGTGACCCCCGTGGTGTGGATGGCACTGGACGAAGCCGCACGTCAGATCGTCTCCGCCGGTGTTGCCGCCGCCGGCCGGCGTTCGAGGCTGTGGCTTCGCCGGATCGGGCGCCGACCGACGGCGCCACGCATGCTGCCTCCACTGGAACCGGGGCAGCTCGAAGCCGTACGTCTGCGGGTGGTTCAGCTGGCCGCGGAAAGCGGTCTGGAACGAGGGGCGGCCGAGGCGCTCGCCGAACGTGTCGTGGCCCGGCTCGTGCTACCCGCGGAACAGGAACAGGTCGACAGCGCCGAACGGGACCGGGACGGCGGCGTGGGCCCGCACCCCACCGCCCCGGCGGACGCCGGGCCTCAGGACGGGCGCGGACCGGACGGGGGAGACCGCACATGAGCGCGGACGCGGCGCCGTTATTCCCTTCCGGCCGAGTGGACGAGCGCCTCCTCGGGGCCGGCACCGGTCCGCGGTTCATCCTGCTCATCGTGCTGTTCCTGACCAGCAGTGCCACCGTGGCGTCGGCCATCAGTCAATCGCTGACCGATCCCCGCAATATGTCCGTGGGCTGCGCCCTGGCCGCCGGAGCTGATCCGCACGGCGACTACCTGGGCGTTGGCCTGGCCACGGTCAGGGCGGACAAGGCATTCCGGGCATGTCTGGACCGCTTCGTCCCGCACGCCTCCCCCTGGCTGGTGCCGTCCGCCGTGACGGTACTCGTGCTGGTCGCCGTCGCCCTGTACTGGACGCTGCCCTGGTGGAAGCAACGCAACCGCAGGCTCGTACCGGTCGAGGCGATCGACCGGCACGGCGAGTTGCTCGCCGTCCTCGACGAACTCGTCGATGTCGCCGGCCTCACCCGACAGCCGCGCTTCGTCGTGGCCCCCGCAGCACGCACTGCGAGTGCCGTGGTTTTCGGACGGTGGCGCCGCCATGTCGTCTGCCTGCACGGCGGCCTCGTAGCGGTCCGGCACCGCGATCCGCTGCGGTTCCGCGCCGTGGTGCTGCACGAACTGGCGCACATCCGCAACCGGGACGTCGACATCACCTACGCGACGGTGGCCCTGTGGCGCGTCTTTCTGTTCACCGTCCTTCCGGGCTACGCGGTCTGGACAGGGCTGTCCCTGCATGTGTCGCTGTCGTCGGCGGTGTTCGGTGCCCCGGCGCTGGTGGCCACCTCACGCGACATGGCGGCAACAGCGGCCATGATCGCTTTCGTCTTTCTGGCCCGCGCCGACATCCTGCGCACACGCGAGCTGTACGCCGACGCCGACGCCATCCGGTGGGGGGCCGACCCGGCGGGCTGGCTCGGCGCGACCGACAGGGCGAACCGGGACCGCGGAAGGCTCGGTAGGGCTTTTCGGGCCTTCGTTTCCATGTGGCGGAGCCATCCCGACTGGGAGCGGCGCAGACGGGCGCTCGGCGACACGCAGGAGCTGTTCCGTTCCTCCGCGCTCACCCTGTTCCTCACAGGCGCGACCGCGTCGATCTGCGCCGGACAGTTGTACGGGTTCGGAACCGGGTGGATGGTCCGGCTGGCGGCGGACACGGTCGCTGGTCTGATCGCGGCGACGGTCGGCGTGACCCTGTGGCGCGCCGCGGCCCGAGTTGTGCTGACGGGCGGCCGAGCGCCCTCGGGTCTGCGCGCCGGGTGGTGGCTGGGGGTGGGGCTCGCCCTCGGGGAGGTGCTGACCGGCAGCGTCTCCGGGTGGCGTGTGCTGCCCAGACAACCCGAGGTGTTCGCACTGCTCGTCGTCATCAGTGTGGTGGTCACATGCTGGACGGCACAGTTCGCCGACCTCGTACTGCGCTGCTGGCGGGGACGCAGCCTGCGGCCTGTGTTCGCCCTGGGTCTTCTGGCCACGCTGGTCGTTTTCGCCATGTCGTACGCCTGGTGGCAGAGCAGTGGCAAGCTCTTCGCGGCGGGCTGGCCGTACTCGGAGTCGGCGATCCGCGCGGCACTCCAGCAGGATCTGCCGGGTCCCGCCCTCGGCCGAAGCACGCTCACGGCGATCGCCGTGGTGATGTCGGTCGTCATGCCGTGGGAGGCGGACACGTCACTGCTGTGGGCGGTGACAGCCCTGTGGGCGCTGCCATTGCTGGTGTGGGCGGGCGGGGCGACGGCCAACACACCGACGTGGGTGATCCGTGCGCTGCCGCCAGGGGAAGACATCCTGTGGCAGGCCGGGCGGCTGCCGTCTCTCCGACGGCTCGCCCTGGCCGCGGCCCTCGGAGCCGGCAGCGCCTGTCTGGGTGTCGTCGTGGTGCTGGCCCGGCTGCACACCGTGCGGCCGCCGACCGGCCAGATGCTGGGACAGCAGGTCCTGCTGCTGGTGACATGGCTCGTCGTGGTACTCGTCGGGGTGGTCGTGGCCACGGCAGCGGTGACCAGTTCGGCGACACCCCGGATCCCGGTGCCGGCCGCCGCCGGGGCCGCCGGGGCGACGGGACTCGCCGGCGTCACCGTCGCCTTCCTGCTGATCTCGGCCGATGGCTGCGTGAGCGGCCTGGCCACGCTGCGCACCACCTGCGCCTGGACGCCCGAGGCGGCCTGGCCGTTGACCGAGGTGGTGCTGCCGCTCGTTCTGGGACTGGCCGTGTTCGTCTCCGCCTTCACCGCCGTGGCCGCCATGGCGACCCGGCAGCTGCTGAGAGCGATGCGCCCGGGCACCGGTGACCGCGGCCGGCGTTCGCCTCTCCGTCCTCCGCGGGATCCCGCCCGGCTCAACGGCCCGACCCGCAAGGCCGCGGTGGCGGTAATCTGCCTGGCCGCCCTCACGCTGAGCACCGCAGCGAGTTTCCCCCTCGACGCCGGCGGACACTCCGGCGTCCGCACTTCGCTGACCCGTGAAAACCTGGCTCCCGCACAGACCACCACGCCGTCCGCGGAGGTACTCGCCCTCGAATCGGACGCATGGCTACGTCTCGGAGGGAGGAAGCTCCTGGCCGCGTTCACCGGCGAACTCCTGGGCATCATGACGGCCCTTGAGGACGACAGAGCCCTCACCGACCGCGGTTATGCGGCCCGCGCCATACGCCCGCACTGCCTCGGACTGCGGACGACCGCCCAGCAGCTCGGCGCCTACTTTCCGCTGCCCGACCCTGCTCTGGATCAACGGTGGCCGACGCTGCTGGCGCAGGCCCGGGTGATCGGCGCAGACTGCCGGAGAGCCATCGACGACGGGAAGCAGGACCTCTACGTCAAGAGCATGGAAGAGATCCTCGGCGTCGCTGACCGTCTGCGCACCATCCTCCCCCAGGTGACCGCGGAAGCCGATGGCCATCGAAGCCGGTGACCGCACCGGCAACCACGGAGACGGTGGGCTACGGCGCTGGGTGTCACAGCGCACCCACCTCGACGCTCACCCGGACACCGGGCCTGGCTGCCAAGGGGCCGAAGCGCAATACCGGACGGACCAGGTTCACCCCCTCGGCCCTGGCCCGGTTCACCAGCTGTTCGGCCGACTCCTGGTCCAGCTCGGTCAGTCACGCCAACTCGGCCCCCGTGCCTACGATGTGCGAACTCTCGCGGGGCCGCTCATCCGCCGACAGTGACAGGCCCTCCGCCCGCGTCCGCTCCTAGCCACCCCAGAACACCGGCCAGGTAACACCGGCAGGCGGCACGCATGGACACGAACCCCACGTTTCACGCGCACCCGCCGTCCTCGACAGGAGCGTTTGGCCATGGCCAAACCGGATGCCGCACAGTGTCATCCAACGTCATCACCCGTCACCCGCATGCCCGGATTTGCCCACACGTACAGCAAAGGCGCAGGTCACGATAGGGATACGAAACACGTTCGAGTCCCGTCACTCACCCCACGAGATGGGCCCGTGGTCTGCGGAAGCGCAGGCTACGGGCCCATCTGTCGTTTGGCCACGACCCGAACCACGGCCCGTCCACCCGCGATTCGGGTCGTTCGGGAAGGAGCGACAGCCGCAAGCCCGCCCGGAACCTCACTTGAGGTATGCATCCAGATACACACTGTTTGGTTTTCGCGCAACGATCCGCCGCTGAGTGACGGGTCCTGATCAGAGCCTGGGCCCGTCCATCAGGAGGGGTAACTCGCCGGCGCCCGAACGCGTAGAGCGTGGGCTCGGTGAACCGACGGCAGAAGCCGGGGCCAGGGTCACAGACGGCCGCGGCCGACAGGAATGTCGGTGCCTCTGCGCCGACCGAGATGCTTGCAGACCCGTTGGCCCGTTGCAGGCCGTTAGCCTGTCGGTATGTCAGAGCGTGCCATGCCCGGTCACACGGACAGCGTGATCACCCTGGGCGCCGCGGACGCTCTGTGGGTCGATCTGACGGCCGACAGTGCTGTGCCGACGGCTCCCGGGGCATTCACCAGCTCTCCTGCCTGTGCCCGGGTGGGATACGTCCTGCTCGGCGGCCATGCGGTGGCGACGGTGAGGGCGAGCGGCGGTCAGTGGAGTGTCCTGGCAGGTGAGGTGGGCCGGGCGGCCGCGGAACTCAACGCGGTGGGGATGGACCGGCAGGACCTGGTCCGCATCGGTCCGTTTCATGGGGCGCCGAGGCAGGAGTGCGGCGAGGAGACGCCGCTGCGTTGGCGCCGGCGCATCACGGGGGAACTGCAGGAGTTGGGCGGCCCCGAGCGGGCAGCACGACGTGAGGTCGGCCGGCCGTACCATCTGGCGGGGATCGACTGGCGGCAGATACTCGTGGAGCAGACCCGCGACGGGACGTATCGGACGTGGTGGCTGCCGCGCGCTGTGGTCAGGCTGCTCGACGCGGCCGAGCACGCCGAGACGCAGTGGGTGCAGGCCGCGCGGACCCGCCAGGCAAGCTCAGCCACCACCGGGCCGCCCTCCCACCCCCGGCAGGCCCGAGACGCCGACGGGCGGCAGACGACGAGCCCCGAGGCCCCCACCGCCTCACCGCGCCCGTACAACAAAGAGCTGGAAGGCCAGCTGTACTCGGTAGTCAGCAGGAAACCAGGCACCTCCCGCAGGGTGTCCGAGTGGGCGTGCGCCGTCTGCCGCACCGCGCCCGCCACCGTCCTCGACCACTGCCACGAACACGGCTACGTCCGCGCCCCCGTCTGCCATTCCTGCAACACACAGGAACGCCCCGACCATCTGTACAGCAACGACATCCGCGTGGCGAACCGCTACACACGCCTCTTCCGCACCGACACCGACGACTGGCTTCGCCACTGGCACCGCTGCCCCGGCTGCCGCGCACGCACCACCCTGCCCCTGCCGCACCTCGCCGCATGGACCGCCCACATAGCCTGCCGATCACTGCGCCCGACCCACCGAGCCCCCCGCGGACGCAAACCCTGCGGCGTCCTGCGCGTGTCCTGGACAGGCAGTCAGAACACGCCCCGTTCCTGCCTGCTCACCGTCACCGTCGACTTCTGCCCCTCCGGCGAACACCGTGTCCTGGCACAAGTCCCCTACCACGAAGCCACCGACCGGTTTCGTGCATGGCTGGCCGAGACGGCCCCCGCCGTCGCCGCCGCGGCCGGTCCCGACCGTCTGGACGGCCTCCCCGCCCAGCCCCGGCCAGTCGTCGCAGACACCAACGGCGAGGATCTGGAACTGTTCTGAGCGACGCATCCCTGAGCGCAACGATGCCCCGTCGGCCAGTGTGGTCGACGGGGCATCGCGGTCGTGTCGTCGGTGGGCGTCAGCCGATGTAGCCGGCCACGTCCGCGATCACGTTGGTGGTGCTGCTCGTGTAGAAGTCCACCTTGCCGTCGGAGCCGACGGGCACGATGACCTGGTTGGCGATCGTCTTGCCCTGCACCCAGTTCAGGTTGGAGGCCGTCGGACGGCTGCCGCCGTCGGCCCAGGCACTGAGGTATCCACTGCCCGTGGTGCCGGTGACGGTGACGGTCAGCACGACGGCCTTGACGCCGGTGGACGGGATGGCGTCGCGCCCCGAGATCTGCAGGGCCAGCGTCTTGCCGGAGCCCAGCGCCGTCGTCTGACGTGTGTCCAGCAGGCGCAGCGGGGTGACCGTGTCGAAGGCCGAGCCGCTGGTGGAGAAGTAGCCGGAGACGTCGGCGATCACGTGGCTGGTGCCGTGGACATAGATGCTGACGTTGCCGTCGCTGCCGATCGGCACGACCACCAGGTTGGGGATGGTGGTCCCGGTGGCCGACCAGTTGACGTTGGACGCGGTCGGGCGGGTGGCGCCTTCGGGGTAGGCCTCCAGGTAACCCCCGCCGACGGTCTGGGTGGCCGTCAGGTTGAGCACCACGGAGGTGGCGGCGGTCGGCACGCCCCCATGGCCGCGGACCTTGAGGCTGATCACCTTGTTGGAGATTTTGCTGGTGGTGGAGATGCCGACCTTTGAGCGGGTGTCCAGCAGGCGGGCCGGGGTCAGCGCCGTGTACTTCGAGCCGGTGGTGCCGCTGGTGTAGTAGCCCTGGACATCGGCGATCAGGTGGGTGGTGCTGCTCGTGTAAAGGTCCACCACGCCGTCGCCGGCCACCTTGACGGTCGTTGATGCGGCGATGGTCTGGCTCGCGCCGGTCCAGTGGAGGTTGCTGGTCGACGGCTTGCTGGTGCCGTCGGCCCAGGCGGTCAACGAACCCGCGCCGGTGGTGCCGGTGACCGTGAGGTTGAGCACGACAGCGGTCACGCCGCTGCTGGGGATCCCCCCGGCGCCCTCGATCTTGACCGGGGCGGTGCCGCCCGCGACCAGGGGCTTCGTGGTCGGGATGGAGCTGAGGCCCCAGCCGGTGCCGTTGCGGGTGTCCAACAGGCGCTTGGGGCTGCTGAGCGGGTGGAAGGTGGAGGCGCCCGTGGCGGCTGTGCCCTTGGCCGCGCACAGTGCGGTGGTCAGACCGGCCCCCTTGGGCGAGCCCAGGCCGGTCACCTCGTCGTAGCCGGCCGCCGCCGTGTAGCCGGTGGCGTATACGGAGTTGTCGCCGCTGGTGACGTCCCAGAAGTTCGTCGGGTAGCTGCTCCGTGCGGCCTTGTAGAGGGCGTTGTTGAGGAAGCCGACCCGGCCGTTGGTCTGGCAGGCCGTGCCGGCGTTGGCCTGGACGATCGCGGCGGCCCAGGTCGGGGCCGCCCCGCTGGTGCCGCCGACGAGGCCGGGGACGGGGCTGGAGGACTGGCTGTCGTCCTGGAAGTAGATCGGATACCCGTCGGCCGGGTCCGCCAGAGCGGAGACGTCCGGAACGGCACGCTTGGTGGTGGTGGCGACACCGCCCTGGTAGACGACGGGAGCCCAGCGCGAGGAGACGCCGCCACCGGTACCGCCGGAGGCGTTGCCCCACGTCGTCTGGGTCGTGGTGCTGCCCGAGGTGGTCATCGTGGTGCCGCCGACACCGGTGACGTAGGGCTGGCTCGCGGGGTCGTCGACGGCCTTGGCCGTGGAGCCGGTCGCGCGGTAGCAGTCGCTGGAGCCGTCGTCGCCCGAGGCGGCGACGACGCTCTGGCCCTGCGCGGCGGCCTCCGCGAAGATGGTGTTCTCGGCATTCGCGGTCGCGCTGCTCTCGACCGCCTCGCATTCACCCCAACTCGTGGAGATGACCTGCGCCTGGTCGTCGGTGACCATTCGCTGGTAGACGTCGAGCACGTTCTGGTCGGTCGCGGACGCGGCGTCCGGCCCCTGGTAGTCGATGATGGCGGCGCCGGGCACCAGGCCTATCAGGTCCTCGATGTCGAGCGCGGATTCCACGCCGACCGATCCGTCGGTGGCCGGTGCGCCGGCCCCTGCCGTCGTGTCGACGTACACGTTGGACACCGAGGTGCTGGTGCCGAGGCAGGACTGGTACGCGGCGATGCTGCCGGCGTCGACGTTCTCCAGCTCGAACACGGCCACGGTCTGCCCGGCACCGGCGGTGGCGGAGCTGGTCATCCCGTAGGCGCCGGCCAGCTTGCCGGGGCTGTAGTAGTCGGTGCCGTCGGTCAGGCCCGAGCCGGTGAAGTCGGCGCAGAGTCCGGGGGTGTACGTGTGGGGGGTCACCGTGCGCGAACTGCGTCCGGAGACGGTGGCGGTGGCAGAGCTGTGCCTGCTTGCGCGACGCACCGCGGAGTGGTGACTGCTGACGGTGTTGATGCTGCTCAGGCCGACGATCCCGGTCACCGAGGACGCCACGTCAGCGGGCAACGAAGGGGCCGAGGTGTTGAGGTAGTCGGTGGTGCCGTCCTTGAGCCGGACGTCGCGAAAGCCGGTGCCGAAGGCGTGGGACGCCTGCGCGGCGGTGGTGGTGACCGGGATGGACAGGCCGTCCGGGCTGACCTTGCCGGGAGAGAGACCGGCTGCCTTCAACGCCCGTGAGACTCCCGCGATGGTGGCCCGCGTAGGACCGAAGACCGCGGCGAACTGCCCCTTGGCCAGGTAATGGTGGTACTGGGCGTTCCCCGGTGTGGAGACCGCGGTGACGAAGTCCGCCAGCGACTGCGGGTCACGCGGAGCCAGGTTCACGCTGAGGTGCAGCCTGGTCCCCGACGCGGTCGCGCCGGTCATCGTCGCACCGGCCGGGACACGCGGGGCCGCCCCTATTCGCTTGGGTGCGCCCGATCCGGCCGCTCCCCCCTGGCCGACCGCTCCGGTGGCGGTCCCGGTGGCGGCGATGAGGGCGACGGCGACGGTGGAGGCCGCGGCGATCGCCCTGGCCCGTCTGCCGGTCTTGGCTGCCGCGCGCCCGGGACGTCCCGGCGCGGCGTGGGCCTTCTTGGCCATGCAGAAATCTCCTAGGAACTGACACACCGTCACATCCATGGATGTGACGGTGTGTCGAAGCGTCACTCGGGCCGACAGGCGCATCCACGTCACGAGGCGTGCAGGAGCTATCCCTCTTAACCGAAGTGTGCGCATTTCTTATCAGATCACGACGGTTACTGTCCCTGTTCACCTGTGAACCATGAACGGATCTTTACGCCACCGCAGCAAGACGAGCCTGTGCCCCACATCGTCGATGCGTTGACCGCGCGGCCGCGGGTCACCGCGAGCCCACGACCGCCGTCACGTCGCACGTCAGCCGGCCTTTCCGGGATGCCCGCGCCCCGCCCCCTTCCGCGCCCCGTGTTTCGACAGCAGCAACGGCGCCTCGAAGCACTGGGCAAAGGCCTGAGCACCAGCAGCACACGGCCACCCGATCCGATGTCGTACTCGCCCATGGTCAGCGCCCGTATCCCGAGGGCGAACGCCGGCCAACCACCGCAGCAAGAGCCTCTGCCGCGGAGAAGAAGGCTGCGGAGCGCGAGGCCGCGCGGCTCCAGGTGGAGTCCCGGCTCGCCGAGGTCGAGTCCATGAACACCGATCTGGCAGTGGCCCAGCGCGAGAAGACGGAAGCCAAGCGGTTGGCGGAACTGTCTGCCGCCGAGGAGAAATACAAGCAGGAATGCGAGAAGCGCGAGGCTGGGGCGTCAGCTCACAACGCCGAGGTCACCAAGCTCATCAACGACCTTGCCTTCGATGTCGAATCCGCCATCGAGGAGTACGTCGGTATCGTCCTGTCCAACTCGGTCTATCCCGAGGGCTGGACTCCCCCGCCAGGATGGAAGCCCGCCCCGGCCTGGCCGACCCCACCACCTGGCTGGCACCTCTTCGTGCCCACCGACGAGTCCGAATCGGACAACGACGTCAACGAGTCCGCCACCGCGTCAACTGCCGAGGCTCCCACCGGCCCAGCGCAAGGGACACCGGAAACTAGCCCACAACAGACATTTGCCCCCGACTGCACCACCGTTTCACGGAGTCGACCCCGCACCGCTGTTGGCCCGTATCGCCGATCTCGAAGCCGCGCTTACAAATACACAAAGCGGCACCGACGTGATCGATCTCAGTGACCAGCGAGCCTTGCAGGATGTCGGCATCTATCGCTACCACCATCCGCTGGAGAACGCGGCGGCCTACAGGGCCCGGCTCCGCAGCGTTGAGGGCCAGATCGACCACGTCATAAAGACCGGCCGCGCGATCCTCGCAGCCGACATGTTCACCTTCGACGGATCTCTGGCTCGAGGGTGGAAGACGAGCCGAAGTCGATGATCTGCCGTCAGCGAGCGCAGCCGTCTCCGGTCATCCGTGCAGCCGGCCTCTGGCCTTCCCCTCATCCGGCAAGCAGCGCGCACAGGCACCAACCCCGCGCTTCACGCGCACCATCATCCTCGGCAGGAGCGTTTGGCCATGGCCGAACCGGATGCCGCACAGTGTCATCCAGCGTCATCACCCGTCACCCGTATGCCCGGTTCTGCCCACGTGGCCAGCAAAGGCGCTGGGCACGATAGTGATACGAAACAGGTTCGAGTCCCGTCACTCACCCTTGTACGAGAGGTCCCTGGCCCGCGGAGACGCGGGTCAGGGACTTTTTCGTTCTCCCGGATCGGCCGAACAGCGGTGCCCCGTGCAGCGGGGGACAGAACGGCTGAGGTCCTCGGTCTGATCGGTACCCGAGGTTCATGACCAGGGCGTTGTCGCACGCGTCACCGGCGGACCCCATGGGTGCCTCAATCTCCGTCCGCGTCCTGCGGATTGTGGGCCTCTTCGACGTGCTCCGGCCGCACTCGGCCGTGGCCGACGCCGGGGTCCCGACGCCGGTGGGTGCGTCCCGCTGGGGTGGAGCCCCGGTGCGAACGCCGCTCCCGCAGTGCTGTCCTGACGTGGTCGGCGATCAGGGCTCGCGCGGCCAGGAGCGCCGGGGCCGTCGGCGGCCATCCCGAGGGAGGGACCATGACATCCATGCCGGTGGCCGGCGCGCAGGTGCGCGGGGCGATCGGCGTCCAGCACCAACGCCGCGGCCGGAGCAGCACCGCATGGACCGGGCCGGAGCCCTCACCCCGTACACCGTCGGCGGTGCCCGGCGCACGGGCGAGCAGGACGTCAAGGGCGTCCGCGGTCCTGGCCGCCACTGGGCACCCCCGATCCCTGATTCAGCTGAACTCCGTCCTGGGCGAAGACCTCTGCCCCCGAACCGGAAGGCGACCCGATTCCCATGTCTCCCGAGCTCCAGCCTCCGACCGGCCGCCGCGGATTCCTCAAGGGCGCTGCCGCCGCCCTCACCATCCCGGCCGCCGCCGCGCTCGTCGGCGCGCCGGCCGAGCCCGCCCACGCCGACGAGGCCGGCCTGCCCGACTACGCGCCGATCCCGGCCGCCTCGGTCGGCCCCGAGCCGAACGCGGACGGTTACCACGTGGGCCGGATCGCCGGAAACCTCTACTGGGTCACGGACTCCTACTACCAGGCCATGTTCCTGACGACACCGCGGGGCGTCGTCCTCGTCGACGCCCCGCCGACCATCGGGCACAACCTGCTCCGCGCGATCGACGACGTCACCCGGGCCAACGGCCGGCCGGGCAAGGTCACGCACCTGGTCTACTCGCACTCGCACGCCGACCACATCGGCGCCGCCGGTCTGTTCGGAACCGACGTCGTCCGGATCTCGCACGCCGCGACGGCCGGCCTGCTGGCCCGCGCGGCGGACCCCAACCGTCCGCTGCCGACGGTCACCTTCCACGACAAGTACCAGCTCAAGGTCGGCGGAGAAACCCTGCGCCTGGCGTACCACGGCCCCAACCACTCCCCCGACAACATCTTCGTCTACGCGCCCGAATACGCCACCCTGATGCTGGTCGACGTCCTGTACCCGGGCTGGGTGCCGTTCAAGAACCTCGCGGTCTCCCAGGACATCCCCGACTGGATCAAGGCCCAGAGCATCGCGATGGACTACCCGTGGCGGACATTCGTCGGCGGCCATCTCGGACGGCTCGGAGTCCGCGCGGACGGCGCCCTGCAGATCCAGTACATGGACGATCTGGATGCCGCCACCCGGTCCGCGATCGCCTCCGTGGACCCGGCCCCGTTCTTCGCCAAGTACGGCGCGCAGGGGAACTCCTGGGCGATCTTCAAGACCTTCCTCGACGCGGTCGCGGACGCCGCGGCCGCTCCGGTGGCCGCGAAATACACCGGAGTCCTCGCCGCCGCCGACGTCTTCACCCGGGACAACGCGTGGACGCTCCTGGAGTCCCTGCGGATCGACGCGGGTGTCCTCGGGCCGTTCGGCGTCCACCCCTGAACCACTGTCGCCGGCGCCGACCTCCTCGTCCGGGGACCTGCCGCCCGAGTGTCACCGGACCGCCGCCGTCCCGGTGAGTCAGACCCGCCCCGAGAGAGCAGGAAAGACGAGGAGAACAGTGATGACAGGTAACGAACCCGTCCGGTTCCGCGAGGGCGCGGAACGCCGCAGAAAGCCGATGCCCACGGCGCTCGCGGTCGGGACGCTGCCCGCCGCCGGCGTGCCGGCGGGCAAGGCACGGCTGATGGCGGCCGGGCAACGGCCGGTGGCGCCGGCCGCGTTCGCGGAACCCAGCGGCACGCCGGCGTGGCGGACCGTTCCCTCCTGGTTCCTGGTCGCAGGCGCCGACCAGGAGGCGATCCCACCGGCTGCCGAGCAGGCCATGGCGCTTCGCGCGGGTTCTCGCACCGAGGTGATCCGCGGCGCCTCGCACACGGTCCTCGTCTCGCATCCCGACGCCACCGCGCACGGCATCGAAGCCGCGGCCCGCGCCACCTCCTGACCCGACGTCAGCCGCGCCGGGCGTGGCCTCAGCCGGGCAATACCCCTGGTTCACCCAGCCCACGAAGGGAAGACGACATGCCGTACATCACCGTCGGCCAGGAGAACTCCGCCGACATCGAGCTGTACTACGAGGACCACGGGAGCGGGCAGCCCGTCGTGCTGATCCACGGCTACCCGCTGGACGGCCACTCGTGGGAGAAGCAGCTCCCGGCCCTGCTCGACGCGGGCCACCGGGTGATCACCTACGACCGGCGCGGTTTCGGCCGGTCGTCGCAGCCGACCACGGGCTACGACTACGACAGCTTCGCCGCCGATCTCAACGCGGTCCTGACCGAGCTGGACCTCACCGACGCGGTACTCGTCGGGTTCTCCATGGGCACCGGGGAAGTCGGCCGTTACCTGGGGGCGTACGGCTCGCAGCGCGTCGCCAAGGCCGCCTTCCTGGCCTCCCTCGAACCCTTCCTGGTCAAGACCGACGACAACCCGGGCGGCGTCGACCGATCCGTCTTCGACGGCATCCTGGAGGCGGTCACGAAGGACCGCTACGCCTACTTCACCGGCTTCTACGAGGCGTTCTACAACCTCGACGAGACGCTCGGCAGCCGGATCAGCGAAGAGGCCGTGCGGGCCGCCTGGAACGTGGCGGCGGGCGCGTCGGCGTACGCGTCGGTGGCCTGCGTGCCCACCTGGATCACCGACTTCCGCGCCGACGTCGCCAAGATCGACGTACCGGCACTGATCCTGCACGGCACGGCCGACCGGATCCTGCCGGTCGACGCCACCGGGCGGCCCTTCCACGCGCTGCTGCCCTCGGCGGAGTACGTCGAGATCGAGGGCGCCCCGCACGGCCTGCTGTGGACGCACGCCGAAGAGGTCAACGCCGCGCTGCTGGCGTTCCTGGCCAAGTAGTCGCGCGGCTCGGCCGCCACCGAGGGCCCGGACCATACCGCGGTGCGGGCCCTCGCGGAGCGTCCCGCCACTACGGGGAGGCCCGGGACTCGCACCGGCGCCGGTACACCGACAGGGACGGCCGCGTCGACATCCCGATGCCGGACCCAAGACGCACGGCGCGCGCCCGAGCGGGGTGCCGGCCCGGCACCGCACACGGCGGCAGGCCCCCGGCGCACACGCCCTCACCTGCACGGACACCGTCGAGCGCACCAAGCCTCCTATTGTGGATTGACTATTCCACAAAGCGCGCTACGCTGTCCCCATGGCACGCATCAGGGAATTCGACATCGACCAGGCGGTAGACCGCGCCATGGATCTGTTCTGGCGCCAGGGCTATGCCGAGACCTCCCTGCAGGACCTGCTGAAGGAACTGTCGATAGGCAGCGGCAGCTTCTACGCGGCCTTCGGCTCGAAGGAGCAGCTCTACGTCCACTCCCTCGACCGCTACCTCTCGCTCCAGGGCCGCGACCTGGAGACGGCCCTCGACGAGACGCCCGAGATCCGGCCCGCGATCCGCAGGGTGCTCAGCTCCCTGATCGAGGCGGACCTGGCCGACCCCACGCGCGGATGCCTCGTGGTCAACACCGCCACACAGTGCGGCGACCAGCCCCTGGCGGCGGACCGCGTCAACACCGCGATCCGGCAGGTCGAGTCCTCCCTCGCCGGCGCCCTGGAGCGGGCACAGGCCCGAGGGGAGATCTCTCCCGAGAAGAGCCCGAGGGAACTGGCCAGGTTCCTGACCACGTTCATCCAGGGGATCCGTATCGTCGGCGGAGCACGCGTGGGGAGGGAGTTCATGGAGGACGCCCTGTCCACGGCGATGCGCGCACTGGACTGAGACACCGCGGCATACCCTCACAGCGCCCGCATCAGTAATTCGCTCCACCCAAATTGTGTATTGATCAATCCAGAAAGGCCCGTCATGGAACTGCACCTCAAGGACAAGGTCGCCGTCGTCACCGGAGCCAGCAAGGGCATCGGCCTGGCCGTGGTCGAGAAGCTGGCCCGCGAGGGCGTCAAGGTCGTGGCCGGCAGCCGCTCCTCCACTCCCGAGCTGGACGCCCTGGCAGCCGACCACGACGTCACGATCGTGCCGGTCGACCTGTCCACCAGGGAGGGGGCGGAGACCCTGATCCGGCGAGCCGTGGAACGTCACCGGCGCCTGGACATCCTGGTCAACAACGTCGGCGCCGCCGAGCCCCGCGAGTCGTTCCTCAAGGTCGACGACGCCGAGTGGCGGCGGATCTTCGACCTGACCTTCTTCAGCGCCGTCCGCGTCAGCCGCGCCGCCCTCCCCCATCTGATCGCGGCCGGTGACGCCGCCATCGTGAACATCAGCTCGATCAACGCCCGGCTGCCGTTCCCCATGGTGGTCGACTACTCGGCGGCCAAGGCCGCACTGACCAACCTCAACAAGTCCCTGTCCGAGGAGTTCGCACCTCAGGGCGTGCGGGTCAACGCCATCGCTCCGGGCCCGGTCCGCACACCGTTCTGGACCGCGCCGGGCGGCTTCGCCGACGCCACCGCCTCAGCCGCCGGTACCACCGCGCAGGAAGCGCTGGACGTCGTCGTGCCGCAGAGCATGGGCATCACTTCGGGACGAATCAGCGAGGCGCACGAAGTCGCCGACCTCACCCTGTTCCTCGCCTCCCCTCTCGCCGCGAACATCACCGGGACGGAGACCCTCATCGACGGCGGCCAGACCAAGACGCTCTGAGGCCCGGCCCGCGCACCCGCACGTCGACGCCACCGGACAGGAGACGGGCCGCACGGACCTCACGGGCCACACTCCGCGACACGACGCGGAGCAGGCCGGAACGCCCGTCACGCCGAATGCCGCCACCCCGCCTCCGGCCGGCCCACGGCAGTCCCACGGACGACCGCGGACGACCGCGGGCCAAAAGCTGTTCACAATTCAACTTCAAATCCGAGTGGAGAGAGAAATGTCGGTCACCGACCCGATCACCCCTGAGCCGCTGCTGCGGCTCGGCCTGGGCTTCATGGCTTCCAAGACGCTTCTCAGCGCAGTGGAGCTGGGAATCTTCACCGCGCTGGCCGACGGCGGCCGCGACCGTGAGTCCATCGCCTCGGAGACCGGCCTGCACCCCAGGTCCTCCGCGGACTTCCTCGACGCCCTGGTCTCGCTCGACGTGCTGACCCGCGACGAGGACGGCACCTACCGCAACACCCCCGCCGCGGACGCGTTCCTGGACCGGGCCAAGCCGTCGTACGTGGGCGGCATCCTCGAGATGGCCGACGCACGCCTCTTCGGCTTCTGGAACAGCCTCTCCGACGCGCTGCGGACCGGCACCCCGCAGAACGAGGTCGCGCACAGCGGTGCCCCGTTCTTCGCGACCCTCAGCCAGGACCCGGCCGCCTGGCGCACCTTCCTCAACGGCATGAACGGCGTCAGCACGCCCCTCGCCGCCGCGCTGGCCGCCGACTTCGACTGGACCGGCCGCCGGCACGTCATCGACCTCGGCGGAGCCCTCGGCGCCGTGCCCGCCGCCGTCCTGCGCTCCCACCCGGACATCACCGGAGCCGTCTTCGAGCTTCCCCCCGTCGGCCCGGTGTTCGAGGAGTTCGTCGCCGCCCACGGCCTGACCGACCGCCTCGCCTTCCACGGCGGGGACTTCTTCTCCGACCCACTGCCCGAGGCCGACGTCTACGTCATGGGACAGATCCTCCACGACTGGAACCTGGAACAGCGCCGGTTCCTGCTCAAGAAGGCCTACGACGCCCTGCCCGAGGGCGGCACCCTCATCGTCTACGACGCCATGATCGACGACGAGCGCCGCCACAACACCTACGGCCTGATGCTGTCGCTCAACATGCTCATCGACACGGAGGGCGGGTCGGAGTACACGGTCGAGGATGCCACCCGGTGGCTCCGGGCCGCCGGCTTCGCCAAGGTGGAGGCCCGTCACCTCATCGGTGGCTACACCGCCGTCTACGCCACCAAGTGAGCGTCGACCTCACCTCCGAGCGTCGACGAGCAGCCGGCGAACAGCCCCGACCGGGGCCACCGTTCGACGCGCCGTGGCGCAGACCGCCCCGGACACGCGCGGCCTCCGCCACGCCCGCCACGGCTGTTCACGCCCGGTTCAAAAGACGCGCATGCGCACCCGCCTCCCCGCCGACGACAGGGTCGTGACGGCCCCATGCGTGCGGCACTCCGGGCGTTCGCGAGCCAGGCGCCGGGCGCCGCGTCCGCGACGCCCGCGGCCAGGCGCCGTCCGGCGGGTCGAGTCGCAGGAAGACGACGGTGACCGATCAACGCTGGTGAGCGGGGTGCGGTGCGTGCGGCTGCAAGGCGGAGGAGGCTGAGCCGGTCGGCCTCCCCCACGCTCGAATGCGCTCGCGCGGAGGGACTCCCATCGCGGCGGGCGGCGCGTTGAACACACCTCCCGGCCGAAGGCCGGGGGACGTCGGCGACCGACGACAACGCCGCAGGCGGGCGTGGCAGACCCCGCGTCTGCGGCATGATCCGTTCGGACAGCCCCTAGGAAGACGCGCGAACCACCAGCTCCGTCGGCAGCACCGCGTGCCGCCGCTCCAGCCCCCGGGACGCAGCCGGGCGCCGGTCGGCGATCTCCGCGAGGAGGAGGTCGATCATCGCGCGGCCCATCTCCACTATGGGCTGGCGGACGCTGGTGAGCGGCGGGTCCATGTGGCGGGCGATGGCCGAGTCGTCGTACCCGACCAGCGCCACGTCGTCGGGGATCCGGCGGCCCACCTCGCGCAGCACCTGGCGGGCGCCCGCCGCCATCACGTCCGAGCCGGCGAAGACGGCGTCGAGGGTGGGGTGCCGGTCCAGCAGCACGGACATCGCCCGCCGGCCGCCCTCCTCGGTGAAGTCGCCCGGCTCGACGAGGAGTTCGTCGGCCTTGTGGCCGGCGTCGCGCAGGGCGTCGCGGTAGCCGTCGACGCGGCGCTGGGCGCCGTACACGTCCAGGCGGCCGGTGATGTGCGCGACCGTCCGGCGGCCGGAGGCGAGCAGGTGCTCCACGGCCGAGCGGCCGCCGCCGTAGTTGTCGGAGTCGACGGACGTCAGCGTCTCGGCGGCGGAGCGCGGGCCGCTGATCACCGCCGGGATCTCCAGCTGGGCGAGGAGGTCCGGCAGCGGGTCGTCGGCGTGCACGGAGACCAGCAGGACACCGTCGACGCGGTGCGCGGCCAGGTACTGGGCGAGCCGCTGCCGCTCCCGGTCGCTGCCCGCGAAGATCAGCAGCAACTGCATCTCGGTGTCGGAGAGTTCGGCGCCGACACCGCGGAGCATGTCCGAGAAGTACGGCTCCGCGAAGAACCGGGTCTCCGGCTCGGGGACGACCAGGGCGATGGCGTCGGTGCGGTTGGCGGCGAGGGCGCGGGCGGCCGTGTTCGGGACATAGCCGAGCTCCGCGACGGCGGCCTCGACGGCGGCCCGGGTGGCGTCGCTGACCCGCGGCGACCCGTTGATCACCCGGGACACGGTGCCGCGCCCCACCCCGGCCCGGGCCGCCACCTCTTCGAGGGTGGGCCGACCACCGCTACGCCCCCGCGCTCCGTGGCTTGCCATGGGCTCCGCCCTCCTCGCCGACGTACAACTCGCTGGCCTGGAATCTAACAGTGCCACCCGACGCCGTAACCGCAGCCGTTTTGTCAGGACATATACGATTTTCGCGACGCCGACGCGCGTTAGCTAACAGCCGGATAACTGAACGCGGTTCGCCGCGCCGACTCCCTTGACACCCCGCTCCGAACCGACGACTCTTCAACACATCACCGGTGGGAGCGCTCCCACAGTACCTGACACATACACATCCCGCACGTTCCCCGCCCGAGCCGCAGCGAGAACTAACGGGCCCAACAAAGCAGTTGGCCGGGGGGTCGGCACGTCAGGGCAACAGGAGGACGTAATGCGAGCACGTACCCGAACCGCCTCACACAAGGCGGTCGTCCTGGCGGCCGTCTTGGCACTGGGAGGAGCGCTGCTGGCCGGCTGTGCCGACGACAGCGGTGGCAGCAGTGACGGCACCAGCGGTGGCGGCAAGGGCAAGACGACGATCACGCTCGGCCTGTTCGGCACCTTCGGCTTCAAGGAGGCCGGGCTCTACAAGGAGTACGAGAAGCTCCACCCGAACATCACCATCAAGGACACCTCGGTCGAGCAGAACGCGAACTACTACCCGGCGCTGGTCAACCACCTGACCACCAACAGCGGTCTGATGGACGTCCAGGCCGTCGAGGTCAGCAACATCGCCGAGGTCACCAGCACGTTCGCGGACAAGCTGGAGGACCTGTCCAAGGTCTCCGGGGTGAAGGAGAGCAACTGGCTGGACTGGAAGTGGAAGCAGGCCACCACCAGCGGCGGCCAGACCATCGGGCTCGGTACCGACGTCGGTCCGCTCGGCATCTGCTACCGCACGGACCTCTTCAAGAAGGCCGGCCTGCCCACCGACCGCGACGCGGTGAGCAAGCTGTGGGCGGGCAGCTGGGACAAGTTCATCCAGGTCGGCGAGAACTACAAGAAGAAGGCACCCTCCGGGACCACCTTCATGGACTCCCCCGGTGGTCTCCTGAACGCGATCCTCTCCAGTGAGAGCACCAAGTTCTACGACTCCTCCGGCAAGATCATCTACAAGACGAACCCGGCCGTGAAGTCCGCGTTCGACACCACCGCGAAGGCCGCGCAGGAGGGACTGGTCCAGGCGCAGACCCAGTTCCAGCCGGCCTGGAACAGCACGATCGCCAACAACAAGTTCGCGGCGATCTCCTGCCCGCCGTGGATGCTCGGCTACATCAAGGGCCAGTCGAAGGCGGACGCGGCCGGCAAGTGGGACGTCGCCCAGGCGCCGCAGGCCGGCAACTGGGGCGGTTCCTTCCTGACCGTGCCCAAGAGCGGCAAGAACGTCGCCGAGGCCGAGAAGCTGGTCGCCTGGCTGACCGCACCCGAACAGCAGGCCAAGCTCTTCAGCGTGCAGGGCTCCTTCCCGAGCGCGCCGTCGACGTACACCTCGGCGGCGGTGACCGGCGCCAAGAACGACATGACCGGTGACGCCCCGATCGGCACGATCTTCGCCGAGGCCGCCAAGAACAGCCCGGTGCAGGTCATCGGCCCGAAGGACCAGATCATCCAGGACGGTCTGGCCAACAACGGCGTCATCCTCGTCACCAAGGGCAAGACGCCCGCGGAGGCCTGGGCGACGGCCACCAAGACCATCGACAACAGCCTGGACAAGTGACCGCCATGGCCACCCGGCACGACACCGCCGCCCCCCTCGCGCAGGAGGGGGGCGCGGCCCCGGTCCGCCCGCCCGCCGCTCCCACGGAGGCGGAGCGGCGGCGCCGCGCCCGTCTCTCGCGCCGCTGGCAGCGGGACATCAAGTGGAGCCCGTACGGGTTCATCTCGCCGTTCTTCGTGCTCTTCCTCGCCTTCGGGCTCTTCCCGCTGATCTACACGGGCTGGGCCTCGCTGCACACGGTGGAGCTGACCGCGCCCACCGACATGCAGTGGGCCGGGCTGCACAACTACACCCGGATCTTCGGCGACGACTTCTTCTGGAACGCGGCGAAGAACACCCTGACCATCGGGATCATCTCGACGGTCCCGCAGCTGCTGATGGCGATGGGGCTCGCCCACATCCTCAACTACCAGCTGCGCGCCTCGACCTTCTACCGGGTCGTGATGCTGGCGCCGTACGCGACGTCGATCGCGGCCGCCTCCCTCGTCTTCGTGCTGCTCTTCGGCCGTGACTACGGGATGATCAACTGGGCGCTGCACTTCGTCGGGGTCGGTCACATCGACTGGCAGAACGACAAGTGGCCCTCGCAGATCGCCGTGTCGTCGATCGTGATCTGGCGCTGGACCGGCTACAACGCGCTGATCTACCTGGCGGCGATGCAGGCGATCCCGACGGACCTGTACGAGTCGGCGGCCCTGGACGGCGCCTCGCGCTGGCGGCAGTTCATCCACGTCACGCTGCCGCAGCTGCGCCCGACGATCCTGTTCACCTGTGTCGTCTCGACCATCGGCGCGAGCCAGCTGTTCGGCGAGCCGCTGATCTTCGACGCCAACAAGGGCGCGTCGGGCGGTGCGGAGCACCAGTTCCAGACGCTCGGCCTGTACCTGTACGAGCAGGGCTGGGTGAACCAGCACCTGGGCCGGGCCTCCGCCATCGCCTGGACGATGTTCCTGATCCTCATCGTGATCGGGATCGTCAACTACGTCATCTCGCGCCGGCTGCGCGCCAGTAGTTAGGAGACCGGCCGTGACGACGACCCTGACCAAACCCTCCGAGGCGGTCGAGCCCAAGCGGGCCCGGCGCTCGAAGTCGGCGCGCGCCGGCGGCACCATGCACGCGGGCCCGATCGCCTACACGGTCCTCGCCCTCTTCTCGATCGGCTCGCTGTTCCCCCTGGTGTGGACGGCGATCGCCGCGTCGCGGAACAACAACCGGCTGGCCGAGACCCCGCCGCCGTTCTGGTTCGGCGGGAACCTCTTCCACAACCTGGACGTGGCCTGGAACGAGGCCAACCTCGGGCAGGCCTTCCTCAACACCACGATCGTGGCGGGCATCTCGGCGGTCACCATCGTCGTACTCTCGACGATCGCCGGGTTCGCCTTCGCCAAGCTGCGCTTCCGGGGCCGCAACATCCTGATGCTGACGGTGATCGGCACGATGATGGTGCCGCCGCAGCTGAGCATCATCCCGCTGTACATGATGGTCGCCAAGCTGAACTGGGCGGACCAGCTCCAGGCCGTCATCTTCCCGTCCCTGGTGAGCGCGTTCGGCGTGTTCTTCATGCGGCAGTACCTGCTCCAGGCGCTGCCGGACGAGCTGATCGAGGCGGCCCGGGTGGACGGTGCGAGCAGCTGGCGGGTGGTGTGGCACATCGTGTTCCCCGCGGCGCGCCCGGCCATGGCGGTGCTCGGCATGCTGATGTTCGTACAGGCCTGGAACGACTTCCTGTGGCCGTTCCTGGTCCTCACCCAGACCGGCAACCCGACCGTGCAGGTCGCCCTGGCGGGCCTGGGCCGCGGCTACACCCCCGACCAGTCCCTGATCATGGCCGGTGCGTTGCTCGGCACCCTCCCGCTGCTGCTCGTCTTCGCGATCTTCGGCAAGCAGATCGTGGGCGGCATCATGCAGGGCGCCGTGAAGGGCTGACCGATCACGAGACAGGGCTGACCGCCTCAGCCTCAAGACGGGGGGCCGGGTCACCGCCGTCCCGGCCCCCTCTCCTCCCCCTCCTCACCCACTCACCCGTCGGTCTCCACGACCTCCTATGGGAGCGCTTCCATGCCTGAGCCCATGACCCCCGTGACCTTTCCTCCCGCCTTCCTCTGGGGCGCCGCCACCTCCGCGTACCAGATCGAGGGGGCGGTGCGGGAGGACGGCCGCACCCCGTCGATCTGGGACACCTTCAGCCATACGCCGGGCAGGACGGCCGGCGGCGAGACCGGTGACATCGCTGTCGACCACTACCACCGCTACCGCGACGACGTGGCCCTGATGGCGGACCTCGGCCTGAACGCCTACCGGTTCTCGGTCTCCTGGTCGCGTGTCCAGCCGACCGGCCGCGGCCCGGCGGTCCAGGTCGGCCTCGACTTCTACCGCCGTCTGGTGGACGAACTGCTGGCCAAGGGCATCAAGCCCGCCGTCACCCTCTACCACTGGGACCTGCCGCAGGAGCTGGAGGACGCGGGCGGCTGGCCGGAGCGGGACACGGCGTACCGGTTCGCCGAGTACGCGCAGATCGTCGGCGAGGCGCTGGGCGACCGGGTGGAGCAGTGGATCACCCTCAACGAGCCCTGGTGCAGCGCCTTCCTGGGCTACGGCTCCGGGGTGCACGCCCCCGGCCGTACCGACCCGGCGGCCACCCTGCGCGCCGCGCACCACCTCAACCTCGCGCACGGCCTGGGCACTTCGGCGCTGCGCTCGGTGATGCCGGCCCGCAACCAGGTCGCGATCAGCCTCAACTCCTCGGTGGTACGACCGCTGTCGCAGGACCCGGCCGACCTGGTCGCCGTCCGCACCATCGACGACCTTGCCAACGGCGTCTTCCACGGCCCGATCCTGCACGGCGCCTACCCCCGGTCGCTGTTCGCGGCGACGGCGTCGGTGACGGACTGGTCGTACGTCCAGGACGGCGACCTCGCCGCCATCCAGCAGCCGCTGGACGCCCTCGGCCTGAACTACTACACGCCCACCCTGGTGTCGGCCGCGGCCGACCCGGCCGCCGGTCCCCGGGCGGACGGCCACGGCACCAGCGCCCACTCCCCCTGGCCGGGCGCCGACGACGTCGCCTTCCACCAGACGCCGGGCGAGCGAACGGAGATGGGCTGGACGATCGACCCGACGGGCCTGCACGACCTGATCATGCGGTACACCGTCGAGGCCCCGGGCCTCCCCCTCTACATCACCGAGAACGGCGCGGCCTACGACGACAAGCCCGACCCCGACGGCAACGTCCACGACCCGGAGCGCATCGCCTACCTGCACGGCCACCTCTCGGCGGTGCGCCGTGCCATCACCGACGGCGCGGACGTGCGCGGCTACTACCTGTGGTCCCTGATGGACAACTTCGAGTGGGCGTACGGCTACGGGAAGCGGTTCGGCGCGGTGTACGTCGACTACGCGACGCTTGCGCGGACGCCGAAGGCCAGCGCCCGGTGGTATGCGGAGGCGGCGCGGACGGGGACGTTGCCCCCGGCGAGGTCGGCTGCTGCCTGACACGCCGCTGTTCGGGCGCGGCGCCGTCGTGGCTGGTCGCGCAGTTCCCCGCGCCCCTTACGGGGCGCTGATGGGCGGGGCGCGGAGTGCCGCGCCCGGCTCACAGGGGGTGCTCAGGGTTCGGCAAGGGGGTTCTCAACTCCCCGGCGTCTCATGAGTGGTACGAGGTGATCGAGCGATCCTCGTGGACGTGGACACCGGAGGACGTCATGGGATTCATCGCGCTGGTGCTGCTGGCGCTGGTCATCGGCTCTGTGGTGGCCCTCGTCGGCCGGAACCGGCAGCAGGCCGCGGCCGACGCCGGGCAGCTGTCGCAGCAGGACCTCGCCGCCGACGCGGGGGCGGAGGCCACCCGCTGGGTGGACCGGCTCGGCGGCGGCATCGCGACCCTGGCCGCGGGCGATGACCGGGCGGCCCGCCAGGCCCTGGCCGACGCGACGGAACGCCATCGCGCGGCCCAGGCCCAGCTGGCGACGGCGTACACCCCGGCGCAGTACGCCCTGGTCACCCAGACCGCCGTCGAGGGCCTGCACTACGTACGGGCGGCCCGCACCGCCCTGGGCCTCGACCCGGGCCCGGCCCTGCCCCCGACGGGCTCGGCCGCGGCGGGCCGGCAGGTGACGGTGGGCGGCCAGACGTACACGTCCTCGGACCGCCCGGGCGCCGGCACCCCCTACTACTACCCGGGCGGAACGGTCGCCGGCCGCACCGTCCCCGGTGGCTGGTACAGCACGCCCTGGTGGAAGACGGCCCTGGTCGCGGGCGCGGCAGGCGTCGGCGGCATGCTCCTGGCGGACGCCCTCTTCGACGGCTTCCACCACCACGGCCCGCCGATGGGCGGACCGGGCGGCTTCGGGGGGTTCGGCGGGCCC
Source organism: Streptomyces sp. NPDC058457 (assembly GCF_042720695.1). NCBI lineage: Bacteria > Bacillati > Actinomycetota > Actinomycetes > Kitasatosporales > Streptomycetaceae > Streptomyces > Streptomyces sp. NPDC058457. Next base: position 13,410 of record NZ_JBHXLU010000031.1, on the reverse strand, counting down.
GGCGGGTTCTGAGCCGGGCTCCGGAACTCCGGGGGACCGTCAGCCGATCGCGGCGAAGGCCTTCGAGAAGGCGTACTTGTCCTGGGTGATCGAGCTGCAGATGGCGTCGGCGGTGGACTTGGCGCCGCCGGCGCACTGCTGGTCGCGGGTGGCCGACCACATCGAGAGCCAGCCGAGGCCCTTGGACTTGGCGAAGTCGACCAGCTGGGTGGCGTCGTCGACCTTGAAGACCTCGGAGGAGACGTCGTTGACGCCGATCATCGGGGTGACGGCGACCGCCTTCCACGCGGCGGAGTCGGAAAGGCCGAGGACGCTCTTGATCTGGGCCTGGGTGGCGGTGGCCGCCTGGATGGCGTAGGTGCCCATGTCGCCGTTGTACGAGGCGCCGTAGTCCATCGCCATGATGTTGACGGCGCTGGTCTTCACGCCGTTGGCCTTGGCGTCGGAGAGGAGGTTCACGCCGTCCTGGGTGAGGCCCTCCGGCATCACCGGGAGGGTGAAGGAGACGTCCAGGTTCGGGTGGCTCGCCTGGAGCTTGGCGATGGCCTTGGCGCGGTTGGTGTTCGCCGTGGTGTTGGGCAGCGCGCCGCCCTCCACGTCGAAGTCGACCTTGGTCAGGCTGTACGCGTCCACGACCTTGCCGTACGCCGTCGCCAGCGCGTCCGCCGAGGAGCAGGTGGTGGCGAGTTCGGAACCGGACGCGCCGCCGAAGGAGACCCGGACGTCACCGCCCTTGGCGCGCAGCGAGCCGATCTGGGCGGCCACGCCGTCGCTGGACAGATCCGTCACGCCGCCCCACTTGGGCGTGCAGCCGCCGCCGTCGGTGACGAAGGCGAGGTTGTAGTTCTTCACGCCGGTCGCGTTCGCCGCCGCGAGGAGGTCGAACGCCGGGTAGAGGGAGGTGTCGACGTACGGGGCGAAACCGGCGGCGGCGGTGGTGCCGGTGCCGCTGCTCTGGGTCGGGGAGGCGGTGGGGGTGGCCGTCGCGGTGGGGGTGGAGGTGGCAGTGGCGGACGCCGTGGCCGTCGGGGTCGCGGTGGGCGTGGCGGTCGGGGTCGCGGACTGCGTCGGGCGGCCGCTCGGCTCGGGGGTCGACGTACCGTCCGCCGAACAGCTCGCGTTGTCGATACGGCAGCCGGTCGGGTCCCCGCTGCCGTTGACCACGAAGCCGACGGTGTCCGACTCGCCGGCCGCGAGGCCGTCCGTGTCCCACTTCGGCGGCTTCACCGTGACGTGCTGCCCGCTCACCGTGTACTCGGCGTTCCACAGCGAGCTGAGCTTCGCGCCGGCCGGCAGGTCGAACTCCAGCGTCCAGTCCTGCTCCCTGGCGCCGCTGTTGTTCGTGACGACGTACTGCGCGGTGTACCCGGTCGACCAGTCGCTCGTCTTCGTGTAGGCGGCGCCGACTCCGGCCGCCTGCGCGATCCCGGTGAACAGGACCGCCCCGCCACCGGCCACGGCCGCGGCGACCAGACCGCCTATCACCTTGTTCCTGCCACTGATTCTGCGCCGGTGCGTACTCATGCCGTGCCTGCCTTCGCCTGCCGGAGGGGGTGGGGTGCGGCAGCACGCTAGCGGCCAGGAATCGGACAAACGGCCTGATCGGGACGGCCGTTGAGGATCTTAGGGTGCGCTTAAGGAAGGCATCGGGAGCGATTAAAGGTCGAGACCAATTTTCCCGGTCCCCCTCCGGCCCGGGTCCCCCGGCTGCCTGCGCGAACGGCGCCGGCGCACCGCTCCCCGGTGCCCCTTGCGCTCCGGCTTCCGGCCGTCCAGCTGGATCCAGAGCCGCACCTCGGTCCCGCCGAGCACCGACGACCCGATCCGCACGTCGCCACCGGTCGACTCGGCGAGCCGGCGCACGATGTCAAGGCCGAGCCCGGTCGACCCGGCCGCCCCGGAACCCCGCCCCCGGGCCATCGCCGCCTCCGGATCCCGGATGCCCTGTCCCGCGTCCGAGACCAGCACGATCACCGCGTCCTCCGCGTTGTGCACGTCGACCGCGAAGGCGGTGCCCTCCACGGTGTGCCGGAAGACGTTGCCCAGCAGCGCGTCGAGCACGGCGGCCAGGTCGGCGCGGGCGACGGGTATGCGCACCGGCCGGTCCACGCCGGCCACCCGCCACTTGCGGCCCTCGTCCTCCGCGAGCGCCGACCAGAACCCCATCCGCTCCCGCACCACCTCGGCCGCGTCGCACCCGGCCCCCGGCCCGGCGGCCGCCGTCTGCGGCTTGGCCTCCCGGGCGGTGCGGATGATGGTGTCGACCTCGCGCTCCAACTGCGCCACGGCGGCCCGGGTCTGCTCGGCGGCGGCCCCGTCCCCGAGCGAGGCGGCGTTCAGCCGCAGCACGGTGAGCGGAGTACGCAGCCGGTGCGACAGATCCGCCGCCAGCTCCCGTTCGTTGGCCAGCAGTTGTACGACCTGATCGGCCATCGAGTTGAACGCGACCGCCGCCAGCCGCAGTTCGTTCGGCCCTTCCTCGGGCACCCGCGCCCCCAGCTTGCCCTCCCCCAGTTCGTGCGCGCCCTCGACCAGCCGCTGGGCGGGCTGCACCATCCGTACGCCCAGCCGGTCGGCGACCGCGACCGAGCCGACGATCAGCGCCAGGCCGACGGCGGCGAGCACCGCCCAGGCCGTGCCGACGCCGTTGGTCACCTCGGACTCGGGCACGTACACCTCGACGACCGCGATGGCACCGGAGCTCAGCGCGACGGGCTGCAGCAGGGTCGACCCGTCGGCCACCCCGGTCGTGGAGGCCCGCCCCAGCTTCCGTACGGTCGCGATGTCCCGGTCGGCGGCGCGCTGCCGGCCGATGTCGACGGCGGCGGCGCCGTCCGTCGCGGGTATGTGCACGGCCATGCCCCGGTCGGCGCCTGCCGCGGCCACCACCCGCTCCAGCTTGTCCCGGTCGGTGGTGATGGACAGGGCCGGGGCGACGGCGGCGGCCTCCCGCTCGGCGTTGGAGAACGCGCGGTCGCGGGCCAGTTCCTTGACGACCAGGCCGAGCGGCACGGCGAAGGCGACCACGACCATCGCGGTGACCGCCAGGCAGACCTTGACCAGAGCCCATCTCATCCGACCGGCCTCGCTTCCCCGCCGGGCGGCTCCAGCTTCACGCCGACCCCCCGCAGTGTGTGCAGATACCGCGGCCGGGCCGCCGTCTCCCCCAACTTCCGCCGCAGCCAGGACAGATGCACATCGATGGTCTGGTCGTCCCCGTACGACTGCTGCCACACCTCCGCCAGCAGCTCCTTGCGCGGCACCACGACCCCCGGCCGCCCGGCGAGGAAGGCCAGCAGATCGAACTCCCGCCGGGTGAGATCGAGCCGCACCCCGTCCAACTCGGCCTGCCGGCGCAGTGGGTCGACGGCCAGCCCGCCGACCCGCAGCACACTCGACGGCGCCGCCTCGCCCCCGCCCGACCGCGCCCGGCGCAGCACGGCGGCCATCCGCGCCGACAGGTGCTCGACGGAGAACGGCTTGGTCAGATAGTCGTCCGCACCGGCGTTGAGCAGCCGGACGATCTCCGTCTCGTCGTCCCGTGCGGTGGCGATGATGACGGGCACGTCGGTGATGCCGCGCAGCATCTTCAGCGCCTCGGAGCCGTCCAGGTCCGGCAGTCCGAGGTCCAGCACGACCACGTCGAAACGGAAATGGGCGACCTCGCGCAGCGCCTCCAGTGCCGTGCCGACACTGCGCACGGTGTGCGAGGCGTCGGTGAGATGCCGGATGAGCGCCGAGCGTACGAACTGGTCGTCCTCGACCACGAGCACACTTGCCATGCGCCGCACCGTACGCCATGCGGCCGAAGCCGGTCGGAGCCTGTGGATAACTCGGGTCGAGTGCGCACGGCGGTACCCCTGAGGCAATATGGCCCGCGATGCGCAGAGGACTCGTACACGTACTGGCTTGGCTGCTCGCCACGGGCGCGGCGGTCACGCTGTCGTGGTGGGGTGTCCACACGGTGATCGCGGCCACGGCCTACGACCCACCCCGCGCGCTGCCCGTCACGGCGGCGGACGACGACCCGACGACCCAGGGCTCCAAGCCTCTGGCGCCGGCCACGTCCCGCGCGCCGAGCCCTTCGCGCACGACCGCACCGCGCCCGTCGGCGACACCCACGCCGACGCCGTCCCGGACTCCGACGACGACTCCCACCCCCTCGGCCACCGCGACCGCCACCGGCCAGGTCAAGGCCTACGACACGGACGGCGGCCGGGCGGTCTTCGACCTGGGCGACACCAGCGCGACGCTGGTGTCGGCGACACCGGGCACGGGCTGGTCGATGCAGGTCTGGAAGACGGAGACGTGGATCCGCATCGAGTTCAGCAAGAGCACGGACCGCGTCTCGGTGTTCTGCACCTGGCACGACGGGCCGCCGCAGGTGCAGGTGGAGACGTACTGAGAGTCGGCCGACGGCAGGGGGTTTCACTCACCGGCGCTGACAGGGTGCCTCCCCCAGCCCCCACCGGCCCGCAGGCTCAACGAAACACCGAAGGCGGCGGAGAAGGCGAAGCCACGGCCACCGCGTCCGTCACGGCAACCGCCCCGCCGGTGAAGTCCCGCAGCGCCCGCCCGTGTTCGACCCGCCCAGGGTGCGGGTCGGATGCGCAACGCCGGGTCAGCTCCCCCACCGGCAGCTGTACGTCGGCCGCCACCAGCACCGCGTTGCCGAACCGCTTCCCCCGCCACACCCCCGCGTCCGCGACCACCGCGACCTCCGCGAACCGCGCCCCCGCCGTCGCGATCTGCCCCCTGAGGTGCGCGAGCGGCGGCCCGTCCGCGAGGTTCGCGGCGTACACGCCGCCCGGCCGCAGCACCCTCCGCACCCCGTCCAGGAACTCCGTGGACGTCAAATGCGCCGGAGTGCGCGCCCCGCTGAACACATCCGCTATGACCAGGTCCGCCCACGCCTCCGGGACCTTGCCCAGCCCCTCCCGGGCGTCCGCGGACCGCACCCGTATCCGCGCACCGGGATCCAACGGCAACTCCCGCCGCACCAGCTGGACGAGGGCCGCGTCCCGCTCCACCACCTGCTGCGTGGACCGGGGCCGGGTCGCCGCGACGTACCGTGCCAGCGTGAGCGCGCCGCCCCCGAGGTGCACGACCTGCACGGGCCTGCCCGGCGGTGCGACCAGGTCGATCACATGGCCGAGCCGGCGCTGGTACTCGAAGAAGAGATAGCCCGGGTCGTCGAGGTCGACGTGCGACTGCGGGGCGCCGTCGATGAGCAGCGTCCAGGCCCGGCCCCGGTCGGGGTCGGGGATGAGCTGGGCGAGGCCGCCGTCGACGGCCTCGACAACGGCGTCGGCGGCGGTCGCCCTGCGCCGTGAGTTCCTGGACTTGCCCATGCCGCCATTTTCCCAGGCGCCGGCCGTCCGGGAAATTCAGCGGCAGCTGTCCGCGGCCTCGATCAGCCGGGCCGCCTCCCCGAGCGCCCGGCGCAGCACCGCCGGGTCGGTGGCGAGGTCGGCCTCGCCGGGCGGCAGCAGCCAGTCGGAGCCCTCGACCGGCGGCTCGGGGCTGAGCCGCAGCCCGCGCCCGTCGGTCTCCGTACAGGTGCTGCCCGGAACGTTCCAGCCCGCCGCCGTACCGGCCGGCACCACGAAGCCGAGGGTGTCGCCCCCGTCGTCGTGGAGTACGGGCCCCACCGCGTCCCCGGCCCCTCGGCGCAGGATGTCGACCGCCTCCAGACCCTGCCGGGCCGGCACCGTCACAAGATCGCATCCCGCATCGTCTGCCGCCGAAGTCAACGAAGTCACCGAAGCCACCGGCGGCGTACAAGGATCGTTGCTCTGGCTGGTCTCCATCCCGGCCTCCACCACGCAGCCCTCTTGCAGTCCATGACGTCCAACGCGCCACCGCGTCAACGGCTACGGCGGAAGTCAGCCGCAAAGGATGGCAGTTCATGGCAGATCGTGGATGAGATATCCGGTTTGTAGCCAAACACAGCGTCACGGGTCCGACACAGCAGGTACGTTCTTGCCCGCCGGAATCAAGGGTCCACTCGGACAACTCACCATGAGTCCGGCATGGTTCGACGGTTCGCACGAGAGGACCCGGCCATGGCGTCGTCAACCACGAATTCGCCACAGCCCGATCGGCCGGTACGGCCGAACCTCGCCTTCCGGCAGGTGCGCGGCCGGCATTCGCCGGCCGAGTTCGCCGCGCTGGTACGGCGTGCCGCCCGCGAGATCGGCGAGCGGGTGAGCTGTGACGCGCGCTACATCGGCCGGGTCGAGGCAGGCGAGATCCGCTGCCCGAACTACGCGTACGAACGGGTGTTCCTGCACATGTTCCCCGGTCGTTCGCTCGCCGACCTCGGCTTCGCGCCCCGCTCGTCCGTCCGCGGACGTGCGACGCGGCCGCCGGAGGACGTGCCCCTGGCTCTCGCCAGAGGTGAGACGCAAGGGGCCGTAGAGCCGTATGACCCGCAGGACCCGTACGAGACGCACGACAACTACGAGGAGAGCGACGTGCTGCGTCGCCTATTCATGACCGGCGGGGGCGCCACGGTGGCCGCCGCCACGCTGGGCCCCCTGGGGTTCACCATCGACGCCGTGGCGGCGGACCGGCCGGTGCGCCGCGCCGGGTCCTCGCACGCGGCCGCCCTGGAGGAGGCCGTACGCCGGATCCGGCTGCTGGACGACCGGCACGGCGCGGACGGGCTGTACCGGCGCGCGGCGGCTCCGCTGCGCGCGGCGTACGCGCTGCTCGACGCGGGCGCGACCCGGCAGACGACCGCCGAGCGGTTGCACTCGGGCGCCGGTGAACTGGCCATCTCGGTGGGCTGGCTGGCCCATGACTCCGGCCGCTTCGACGACGCCCGCTCGCACTACGCGGAGGCGCTGGCGACCGCGCGGATGACCGGGGACCCGGGGCTCGAGGCGCATGCCTTCTGCAACACGGCGTTCCTGGCGCGGGACGCCGGGCGGCCGCGGGAGGCGGTACGGGCGGCGCAGGCCGCGCAGCGCGTCGGCCGCCCCCTGGGCTCGGCCCGTCTCATGTCCCTGCTCGCCCTGCGCGAGGCAGGCGGCTGGGCCGGGCTCGCCGACCGCACCGGCGCCGAACAGGCGCTGGCCCGTGCGCAGGCCCTCTTCGAGCGAGGCCACTCGGACGCCGACCCCGAGTGGATGAGCTTCTACGGAGAGGCCGAGCTGGAGGGCCTGGAGGCGCAGTGCTGGTCCATGCTGGGCGACTGGCCACGGGCCGCACGGCACGCACGCCGGGCCGCCGACCTGCAGGACCCGCACTTCACCAGGAACATCGCGCTGTACACGGCGGAGCTCGCCGACGACCTCGCGCGCGGGGGACGGCCCGACGAGGCGGCGACGGCGGGCATGCGGGTCCTGGACCTGCTGGACCAGGTCCAGTCGTCCCGGATCCAGGGGATGCTGGCGGGCACGGCACGGGTGCTGTTGCCGCACCGCCGGGCGAGCGGGGTCCAGGAGTTCCTGGACCGGCACGCGTCCACGCCGAGGGTTGGGTAGGGCCGAGACCTGGGTCGCGGGGGCCGAGTGTCGGCTGCGGGCCGGTGGGGGCTGGTCGCGCAGTTCCCCGCGCCCCTGAAGGGGCGCCGGTGAGCGAAACCCCCCACCGTCACCCCGCCAAGTGCCCCAAGTCGTTCCAGCTCTCGATGGCAGGCTCTCCATAAGCCCACCCCAGTACCGACAGCGACGTCGGGTTCAGTCGGATCCGTGCCGCGAAGGCCAGCGGCAGGCCCAGCCACCGCGCCCCGATCGACCGCAGGATGTGCCCGTGGGCGAACACCAGTACGTCCCGGTCGGCCGACCGCGCCCAGGACACCACCTCGTCCGCCCGCGCGGTCACCTCCGCCAGGGACTCGCCCCCGGGCACCCCGTCCCGCCAGATCAGCCAGCCCGGCCGGTCCGCCTGGATCTCCGCCGGGGTCAGGCCCTCGTACGCCCCGTAGTCCCACTCCATCAGCGTGTCCCACCGCTCGGCCCGCTCGCCGAACCCGGCGAGTTCGCACGTCTCACGCGCGCGTGCCAGCGGGCTGGTGCGTATCTCGGCGTCGGCGAGGCCGTCGAACGGCGGCCGGTGCAGGCGCTCGCCGAGCGACTTGGCCCCCCGCCGGCCCTCCTCCAGGAGCGGCACGTCGGTCCTGCCGGTGTGCTTGCCGGACAGTGACCACTCCGTCTGTCCATGCCGGGCCAGCAGGATGCGCGGTGCCATGGAGAGAGAACCTTTCGGGAGAAATTCGGAAGCGGGACACCTCCATCATCACCCACGCTGGGAACACGCCGGGAACGAGCCGGGAGCGGGCAACCCGGGGCGCGTTCCCGGCGTCTTTGAGTGCTGAGCGCCCCGCATGGGCGGGAAGGCGCGCAACGTAAAGTGTCACGGTCGGCCCCCCGGGCGCCGCGCGGACAGGGACGAGAAGGGGGAGGCAGTCGGATGCCGCAGACCGAGAAACCAGGCACCGAGGTGGCTGCGCGAACCCGGCTGCGCTGGTGGACCGAGCTGCCGCTGATCCTGCTGGTGTACAGCTGCTACTCGGCCGGCCGGCTGCTCGCGCGCGGGGACACGGGCACCGCCGTCGACCACGGCCTGGCGATCCTGCGCATCGAGAAGGCCCTGCACCTCAACGCCGAGCACCCGCTCAACCGCCTCTTCACGCGGGAGGCGTGGCTCGGCATACCGGCGGACTTCTGGTACGCCTCGCTGCACTACCTGGTCACCCCGGCGATCCTGGTCTTCCTGTTCCGCAGGCGCGCCGAGGTCTACCGGCGGGCCCGCACCTGGCTGATGACGTCCACGTTCATCGGCCTGATCGGCTTCACCCTGCTGCCCACCTGCCCGCCCCGGCTGCTGGACGCGAAGTACGGCTTCGTCGACACGATGGCCCAGTACAGCTCGTACGGCTGGTGGGGCGGTGACGCCAGCGCCCCGCGCGGCATGGGCGGCATGACCAACCAGTACGCGGCGATGCCGAGCCTGCACTGCGGCTGGGCGCTGTGGTGCGGGGTGATGCTCTGGCGCCACGGCGGCAACCGCCTGACCAAGGTGCTCGGTGTGGCCTACCCGCTGCTGACCGCGATCGTGGTCATGGGCACCGCCAACCACTACTTCCTGGACGCGGTCGCGGGCGTGGTCGTGATGGGCGTGGGCTACCTGCTGGCACCGTACGTGATGCGGGTCGCGGATCTCGTCCGGGTGCGGATCACCCCGGGCGCCTCCCTCGTCGCAGCCCGCTCGGGCAGCGCAGGCTCCCCGATTGTCAGTGCCGGATGCCAGACTTCGGCGGGTGAGCGAATTCCAGCGCAGCGCGAGTCCCGGCCTGCCGCCGCAGCCGAACCGGACGCCGCCCCCACCGACGCGGGGGACGGCGCTCCGGCACCGGCTCGCTGAGCTGCGCGGCCCCGACGTCCCGGCCAAGGCCCTCGACGCGCGCGCCCTCGCGGCGCTCGCCGCGAACCCGGGGTGCAGGCGGCGGGCGATCCTGGACGGCGCCGGGGTGGACAAGACCGCGCTGGCGGGTGCCCTCGGTTCGCCGTCGGGCTTCGGCCAGTCGCAGTTCGCGCTGACCCGGGGCAACGCCTTCGAGGCGAAGGTGAAGGCGGACGGCGGGGCCGAGTTGCTGCGGCTGGTGCGCACCCGTCTCGACCCGGGCGCCGAGCCGGCCGAGCGGGCCGCCGTGCCGGACCTCTCCGCGATCGGGCCCGAGGGGCGTACGGCCCGTACGGCGCTGGCGCTGCGCGAGGCCGTGGCGGCCGGCGGCTGGGCGCTGTTCGACCATCCGATGCTGGCCCTCGACGTGGCCGGCTCCCCCGCGTTCCTGGAGCCGGACGCGGTGGTCGTGCACCCGGACGGCAGCTGGACGGTCGTGGAGATCAAGTCCTTCCCGATGCTGGACGGTTCCGCCGACCCGGCGAAGGTGGGCGCGGCCGCCCGGCAGGCCGCGGTGTACGTGCTGGCCCTGGAGCAGGTCGCGGCCCGGCTCACCCCCGCCCCGCGCGTCCGCCACGACGTACTCCTCGTCTGCCCCAAGGACTTCGCCAACCTGCCCACCGCCGCCGCCGTGGACGTCCGCAAGCAGCGCGCGGTCACCGCCCGCCAGCTGGCCCGGCTCACCCGTATCCAGGACATCGCCGACACCCTCCCGGCGGGCACCTGTTTCGCCCCGGACCTGCCGACGGAGCAGCTCACGGCCGCCGTGGACGCCGTCCCCGCGGCCTACGCACCCGAGTGCCTGTCCGCCTGCGAACTGGCCTTCCACTGCCGGCAGCGCTCCCGCGCGGCCGACGAGGTGACCGCGCTGGGCCGCGCGGCCCGCGCCGAGCTGGGCGGGCTGTCCACCGTCGAGGACGTGCTGTCGGCGGCGCGCGGCGAGAGCGGCGACCCGGCCGACCCGGCGGTGGCGGCCCTGCGCCGGGCGGCGGCGCTGCGCGCCGAAGCCCTGAGCACCAGTGCCCGCGTCGGCGCCGACGCCCAGGAGGCCCTGTGTCCCTGATCACCACCCTCGCCCGCCTCGAAGCGGTGAGCACGGGCACCGCGCAGCCCGCCGCGACCGTCCGCCACCGGCACCTCTCCGACCACCCGCTGGTCTTCGTACCGCTCACCACCGCCGGTGAGGCCGGTGCTCCGCTCGGCGCCCTGGTCGGCACCGACCGGGACGCGCCGCGCCTGCTGGTCGTACCCCAGCCGCGCGACCGGGACCTGCGGTTCGCCTTCCTCGCCGAGCTCGCCGACGTCGTCCTGCCGTACCTGGACTCCTACGCGGACAGCGTCGAGGCCGCCGAACGCACCGAGACCGACCCGGAGACCGGCAAGCGGGTCAAGGTCGAGGTCGAACTGTGCGCGGACGCGCCCCAGTTGATCGTCCCGGGCCGCGCGGGCGTCGAGTACGTGCGGCTGCTGGGGCGGTCGATGCGGTTCCGGCGCACCGCGGAGCAGGACCCGGAGACGCCCTACCCGGCCCCGCCCCGGGTGCCGTTGCTCGGCCGCTGGCTCACCCACTTCGGCGAGCGTGCCCGGGTCCCCGGCTCCTCCCTGCTCCTCGCCATGACGGACCTGCTGTCCCGGCACTGGGCCACCGGCCAGTCCGGCATCGAGGACCAGCACCTGGGCGCGCTGCTCGCCTGGATCGCCCCTCCGGAGGGCAGCACGGGCGCGCAGGCCGCGCGGGTGGCCGAGCTGGCGCGGGACGGCGACGGGCAGTTGCTGTGCCCGCCGGCCGGTCCCGCCACCGACCCGGCGTTCGACAACAAGCTGCTGGCCCCGGCCTTCGAGCGCTACGACCGGGCGCGCACCGCCCTCGCCGGGGCCGAGGACGGCCTCCAGGCCGACGACCGGCTGGCGATCCTCACCGCCGTCGAGCGGGAGATCCGCGCACTGGTCGAGAGCCGTACCCGGCCCACCTGGGACGCGGTCTGGCAGGGCCTCGACCTGCTGCGCGGGCTGCCGGAGGGCGCCCGGGCCGAGGAGCGGTGGACGCGCGACCGCTGGTCGTTCACCGGTCACCGCGACCGGGTGCTGGCCGGCGAACCCCCGCAGCCGCGCCGCGACGACGCGGTCACGGCCGCCAACAAGCTGGCCACGCGCGAGCGCGAACAGGCCCGCCTCGACGCCCAGGAGGCTCTCGACGACCCGCTGGTGATGGCGGGGCGGCGGCTGTCCGGGGAGGCGTTCGCGGGCGAGGTCCTCGATGTCGTCATGGCGTACAGCGAGGGCAAGCGGCCCAGCCCGCGCCCGCTGCTGACCGTGCGCACGGAGGACCGGCCGCAGCTGGGCGAGCGCGCCAAGGCGTACCGCTCGCTGGGCGGCAAGCCGCAGTCGACGGAGTTCGTCGGGTACGAGGCGGAGGGGGTCCTGGTGCTGCGCGTCCTGGACAAGATGGGCCGCGGCAAGGAACCCGAGGAGGGCTCGGTGCCGGAGAAGGGCGACCGGCTCGTCTTCACCCTGTTCGAACACGAACAGCGCGGCGGCGCCAAGCTGCCCGACCCGGAGCAGACCCCGTGGACGCACGGCGGCCCGCCGGGCGAGGCGGCACCGGAGGCGGCCGACACCGTGACGGCGGAGGACGTGCTGTGACGACCACGGACTTCGATCCCGGAGCGGCCGCCGCGCAGGCCACCGCCGCGATCCTCCACGACACCCTGCACGGCACCGACCGGGGTGTGGTCGTGGACTCCCCGCCGGGCGCCGGCAAGTCCACGCTGGTGGTCCGCGCCGCGCTGGAACTCGCGGACGCGGGCCGCCCGCTGATGGTGGTCGCGCAGACGAACGCCCAGGTGGACGACCTGGTCCTGCGGCTCGCCGAGAAGAACCCGGAACTCCCCGTCGGTCGCCTCCACAGCAGTGACGCCGACCCGTACGACAAGGCGCTGGACGACCTGCCGAGCGTCCGCAAGTCGGCGAAGGCGGCCGACCTCAGGGAGACGCAGGTCGTGCTGTCCACCGCCGCGAAGTGGGCGCACGTGAAGGTGGACGAGCCCTGGCGGCACGCGATCGTCGACGAGGCTTACCAGATGCGCTCGGACTCGCTGCTCGCCGTGGCCGGCCTGTTCGAACGAGCGCTGTTCGTGGGTGACCCCGGCCAGCTGGACCCGTTCGCGATCGTGGGCAGCGAGCAGTGGGCGGGTCTGTCGTACGACCCTTCGGCCTCCGCCGTCTCCACGCTGCTCGCCCACAACCCGGGCCTGCCCCAGCACCGCCTCCCGGTCTCCTGGCGCCTGCCGGCCTCCGCGGCCCCCCTGGTCTCCGCCGCGTTCTACCCGTACACCCCGTTCCGCAGCGGCACCGACCACGGCGACCGGCGCCTCGCCTTCGCCGTCCCCTCCGACGGCTCCGGGCCCGACCGGGTGATCGACGAGGCGGCGGAGTCCGGCTGGGGTCTGCTGGAACTGCCCGCCCGGCACACCCCGCGCACCGACCCGGAGGCGGTCCGGGCCGTGGCGACGGTGGTACGACGCCTGCTCGACCGCGGCGGCGCGGCCCTCTCCGAGCGCTCCCCCGCCCCCTCACCCCTCACCGCCGACCGGATCGCCGTGGGCACCGCCCACCGGGACCAGGCGGCGGCCGTCCGCGCGGCCCTGGCGGAGCTGGGCGCGGCGGACGTCACCGTCGACACGGCGAACCGCCTCCAGGGCCGTGAGTACGACGTGACGGTCGTCCTCCACCCGCTCTCCGGCCGCCCCGACGCCACCGCCTTCCACCTGGAGACCGGCCGCCTCTGCGTCCTCGCCTCCCGCCACCGCCACGCCTGCATCATGATCTGCCGCGCCGGCGTGACCGACCTCCTGGACGACTACCCGTCGACAGAACCGGTCCAACTGGGAACCCTCGTGAAGTTCCCGGACGGCTGGGAGGCGAACCACGCGGTACTGGCACACCTGGCCGAACACCGAGTGACATGGCGCCCCTGACAAACACCGGAACCGGCACCGC